>CAXQNK010000069.1:0-10984 GCA_964225175.1 Candidatus Nitrosopumilus sp. | reverse complement strand
ACACTCTTCCCTACACGACGCTCTTCCGATCTCAGACACGGTTCGGGAGAGCGGCTGGGCCGCTTACGTCACAGGCGTCGTCGCGCTGTGCCAGAAGCTCGGCATGCATCCCCCCGGGATGGACGTGATATTGGTGAGTGACCTTCCCCGAGGCGCAGGACTGTCCAGCAGTGCCGCGCTGGAAGTGGCGTTTGCGACTTTGCTTGAGAACGTTTGCGATGCGCCATTGGAGCCCTGGCAGAAAATACGCCTGTGCCAACAAGCGGAGAACGAATATGCGGGGATGCCTTGTGGCTTCATGGACCAGGCGGCCATCGTCCTGGCGCGGGAAGCGCATTTGCTGCTGCTCGATTGTGCCAGCCGTGAGACCCTCCAGGTGCCGTTTGCCGAGCCTTCCATATCGGTCTTGATTATAGACAGTCGCGTCAAACACCAGCTCACGGACTCACCCTTTGCCAGGCGCCGTCGGCAGTGCGAAGACGTGGCGGCGGTCCTTGGTCAACCGCTGCGGGCCTTGTCCATGCATGAGCTCGATGCTCGACGGGAGGAACTGGATGCGTTGGGCTTTCGCCGTGCACGGCACGTGGTCAGCGAGGTCGAACGCACCTTTAGGGCGGTGGACGCTGTTGTTGCTCGAGACTGGAACCTGGCAGGTGAGTTAATGTACGCCAGCCACGCAAGCTTGCGCGACGACTATGAGGTCAGCTGTATTGAGGTGGATGCGTTGGTTGATGCATGCGCAACGCTGGGCGCCCAGGCTGGCGTATACGGCTCGCGCATCACGGGTGGTGGCTTCGGAGGTTGTGTTGTAGCGCTCATAGAATCAGCGCGGCTCGCCGAAATAAAGTCTGCCGTTGCCGATGCTTATCGTGCCGCGAGCGGCATCGAGGCGCGGTTTATTCACGCAACACCAGCGCCGGGTGTCCGGGTGATCGATGACCGGCAGGGGGGCTGAAGGCATGGACCAAAAAGATTGCGCGGAACAACCGCAACGACGCCGCAACGTGTTGAACGGCAGTTGGGTGCTTGTTTCGCCACACCGAACCGAGCGTCCGTGGCAGGGCAGAGTGGAGGCGCCAAGTGCTCCGTCGCAACCGCAGTATGATCCGAACTGTTACCTGTGTCCGGGGAATATGCGTGCAAGCGGGGAGCTGAACCCGGCGTATTGCGATACCCATGTCTTCGACAATGATTATCCGGCTCTGTTGCCCGGGCCGACAATCAATGCCAAGCCGCATGACGATTTACTCGTTTCCTCCGATGCGGGCGGCACTTGCCGTGTCATTTGTTATTCGCCGCGTCATGATCATTCGCTGGGCGATCTTTCCGCCGAGGCGCTTGATGCCGTGGTTGCAACCTGGGTACAACAAATCAATGAGCTGGGCAAGGAATTCAGCTGGGTCCAGGTTTTTGAAAATCGCGGCGAGATGATGGGCTGCAGTAATCCACATCCGCACGGCCAGGTTTGGGCGACTGAGTACATTCCCGAAGAGGTCCGGCGCGAGGACGAACAACAGCGGGCCTACTTTGAGCGAAACGATTCGCTTTTATTGCACGACTACGCGCAGCGCGAACTCGAATCGGGCGAGCGGCTTGTCCTGCGCACAAAACACTGGCTGGTCGTGGTGCCCTTCTGGGCCATCTGGCCCTTCGAAACCTTGTTACTGCCCATTGAACCGGTGGCGGAATTGGCGTTACTTGATGCTTCGCATCGACGTGACCTGGGTACGATCATCAGTCGACTGCAAAGAACCTACGATCGGCTTTTCGCAGTGCCATTCCCCTACTCGATGGGCTGGCACTATGCGCCACCCGGCAGGGACAGCAGTCATTGGTGCCTCCACGCTCACTTTAATCCGCCCTTGCTCAGGAGCGCGACGGTGCAAAAGTTCATGGTTGGTTTTGAAATGTTCGCTGAACCCCAGCGCGACATCACGCCAGAGGAGGCAGCGAGCCAGCTGCGTTCAATCACGGATCCTGGGTGAGCATCGTGCCGAGTTCAGGCGCCCGGCTGCCAAGCTAGTCTGGTTCATGGTTGCGCAGGCGAATATAAAACCCATGCAGAGCACGTGCTGATACCTTGCTGAGTCTCTGCAAGGTACTGCCGCCATGGCCAACTCGGCGGGTACGGGTCTGTTGCGCCGACAGGCATCTTTTCAGGCCCTTCGGTACTGCCGAAAATAAGCCCCGCGCCTGAACTTGAGTGGGTTGCCGCAAAGCCTTCGATTCAAAGCTAGAATACCGGGAGGTCGATCACAGCGAACTGGACCATGCCAGCAGGCGAAATGTCCGGGGGGCTGGCGCGATTGTAAAAACGCCGGGTTATTCAGGGTGCTCCCGGGTTGTCAGACTCAGTAGGGGTGAGGAAGATGGCCAGGCAAATAAGTCAACCCGATGCGGGTTCGGGCGCGCATTGTCGCCGGCATTCGGAACGAGCCGTCTCGCCACGTGGTGAATTGAATTTTGGATCACCGATATGATTTATTACGAAACTGGTTCTGTCGATACCTCGCTCTCCGCCGAGGATTTAAAACACGGCATGGTCACGGCTCTCGAAAAACTCGGGCATCGTGGCAAGGTGCTCGCCATTCCACCTGACTACACGCGCCTGCCATCACGGTCGGGCGAACTGACTGAATTCTGCTGGGAATACTGCGGCGATGCCCTGACGGATGTGCTGCCGGCACTGGGTACGCACACGCCGATGACCGATGAACAGATTTCGCACATGTTTGGTCAAACGCCAAGAGCACTGTTTCGGGACCATGATTGGCGCAATGACGTGGTGACGCTTGGCGAGGTCCCCGCTGACTTCGTCCGCGAGGTCACGGAAGGTGCGTGTGACTTTACCTGGCCCGCACAGGTTAACCGCATGCTGATCGAAGGCGGTTATGACCTGATCATCTCTATCGGCCAGGTCGTCCCGCACGAGGTGGTTGGCATGGCCAACTACAATAAGAACATATTCATTGGCACGGGCGGCACCGAGGCCATCCACAAGAGCCATTATATTGGTGCGGTTTATGGCATGGAGAGAATGATGGGCCATGCGGATACGCCGGTTCGGCGCATTTTCAACTATGCCTCGGAGAACATCGCGGCTCATTTACCGATCCTCTATGTTCAAACCGTGGTTGGCCTGAATGATGCGGGTGACCTGCAGACTTACGGAATGTTCATCGGAGACGATTTCAGTGTATTCGACAAGGCGGCCAGTTTGTCGCGGCAGGTCAATTTCGAGATGCTAGATGAGCCGATCGAGAAGGCGATGGTGTGGCTGGACCCGGCGGAATTCAAGAGCACCTGGCTGGGCAACAAGAGTGTTTACCGAACGCGTATGGCAATGGCGGACGGAGCGGAACTGATCGTGCTGGCGCCGGGGCTGGTTGAGTTCGGTGAAGATCGGGAAATAGATCTCCTGATCAGGAAATATGGTTATTTCGGTACCTCGCATACCCTGAAAATGGTGGGAGAAAACGAGGACCTGGCGCATAACCTGGCTGCGGCGGCGCACCTGATCCATGGGTCTTCCGAGGGCAGGTTCAGTATCACCTATTGTCCCGGCAAAGGTCCGGAAAATCTCACTAGGGCAGATATTGAAGGCGTAGGGTATAACTACGCCGATATTGACGAGGTGTTGGAGAGATACGATTTGAACAACCTCAAGCAGGGCCGCAATACGCGTCCCGACGGCGAGGAAATCTTTTTTATATCCAATCCGGCGTTGGGCCTGTGGGCGCACAGGGCCAGGTTCAATTATTGAGCTTTGCAGCGCGCCTTGGGGCCGGAATCGGGAAAGCGCCTGCGTGTTTGATTTTTGGGCCATTGTCGCCAGCCACGGGTTGACACCGTGAAGCGCAATTGAATCGATAAGCTCCGCGGTGAGTTGTCGAGACGTGGTGTATGGTCATCAAAAAGTTTACCTGGGAGCAAGACTCGGAAAAACCTGATGAAGATCATCATAGACGATAAAATACCGTATATAAACGGAGTCTTAGAGCCGTATTTTGAAGTCATTTATCTCTCCGGTCGAGAGACCACAAAGGACGCGATTTCTGACGCTGATGCCCTGATTACCAGGACTCGAACGAGTTGCAGCCGGGAAAATCTGGCCGGTTCAAAAGTGAAATATATCGCCACGGCCACGATCGGCTTCGATCACATCGATGCGAAGTTTTGCGAGGAAGCGGGTATCAAGTGGTCCAACGCGCCCGGGTGCAATGCCGAGAGCGTCAACCAGTATATCGCCTCGGCGCTGTTTGCTATTGCGCGGCGCGAGGGGGCCTCCTTGAAGGGGATGAGCATCGGCATTGTCGGTGTTGGGCAAGTGGGCTCCAGGGTAGCAAGAACCTGCGAGACTCTTGGCATGAATGTTTTGCTCAACGATCCGCCCAGAGAGCGGGCGGAGGGTCCGTCAAAATTTGTTCCCTTGCAGGATGTGTTGGAGCGCGCGGACATCATCACCTTTCACGTGCCGCTGAACATGAATGGTGCAGACAAGACCCATCACATGGTCGACTCCGCGTTTCTTCTGGGCTTGACCAGATGCCCGTGGCTGATCAACACCAGCCGCGGAGAGATTTTCAAAACAGCGGCGGTCAAACGGGCGCGAAGCACCGGCGTGGTGAGCGGCCTGGTGATTGACTGCTGGGAACACGAACCGGATCTGGACATTGGGTTGCTGCAAATGACGGATTTAGCCACCCCGCACATTGCAGGTTACTCGCGCGATGGCAAGGCCAGGGGTACGACGGCGAGCGTTCGGGCCGTCAGTCGCTTCTTCGGGCTGGGAATCGACGATTGGAAGCCCTCGTCCGTGGAATCGCCCGCGCACCCGCTAATTGAAATCAATGGCTTGGGAAAGAGCAGTGAGGAGGTGCTCGCCGAGGCTGTCTTGGCAACGTACCGAATTGATGTTGACGACCGGGCATTGCGTGACCAAACCGAGCTTTTCGAGCAACTCAGGGGAGGGTACCCGGTCCGGCGTGAGTTCAATGCCCACGCGGTTTCAGCGATCAATGTGGAAGTCGAAATTCTGAATAAACTGGCTCAGCTCGGGTTTGAAGTCTCTAACGAATGATTTCGCACTTGACATGACTTGCTCATGCCGCTGACGGGCGCTTGATTCGCGCAGTTGCGCACCCAGATCCCAGGAAGTTTGTTGCAGGCCGGTCAGCGCTGGCTGGAGACGTAATCCGGATTCAGCCAAACTTCGGACTCGGCCCGCGGCAAGGGTGGTCTGCCAAGCACCGCGTCGCTCAGTTTCTCCGCGATCATGATCGTGGGCGCGTTGGTGTTACCGTTGGTGACCATCGGCATGATCGATGCATCTACAACTCTGAGCGCATCAATCCCGTGTACCCGCCCCGCGCTATCCACCACGGCAGTTTGGTCCTCTCGTCGCCCCATTCGATTAGTCCCGGACAGGTGCCATTGGGTGTTGATGTGACTTTTGAGGTGTTCATCAAGCTGCGCGTCGGTTTGTGCCCATTCTCCAGGAAAGATTTCGTCCCCGCGCAGACCAGAGAATGCAGGCTGATGAACCAATTCGCGAATGAGTCGAACACCTGAACGCATCGCTGTGCGGTCACGCGGGTCCTGCAGATAGTTCGCCAGGATGCGGGGTGCGCTCATCGGGTTCGCGTCGCGCAGCGTGACCTGGCCTCGACTGTAGGGGCGCATCAGGCCGACATGAATCTGGAAAGCATGCTCAGGGATCGGTGTCCAGGTCTGGTCGTCTACCGCAATGGGTGTAATGATCAACTGCAGATCAGGATATTCGATCCCCGCAGCGGAGCGCACGCAGGCCACCGCGTCGAACAGGTTCGAGGCGACGATCCCCCTGCGAGTCGTGAACCACTGGATGCCGGCAGCGAGTTTGGCTATGGGTCTCGTTTTGGGCCAAAACGAAACCGGTTTGAGGCTGGTGTACTTGAGTACGAAATCCGGATGGTCATTCAGGTTCTCGCCGACTCCGCGTAGATCCATGACGGTCTCGATTCCCTGACTTTGCAGATGTCCCCCGGGTCCAATGCCCGAGAGCATCAGGATCTGAGGCGAACCGACGGCGCCCGCGCTGAGAATAACCTCTGAACGGGCGCGAGGTGTCATCACCTCGCCTTGTGAACTGCAGACCACGCCCACAGCCCGGCCATCTTTCAATAACACCCGCTCCACCCGGCATCCGGTACGGACGGATAGATTCGGCCTGCCGAGAGCCGGGTCGAGATAGGCGCGCGCGGTGCTCCACCGCTCTCCCTTGAAGACGGTTCGATCAGAAACGCCGAACCCCTCCTGGCAAAACCCGCTGAGGTCTTCGCTGGCGGGGTAGCCCGCCTCTCGTCCTGCCCTCAGGAAGGCCAGGGAGAGGGGGTCGCCGGGTTGTGCACGGTGCACATGCAGTGGGCCGTGTGTGCCTCGAAACGCATCGCTGCCGGCAGAATAGTTCTCCATGCGCTTGAAATAAGGCAGTACGTCGGCATACCCCCAGCCATCGCATCCGGCCCTTAGCCAGCCTTCATAGTCAAGCGCGTGCCCCCGTATGAACACCATTCCGTTTATCGAGGACGACCCGCCCAGAGTCTTGCCCCGGTCATGTTGCAGGCTGCGCCCGTTCAATTCAGGCTCCGCTTCGCCCCTGAATGCCCAATTGTGCCTGTTGCTTTTGAGGTTTGAGAGCACCGCTGCGGGCATTTTCAGGGACAGCGCATCATTTGGCGGGCCGGCCTCGAGGAGCAAAACCCGTTTGTCCGGATCGTGCGACAGGCGGTTGGCGAGAACACATCCCGCCGAACCGGCACCTACTATGATGTAATCGTATGCCAAATCAGGTTCCTCAAATCCATACGTCTCTCTGGCGCGGACTGGATTGCCCGCAGGTTATGGTAATCAATCAGAGAATGTGTTTGGTGAACTATTGAGTCCCGCAAGGGCGGGGCTGTGAACAGTGCGACCCTGTCACAGGGTTGGCGTGAGGCCATGCGACCTTCTGCTTTCATCGAAAAGAAGTCATGCAAGCGCAATGAATTCAATCGCTTTCCCCCCGCGCCGCACCAAACGATCCGAGAGGGGAACGATTTTGCGGTATGGTAGTGGCGACCCACTACAGGGGCATACAGGGAGAGAGCAATTGAAAACCTTACATTTTATGGCATTGGCATTGCTTCTGGCGGGTTCATTCGCGCACGGAGAACATCATGAAAGCAGCGAGACCCGCACCGCTATTGGTATGCAGCAGTTTGAAGATGGTTCGTCGAAACCACTTTTTGCAGGTGACGTCGCCAACATTGAGATCTGGACTGAGTATCTGCAGGCCCACAATGATCGGGATTTTGAAAAGATTGCGGCAATGAATTCCGATGATTTCCGGGGTATTGCACCGACAGGGGAGACGATATCCGGCTCTGCGGCCCAGAAGGAGTTCCTTGCGGCCTGGATCGAGGCTTCAAACCCTAAATGGCGCGTCTACTGGGTCATCGCCAATGACGGTGAAAATGCTGACGGCGTCATGGAGGAGTGGTTGGCCACGGGATCGATCGTGACGTCCAAAGCAGCAGATGGCAGCGAACTGACCGAGTATCACACCATAGACGTTTTGCTCGAAAATGGAAAAATCAAAATGGTGAACGCCGCGGCACAGAAGATGCTTAGAGAATAGGCATTGCCAATGCGCATGCGTGGCACTGACCCGGGTTCTGGTGATCTGCGGCGTGTGGACACTGATAGTGTCGTTTATCTGGATTGGGTCCAGACCCGTCGATGCGGGATGAATCGGCATGGTCATTTGCACGAGACATCGCCGAGGGGAATCCCGCGCCATGATTATGGGGCATAAGGGGCAGTGCTCTGAATCTTCTGGCGCGTCAGTTCGGAGACAGAGCGGCAACCGATAAGCGCCATGTTCCGGAGTAATTCCTCGTGGAAAATGCCCAGGGCATGCTCCACCCCCGGTTGGCCGGCCGCCGCCAGACCGTAAAGATAGGGACGGCCGATAGAGCAGGCGTCTGCGCCAAGGGCGAGCGCCTTCATGATGTGCGTGCCTCGCCGGATTCCGCCATCGACTATGAGTTCGAGTCGATCGCCCACCTCGTCTCGCATGGCAGTGACGCAATCGATGGGTGCTGGGGTTGATTCAAGTTGCCGGCCGCCGTGGTTGGAAATCATCACGGCCCGGGCGCCGATCTCTACCGCGTATCGAGCGTCCTCGGCGGTTTGCAGACCCTTGATCACGAGGGGTCCGGGCCATTGTTCGGACAGCCACGCGGCATCGTCCCAAGTCAGGGTTCTGTCAAATTGGCTGTTCACGTAGTCCACCACCCCCATGATGCTTGAACCGATGGCATCGACGCGGTGGACAACATTTCTGAGTGAGAAATCTGCATCCTGCAGCAGCTGGAGCATCCATCCGGGGTGGCTGAAGAAACTGTGCAGGGCACGAATTCCGAATCGCGGCGGCAGGGTCATCCGGTGCACAAAATCGCGTTCGCGATTGCCGGCCAGCGGCGTATCCACCGTCAGGCACAGCGCGTCATACTTGGCCGCCTTACAGCGCTCCACGAACTCGGTGGTCAGTCCCCGGTCCTTGAAGATGTATATCTGGAACATTTTTGGTCCATCTGCCACCGCCGCTATTTCCTCGATAGTGGCTGTGCCCATGGTCGAGAGGCTGTACAACGTTCCGAACTTTGCTGCCCCCTGCGCAACGGCTTGCTCCTTGCCCATATGGAACAGCCGCGACATGCCCGTGGGTGATAGAATTAGGGGCATCGAGAGCGGTATGCCCATGAGTTTCGTGGAAAGATCAACATCTGCGACGTTATTTAATTGGTGAGGCCGTAGCTCGTAATGATTAAAGGCCTCGGTATTCCGGGTGAGCGACCACTCGTCGTCCGCGCCACCCGCCATGTAATGGTAAATCGGCGCGGGTAGCCGCCTTCGGGCGAGGATTTCGAGATCCCTGATGTTTTTACAGCGGTTGAGTTTCAATCCATTCGGCCTCTAGGTGACGTATCACGATGCATCCGGGAAATGGATGGGATAAGTTTGAACGGGCTGTCGTGATCGCATGGTCATTTCCTTGGTACCCCGAATCATTCATCGGGGTGAGGGGTGGCGAGTTGTTTCTCGGAAAAAAGTGTCAGGCCACCAAAGTTACACGCCTTGCGCGGACATTGGCAAACCGCAAGTAACGAGTATCAGCTGGCATCTCGTCGAGGGGCGACCCGCCGCATGGCGCTTCCAGGGACTCGGGCATTAAACTGATGACCATGACCGCGGTCCATTGCTTCGACCCTATCCAGGTAAACGCGGGCCATGACTTTTGGCTCTTTTTACTCGCGCTGAATCACTTAAAGTGCGCATCGTTAACAAAAAACAGTTAGGAGAGTTACCGATGAGACGATTCCCGTTCACCCAAGTGCTCGCGACATGCAGCCTTTTGGCCTCGACGCTGTCACTTGCAGCCATGCCCGATATCGACATCGCCTATGAAAAATTCACCCTCGACAATGGCCTGACCGTGGTCGTGCACGAGGACCACAAGGCGCCCATCGTTGCGGTCAGCATCTGGTATCACGTGGGCTCCAAGAACGAGCCGGAAGGAAAGACCGGTTTCGCGCACCTGTTTGAGCACCTCATGTTCAATGGCTCGGAAAACTATGACGGCGAGTATTTCGAGCCCTTTGAGCAGGTGGGTGCCACGGGCATGAACGGTACGACATGGTTTGATCGCACCAACTACTTTGAGACCGTGCCGACCCCGGCGCTGGAAATGGCGCTGTGGATGGAGTCTGACCGGATGGGTCATCTTCTCGGAGCGGTCACCCAGGAAAAGCTGGATAACCAGCGTGGTGTGGTTCAGAACGAGACACGACAGGGGGACAATCAGCCCTATGGAAAAGCCAGCTACCGACAGCTTGAAGGACTGTTCCCGCCCGGTCATCCCTACCGTCATGACACCATCGGCTCAATGGAAGACCTGGATGCAGCCGATCTGGAAACGGTGCACCAATGGTTCAAGGATTATTACGGCGCGGCCAACACAGTACTGGTTCTTGCCGGTGATGTCACGGTTGAGCAGGCACGGGCGCTTACCCAGAAATATTTCGGGGACATCGAATCCGGTCCCCCCGTTGTTCAACCCAAGGCCAACGTGCCGAGCCGGATGAACGATACCTACGAGGTCATGTATGACCGGGTGCCACAGGCCAGGGTTTACCACCAGTGGGTCGCGCCCGGGAGAACTACGCGCGAAGCCGTGGAGCTGGATCTGGCGGCAGATGTGCTGGGCTCTGGTAAGAATTCGCGCCTGTACCAGGAGTTGATTTACAAAAAACCGCTGGTTGTCGACCTCTATACCTGGGTGCAAAGCCACGAATTGGTCAGCATTTTCAACATCGATGCAACCCTGCAGCCAGACGCCTCCCTGGAGGAAGTTAATGCCATCATCAACCGTGAAGTGAGCCGGTTCCTGGCCGAAGGACCCACTGAGGAGGAGTTGGAGCGGGTCAAAACACGCACCAATGCCTCGACGGTCCGTGGACTTGAGCGCATTGGCGGTTTCAGCGGCAAAGCCGTGACCCTCGCGCAGGGAGAGCTCTATGCGGGCGACCCTGGGTTTTATCGCACGCGGCTGGAGTGGCTGAACGAGGCCAGCCCAGAGACCGTGCGGGCAACAGCCAGCCAGTGGCTGAGTCTCGGCCGTCATCGGCTGGAAGTGCTGCCTTTTGGAGATTTCGAAACCGTCGAGAGTACGGTTGACCGGAGTGCGGGCCTGCCTGAGGTCGGGGCGATGCCTGAGCTGGTCTTTCCGGAGGTGCAGCGCGCCGAACTGGATAACGGTTTGCGGGTGGTGCTGGCTGAACGCCACGCGGTGCCTGTCGTAATCGTTGCATTGCAGTTTGATGCGGGGTTTGCCTAAGATCAATTCGGGACGCTGGGCACAGGCGGTTTTGCGCTGGCCATGATGGATGAGGGCACCCGGGAC
>CAXQNK010000068.1:0-29907 GCA_964225175.1 Candidatus Nitrosopumilus sp. | reverse complement strand
CCCGGGACGATCGCGTTCGATGTCTCAAGCCCGGTGGGGGTGAATATGTTCCGCAGCGATCCGGACATGAGCATTTCAGATGACAGAGCAAGAACCCAGGCCAGAGGCTGAAGAGCAGGGTGATCTCCTTCTCCAGGAGGCCCGACGCATTGCGTTTCGAACTCCACTCGGGTTCCTGGCCTTCGGTTTCGGCTCGGGGCTGCTGACCCGAGCGCCGGGGACCATGGGCACCCTTGCCGCCTTACCCGTCGCGATATGGCTTCAGTCCGAAACGGGTCGCTGGGAATTCTGGTTTCTCGCGGCTGCTTTCCTGGCCGGAATACCGATTTGCGAATACGCCACCAAAAAGCTTGGCGTTGAAGATTACGGTGGTGTGGTCTGGGATGAGATGGTTGGGTTCTGGTTTGCCACCGCCTGGTTGCCGGCTCATCCGCTTTGGCTAATTCCGGCGTTTGTTCTTTTCCGTTTTTTTGACATCATCAAGCCCTGGCCTATCAGCGCCCTGGAAGAACGTTATGACGGTGGGTTTGGGATCATGGTTGATGACCTTGCCGCCGGTGTCTACACCGCTGTTTTAATGGCCGGGCTAAATGTCGCGTTTTTTGACGCGGCGTGACTCCTGTTCAATCCATGTAACTGAATACTTTTACGACTTTTTCCACGCCGGAAATATTACGCACGATTTCCGTGACCTTGTCCCCCTCATCACGTGTGACAAGTCCCATCAGGTACACGTTGTTTCTTGAGCTGACGACCTTGATGCGCGTGGCATCAAAGCCTTCGACCGGGTTTTCTTTCACAAGGACGGTGTTGACCTTGGTCGTGAGCCATGTGTTATCCAGCATCTCGCCGGCATTGGCCCGGGTAGCCAGGTCCAGTTCATTCACGACCCGCTCGACATCCTCCACTTCCGCCGCGCGCTGACTGGCCAATTGTCGCTTGGCTTCGTCACTGACTTCTCCAACCAGCAGAACAACGCCCTGGTAGACCTCTACCTTGATATGGTCTTGATCGCCAATTTGCTCGGCAGCATAGATGTGATCGCCGACCTTGATCTCGATGGTTTGATCGTCCAGCACGGTTCCCGCAGATCGCCGATCGGTCGCGACAACCGTGGCCACGGCAGCCCCGCCGATGATAACTGCGGCGCAACCGCTCAACAGCAGCACAACCAGGCCATACACAAGGCCGAGCCTTGCCAGTTTCGTGAGCTTCTCGTGACTTGCCTTGCAACGGGGTTTGAACTTTTTCATTGTTTAACCTGTCCCGCAATTGAATGCGTCTTTTATCCAAGAAATTTTCTGCGTTCCACCGACGATGCCGATGGTTACGGCATCAAAGCGACACGGGCTCGTGGCGTGCATGGGGTGCTTTGCCAAAAAACATTGGGCAGATTGAATGATGCGCTGTTGTTTCCGATTGTCAATACTCTCGAGCCCGCCGCCGTATTTTTCCGTGTTCCGATACCTGACTTCCACAAATACAATCCATGGATCATCGCGCATGATCAAGTCCAATTCGCCAAACCGACAGCTGAAGTTGGTCGCGAGGCTGCTCAGGCCCTGGCTGCGAAGATAACGCTTCGCGCGCTTCTCCCACGCTTGGCCTTTGTGCCTTGTGTTCATTCCGTATCGGTGGGCCAGGTGACCGGTGTAAGTTTGCCCCGGGAAAATTTCACCCAGCCAGGAGACCTGATGATTGCGCCTCCCGGGCCGACGGACAATGAACCGGTTGCGCCATCAAAACTCAAATCCCGGTCAAGTTCGAGCAGGCCCACACGGCTCACGAGCGCCCAGGCATCTTGGCCTAATGCAAAAAAATTCAGCCACCGCCCTTTCTGGATGCTGACGATATCGGGTAATACGCCCCCCTGGCTGATTTCTATTTGTGCATTGCTCGCGGGCAGGATAATGCCATCCAGATCCCGGTCAGCAACTTGACGATTGAGTCCATCGTAGACCCGACCCATTGCAAAAATCGGCACCCGTCCGGCTTCAAAAAATTTGAGTTGCGGCCGGATTTGTCGCGCCTGCTCTGGTGTTGTGGACAGGAAAAAAGCGTCGAAATCACGGCGAAGGCGGAATTCGAAGGATAGACTCAGGCCCAGCAGGCTTTGCAGTGCATCCTTTCGGTTTCGGCTTTCATCGATGCGTAGGAGTTGAGTCATCTCCTCGCTGTGATCATTTTTTGAGGTTTCAAACGTCGCGCTGTCGATCACTTGGCCGCCGCCTGATTCAAAGAAATCGGTAAATGCCCCTTGTGTTCTGAGGCCTGTGCGATTGTTCGAGGCCAGTGTGATGGCCCTTTCATGACCTCGCTCGAGCATTTTCTCTGCGACGGCTCGGGCTTCGTCTTCCTGGGACAGGGAAAGCTGGAATACTTCGCTTTGGCCCTCGCGTTCCTGATACGGTTCTGAGGTATTGAGCAGCAGTAAAGGCAAGCCAGGTTCCCTTGCCGCGAGTACCGTTTCCACCGATGGGCGGCGTATGGGCCCTATGATCCACTCTGCCCCCTGGCCGATGGCCTCACGATAGCGGGCAAGTGCGTCGAATTCGGATTCGCCGCTGTTATAGATTCTCAGCGAGATTTCCCCGGGGTCGTCGAGATATGCGCTCAGCAGTCCATCAACAATTGCGCGCCCATAGGGGGTCTGGGTTGGGAGCAGGACAGCGACCTGCCCCGGACTGCGGAATTCGGCCCGATAGTGCTCGGCGGAAAGCAGGAAATTTTCTCGGGACACCGGATGGTCCGACTCTGAGTTCGCCCAGACCCTGGCCGCTTCGTGTATGCCTGAAACCGAAACCAGACCCTGCCTTATCGCGATGATGAACCGGATCCAGGCGCCTGACAGAGAGGTGGTTCCAGTGGTTTCCGCTGCAGTCTGGAGTATTGAAAGCGGGACGTGTTCGAATTTTTTGAGAAACTGTGAGATCGCGACGGGGTCTTTGGGATCCAGGACATTAAGATTAATGGCGACCTCGCCCACCAATTGCTTTACCGGATCTGCATTGATGCGGATCAAGCTGTCCTGTATGGCGGAAAATCGCGAAATCTGGCCTGCGGGCAACGCACCGCGGGCCGCATCGAGCGCACGATTCGCCGCTTCAAAATTGCCATTGAACAAGGCGTTTTCGGCCCTGGAAAGAGACAGCAGCGACAGATCCTCCGCGCTGAGAAGACCTTCCTCTATGCGATCCAGCAGCGCCCAGGCTTGCTGCGGCTCACCGGCAGATTCAAGCGCTCCGACGGCACGGAGCACAAATACACTCTGTTCTCGGCCCTGAGCATTATCGGCTGCCTGAAGCCAGAGCTCTGCAGCCTCCAGGTGTCGCCCTTGTTGCTCTTCAAAAACGGCCATGGAACCCGGAGCCACCGATCTCTCACGGCTCTTTTCCGGCGGCGAAGTCGCGCATGCAGTGAGAAGAATCGCAAGCAGGGGTGCCCATCGGGCGGATTGATGCGCCGGGCTGTCACTCATTGAGGCCACCATGTAGCTGGAACAGTGAAATGATAACCTACCCGGATTAATCACTGGTGTTTGTGCATGCAAAAAGCAACACTCTTTATTGTAGCCACTCCGATTGGCAATTTGGAAGATATGACCTATCGTGCAGTTCGTGTGCTCGGTGAGGTGGATTTGATTGCGGCGGAGGATACGCGGCACAGCCAGGTATTGTTGGCGCGTTATGAAATCGATACTCCGCTGATTTCGGTCCATGAGCACAACGAAGATGAGCGTATCCCTGCGCTCTTGCAGCGACTTGCACAAGGGCAATCCATTGCGTTGGTCTCGGATGCGGGGACACCATTGATTTCTGATCCCGGTTTCAGATTATTGCGAGCCGCGGTTGATGAAGGTTTCAGTGTCATTCCTGTGCCGGGCCCGAGCGCCTTGACCGCGGCAATCAGCGTAGCGGGATTACCGCCAGACCGGTTTTCCTTTGAGGGGTTTCTGCCCGCAAAGCATGCTTCCCGGCTCAAGCGGCTTGAGCGGTTATCGCGAGAATGCAGAACCATGATCTTCTTCGAATCCAATCATCGAATCCTTGCCAGTCTGCACGATATGCGAAATGTTTTCGGGTCGGATAGAGAGGTCGTGCTGTGCCGGGAGTTGACCAAAAAATTTGAAACGGTTTTACGCGGAGACCTGGACCTGCTGATCACTCGGTTGGAACAGGACGAGAGTCAAACGCGCGGTGAGTGTGTGGTCCTGATCGGTGGTTACCCGGGCGACGATACTGCGAATGAAGGTCATGAGCTTGCCCGGGCGTTGTTGGAGTTTCTTCCAGCCAGCCAAGCGGCCCGTGTTGCTGCGCGAGTCTCGGGGAATTCACGGCGAGAACTTTACGAGGGACTGAAAAACCTTACGTGATTCGGACCCTGATCTCTTGCCGGGGTGGGCCTGGGGCTGGGTTTCTGCCCGGGATTCAGCGACAATGGCATGCGGAGTCGGCCAGGCAATCGCTGTTCAGCCACTGGCTGAGCAGAGGAAAGTCCGGGCTCCAGAGGGCAGGGTGCCAGGTAACGCCTGGGGGGCGTGAGCCTACGGAAAGTGCAACAGAAAGCATACCGCCTGTTCATTTGCCTCGGCAGATGCGCAGGTAAGGGTGAAATGGTGCGGTAAGAGCGCACCGCGCAGGTGGTAACACTCTGTGGCAAGGTAAACCCCACTCGGAGCAAGACCAAATAGGAAAGCGATGCCGTGGCCCGCGGTGCTTTCGGGTAGGTCGCTTGAGGGTGCTGGCGACAGCACTCGCAGATGAATGATTGCCCACGACAGAACCCGGCTTATCGGCCGGCTCCGCACCTGTCGACACAGGCCATTTTCCGGTCGAAAGCCCGCTATTTACCAACTGCCATCCCAAAGCCCCAAACCGGGCGCCTGAGCGCCATCCAAGCGTGATTTGATCCGCTGTAAGCCCTTGTCGTGCTTGACATTGGTCATGAGACACTCTATCGTGCATTTTTGTGGGAATTTGTGGGAAATTTTAATAATTAAGTGGTGAATAAGTGTTTTTCGGTGAAACAGCCATCAACCTCGACGCGAAGGGCCGCCTTGCCATTCCGGTGCGGTATCGCGCGCTTATCGACGAACAGTGCTCAGGACAATTGGTTCTGACGTACAGCGCGTTCGACGCCGGCGCCTTGTGGTTGTATCCGGAAGATGAGTGGAAACGGGTGCGGGATGAGGTGATGGCCTTGAGTACATTTGATGCCAGTCACAGAAGCTTACAGCGTCGATTGGTAGGAAGCGCAACTCCCGTTGAGCCTGATGGCAATGCAAGGATTCAATTACCACAGACCCTCAGACAAGTGACGGGTCTCGAAAAGCATGTCGTGTTTCTCGGCATGGGTTCACGTTTCGAGATCTGGAGTGAAAACACACTCAATCAGAAAAGAATTGAGGAAGAAAGACATCTGTCGGACCAGGCGTCCGATGAAATGGCTCGCCTGGTG
The DNA here is from genome assembly GCA_964225175.1 of Candidatus Nitrosopumilus sp. Classification (GTDB taxonomy): domain Bacteria; phylum Pseudomonadota; class Gammaproteobacteria; order Xanthomonadales; family SZUA-36; genus WTJD01. Next base: position 24,450 of record CAXQNK010000068.1, on the reverse strand, counting down.
CTCTGATCCTGGTGACAGGAGGTGCGTGATAAAGGCAACGATGGAGAAAACGGCATTGAACATGTCCAGGACCAGCACCAACCGGTGCTGCTGGCAGAGGCCATTGCGGCCCTGGAAATCGTTCAGCAGGGCCTTTATCTCGATGGCACATTCGGGCGCGGTGGGCACAGCAAGGCCATCATCGAGCGAATGGTTGCCGATGGAAAATTATTTGCGATAGACAAAGACCCGCAGGCCATTGAAGCGGGCGAGAGAGAACTGGGTGGTGATTCGCGGTTTTCGATCACCCAGGGAAGTTTTGCAGATCTGGGCCAATTGGTCCGGGACTGGGGAATCGAGGGCAGCCTGGACGGCGTGCTATTCGATCTGGGAGTGTCTTCTCCCCAGTTAAACGACCCGGAGCGGGGTTTTTCATTTATGAAAGACGGCCCTCTGGATATGCGGATGAACCCATGGCAGGGCGTCTGTGCGGCCGAATGGCTTGCGAAGGCGGACGAGAGGGAAATATCCCGAGTGCTTTGGGAGTTCGGAGAGGAGCGCCATGCGCGCAGGATTGCCAGGAGTATCGTGAAGGTCAGGCAGCGGGAACCGCTTGTGCGGACATCACAGTTGGCCCGTTTGGTCGAGGAGACCATCGGTCGAGCTGAGAAAAAGCACCCGGCCACCCGATGCTTCCAGGCAATCCGAATTTGGGTAAATAACGAGCTGTCTGACCTGGCCGCAGGCCTGGAGGCAGCCATTGAGCAGTTGCGCCCTGGGGGGAGGTTGGTTGTGATCAGCTTCCACTCCCTGGAGGACCGCCTGGTCAAGCGGACATTCAGAGAAGCCGTGCGACCAGGACAGGTCCGACGCAATATCCCCGAGCACCCGGATTTGAAACCGCGTCTTCGGCTGATCGGGAAACCCATTCGTCCCTCCGAATCTGAAATTTCCGCGAATCCCAGGGCCCGTAGTGCGGTCATGCGAGTTGCGGAGAAACTGGATTGACGAACCAACTATTCATACTGATTCTGGTGTTGATCATAGACGTTGGCAGCGCGCTCGGTGTTGTCTATGCGCGCCACCAGAGCCGCACACTCGCTATTGAGTTGGGCGCTCTCGAAGTCGAGCAGGATGCATTCATCGCAGAATGGAGCCGCTTACAGCTCGAGCAAGCATGGCTTGCGGACGCGGGTCACGTGGAAAACACGGCTCGTGAGAAGTTGGGCATGGAAGCACCTGACGACATCAACATACTGGTGGTCAGGCAATGAAATCCTCCCGTCCAGTGGAAATCAGAGTCAGCCGGATTTACGCGTTGCTGGTGATTTTCCTGGCGTGTTCTCTGGGTATGGTCGCGCGTGCGGTCAATTTGCAAATCATGGAAACGGAGTTTCTCCAGGAACAGGGTGAGGCGCGCTACCTGCGGGATGTGGAGATCCCGACCACGCGCGGGATTATCTCAGACCGGAACGGCGAAGCGCTGGCAGTGAGCACACCGGTTGACTCGGTCTGGGTCAATCCCAGGGAAATTCTGCAGCAGCCCGAAAAAATTGAACCACTCGCCCGGGTTCTTGGTGCTGATGCCGATGACATCGAACGGAAACTGAACCAGCGATCGGCACGAGAATTCGTCTGGTTACGGCGTCGTCTGCATCCCGATATGGCCGCACAGATTCGCGCCCTGGAGATACCGGGGGTATTTCTGAGAAAGGAATACCGTCGCTTTTATCCTGCCGGAGAGGTGACCTCGCACGTTATCGGCTTCACCAACATTGATGACGTTGGGCAGGAAGGATTGGAGCTGACTTACAACGACTGGCTCAAAGGGGAAACGGGCCTCAAGCGGGTCATCAGAGACCGTCTCGGACGCACGGTAGAGGAAATCGAGATCGTTCAGCAGTCTCACCCAGGTAATGGTCTCCAGTTGACGATCGATCGCCGCCTTCAGTACCTCGCTTACCGTGAACTGAAACGAACCGTGCTTAAGCACGGCGCTGATTCAGGCAGTGTCGTGGTTCTTGATGTACTTAATTCGGAAGTCCTGGCCATGGTCAATCAACCGGCCTACAATCCGAACCGCCCAACGGGTGAGGACAGCGAGGCATGGCGTAATCGCGCCGTGACGGACGTTTTCGAGCCCGGATCGATTATCAAACCCATCGCGATGACGTCCATTTTCGAAAATGGACTGGCAACGCCGCACACGCAAATTGATACACACCCCGGCACCTTCCGTGTTTCGGGTCACACCATTCGGGATCATCACGATTATGGTCTGCTTGATGCTACCGGGATTCTGACCAAGTCCAGCAACGTTGGCGTCAGCAAGTTGGCGCTAGAGCTCGAATCTGAACGCATGTGGGACACCTACCGCCGATTTGGTTTTGGTGAGGCTACCGGCACGGGCTTCCCAGGTGAATCCGCGGGAGTGCTCCGCAACCATCGTCGCTGGCGCGAACTGGAGCAGGCGACCATCTCTTATGGGTATGGTATGTCTGCCACGGCACTTCAGGTGGCACAGGCTTACGTGGCGATCGCTGATGGAGGCCGCATGAGACCCCCGACTTTCATCAGCGGTGCCGTTAATCCCCCGCTTTCCGTGGTGGATCCGATCCTGGCCAGGCAGATCGCAGTGATGCTCGAAACCGTGCCGGGCCCGGAGGGTACCGGCAAGAAAGCGCGGGTCAGAAACTACCGTGTGGCCGGCAAAACTGGAACCTCGCGCAAGGCAAGTGCATCGGGCTATGCGAATCGCTATGTGGCCAGTTTTGCCGGGTTTGCTCCGGCGAGTGATCCGAGGATCGTCGCCGTGGTGGTGATTCATGACCCCACGGGCGACTACTACTACGGTGGCGACGTGGCCGCGCCCTTGTTCTCCTCGGTGATGGAGGGCGCCCTGAGGCTGCTGAACATTCCCCCCGATGACTACGCTTCCCTGCTGGCGCGGACCCAGGAAGGTTCCAAGCGAGGGGCGCGATGACATACGGGATGAGCCTGCGCGAACTGCTTGAGGACTGGATGCCCGAGGCACCGGACATCGTCATCGCCGGAATCTCTCAGGATTCCAGGCAAATCAATGAGGGCGACGTCTTTGTCGCAGTGCAGGGCGAGCATCACCACGGCCTGAATTTTTCCGAACAAGCGGTGGCCAAGGGGTGTTGCGCCATTGTGCATGACGGCAAGGTCGGCGTTCCAAGTCTGGGTGTCCCGGTCGTGGAAATTCAGGAACTGTCCCGCTTGTTGGGGCAGATCGCCTGTCGCTTTTGGGCTGCGCCGTCTGATCTGCTGACTCTCATCGGTGTGACCGGAACGAATGGGAAAACCTCCGTGAGCCATTTCCTGGCGCAGTCCTGGCAACGGGCATTGGGTGCCGGTGGAATGATCGGCACGCTGGGCTATGGTCCCCTTGACTCTCTTCAGACCGCCGACTGGACGACTCCGGACGTATTTCGTCTGAACCAGGTGCTGGCGAACTGCCTTGATGCCGGCATTGATCACGTCGCCATGGAGGTGTCGTCCCATGCGTTGGAGCAGGACCGTTGTCAGACGCTGCAGTTCGATGCCGCGGTTTTCACGAATCTGAGTCGGGATCATCTGGATTATCACCGCGACATGGCTGCCTATGAGCAGGCTAAATTTCGATTGTTCACAGAGTTCGCGCCTCGTTTTTCCGTGATCAATCACGATGATCTGGTCGGCCGAAAGTGGATCGATCAGTGGTCGGGGGCGGGCCAGGTGTTGAGCTATGGGCTCGCACCTGGCGCGGAGTTGACTGCTGAAGTTCTGGCGCTGGACTCTGACGGTATGGCCCTTCGGCTGCAAGGTCCATGGGGTTCGGCCGAATTCCGGACCGGGCTGATGGGTGGATTCAATGTATCCAATCTGCTGGCTTGCGCGGGCACTCTGGCCTTGCTGGGGATGGAATGGAGCGAGGTAGTTGAACAGCTGGAGCAGCTGGAATCTGTGCCAGGACGGATGTGCCGGATGGGCGGCGAGCCCGGCCAGCCGGTGGTGATTGTTGACTATGCCCATACTCCGGACGCGCTTGCCCATGCCCTTGAAGCCGCGCGCTGCCACCTGAGCGGCCGATTGGTTTGTGTCTTCGGGTGCGGCGGGAATCGCGACCGAGGCAAAAGGCCGCAGATGGGCCGGGTGGCGGAGGAGTTTTCCGACCAGGTCGTGGTGACAAGCGACAACCCCAGATTTGAATCCGTGAACTCGATCATCAATGACATCCTGTCCGGTTTCGATCAACCTCAGGCTGCCCGCGTGGAGGCTGACCGTGCCATCGCCATTATGCGGGCGGTCAGTGACAGTGGCCCCGGAGATGTCGTCCTCGTCGCTGGAAAGGGGCACGAGGGGTGGCAGGAGATCGCGGGCAAGCGTATGCCGTTCAACGATGAAGCGGTCGTGCGTGCTGCCCTGGAGGCTGCGGCATGATCACGATGACGCTGTCGGAACTGGGGCAATGCGTCAATGGTGAAGGCGTGTTCGGAAATGCTTTTTTCAGAGGCGTTGCGATCGACAGCAGGCGAGTGAGGAAAGGCAATCTTTTTGCAGCGCTCGCCGGAACCCGATCAGATGGCCATGATTTCATCCACTCCGCCATGGACGAGGGCGCGGTTGTTGCCTTGGTCAATCGCAGGGTCAACTTGGATATCGACCAGGTCGTGGTTGCCGATGTCCAGGCCGCTCTCGGATCGATGGCGCGGTATTGGCGGGCGAAAATTGATCCACGGGTGATCGGCATCACCGGCAGTAATGGTAAGACGACGACAAAGGAAATGGTGTCCAGCATTTTGAGCATTCACCATGCGACCCATGCCACGCAGGGTAATTACAACAACGAACTGGGTGTGCCACTGACCGTGTTTGAGCTCGACGAGGCTCATGAATTTGCCGTCATCGAAATGGGTGCCAACAAGTCAGGTGATATCGCATATCTGGCCGAGATCGCTGCGCCTGGCATTGGGCTTGTGACCAATATTGGTCCGGCACACCTCGAGGGTTTTGGTGATGAGCTGGGCGTGGCTCGGGCGAAAGGAGAGTTGTATGCGGCCCTTCCCCAGGATGGCTGGGCCGTTATCAATGCAGAGGAGCCTTATCAATCCTTGTGGCAAGACATGTGCACTGCCGATCAGCACCTCACTTTTGGTCGATGTGCCGACTCGGACATTCGGGCAGAGCGGCAGGGGTCTGAGTGGGCAATTCATGCCCCTTCCGGGTCATTCCAGCTCAAGCTGGACATGCCCGGAGAGCACAACGTAATGAATGCTGTCGCAGCGACTGCGGTTGCTGTCGCAGCGGGTGTCCCACTGGATCAGATTCAGGCTGGGCTCGATCGCGTTCGATCCGTGCCGGGGCGACTGAATCGCCGGGTTGCGCCCGAAGGGTGGACGGTCATTGACGATACCTACAATGCAAACCCAGCATCGCTTTACGCGGCCATGCAGGTGCTTGTCGATACCGCGGGCGTCACGTGGCTTGTCTTGGGCGATATGGCCGAGTTGGGGGCACAAAGCCGTAAATTGCATGCCGAGATGGGTGAAGCCGCGCGCACACTGGGTATCGATCGCCTTTTTTCGGTGGGTGAGTTCAGCGAAGCCAGCGCGGATGCCTTTGGTACTGGTGCGAGCCACTTTGCAGACATTAACGCATTGATGGCAGCCCTGCTAGCGGATCTGGAGCCGTCGGTCCATTGCCTGGTGAAAGGGTCACGTTCCATGGGTATGGAACGCGTGGTCGAAGCCTTGACACATGCCAGTGGCGTTAGGGGGGCGGTCTGATGCTTGTAGCACTGTTTCAATGGCTGGAACAATTCAATCCAAATTTCAGTGTCTTCGGATACATCACGCTCCGGGCCATCCTCGGGGCCTTGACTGCCCTGGCGATTTCACTCCTGCTTGGGCCTTCGTTCATTCGACGCCTGGTTGCTGGCCAGGCAAGCCAGCCGATCCGAGAGTTGGGGCCAAAGTCGCACTTTGCCAAAGCCGGGACGCCAACGATGGGCGGTGCGCTGATTCTTTTCTCGATTGTGGTGTCGACTTTGCTTTGGTCTGACCTGGCCAATCGATTCGTGTGGGTGGTGCTCCTGGTCACCCTCGCTTTCGGGTTGATCGGCTGGGTGGATGATTACCGGAAACTCGTGCTCAAGGATTCAAGCGGCCTCGCAGCGAGATGGAAGTACCTGGCCCAATCGGTGGCCGGTTTGGGAGCCGCTATTTACCTTTACAGTTCGGCGGTGGAACCAGCTGAGACCGAACTGATTGTCCCATTTTTCAAAAGCGTCGTCCTGCCACTGGGTATGGGCTACATCGTGCTGACATATTTTTTCATCGTTGGATTTTCAAACGCCGTCAATTTGACGGATGGCCTCGATGGACTCGCTATCATGCCTGCGGTATTTATCTCCAGCGCGCTGGGCATTTTCGCCTACGCCACGGGGCACACGGTTTTCTCAGAATATCTGGCAATACCCTACATTCCCGGTACAGGCGAATTGACCATCTTTTGCGCTGCGCTTGCCGGTGCCGGACTTGGATTCCTGTGGTTCAACACTTATCCCGCACAGGTCTTCATGGGTGATATTGGCGCACTGGCGATGGGCGCGGCGCTGGGGTTGATTGCGGTCCTGGTCAGGCAGGAAATTGTTTTTTGTCTTATGGCGGGAGTTTTCGTCATGGAGACACTGTCGGTCATTCTGCAGGGTGCCTCGTTCAAATTGACGGGGCGGCGTATTTTCAGAATGGCGCCCATTCACCATCATTTCGAACTCAAGGGGTGGCCGGAGCCGCGCGTGATTGTTCGATTCTGGATTATTTCGGTGATTCTGGTGCTTGCCGGGCTGGCCACGTTGAAGATCCGATGACGGCCACAGCAACTCACAGGCAAGCAAGGCGTGCTGGCGGCGATGCGGCATCACCCGCACCTGATCTTGGGCTGCTGGTACCTGTACTGCTGCTGGGGTCCATGGGGATCATCATGGTGGGTTCAGCGTCTATTGCCATAGCTGAAAGCGAGCAGTTGGGTTCGTTCCACTACCTCTCGAAACACGTTACTTTCATTGCACTTGGCCTGGTCATGATGTCTTTTGCCCGCCGGCTCCCAATCAAAGTCCTGGAGGCCATTTGCCGGCCGATGATGCTGCTCGCGGCACTGGCGTTACTGCTGGTGTTCATCCCCGGATTCGGGCATACCGTGAATGGCAGTACGCGCTGGATCAACCTGGGATTCAGCCGATTCCAGGTAGTTGAGGCCGTCAAGCTGATGGTCATCATCTACATGGCCGGCTACCTCGTTCGAAAATCCGAGCGCATACAGGAACGGTTTTTCGACACATTGAAACCCTTGCTCCTGGTCGGGATCCTCTGCGGCATTCTCCTGTTACAGCCGGACCTTGGCTCAGCGGCCGTGCTGACTGCGATCACGGGGGCCATGGTTTGGTTGGCCGGCGCGGCCTGGCGGCATGTACTCGCGCTTGCTGTGGCAACTGTCCCGGTGTTTGCAATCGCCGCTTTTGAACCCTACCGGCTGCGGCGTATTGTCAGCTTCATGGATCCCTGGGCTGATCCCTTCGCCAGTGGTTTTCAGCTGGTGCAGGCCCTGATAGCAGTGGGCCGAGGTGAAATCGGAGGAGTTGGCCTCGGTGCCTCGATCCAGAAATTGCATTTTCTACCCGAAGCGCACACGGATTTCATCTTCGCGGTCCTCGCAGAAGAACTTGGCTTGCTTGGCGTCCTGTTTATTCTTTTGCTGTTCATGTTGCTGGTCACGCGCATCATGATCATTGGCATGATGGCACATCGATCCGGGCGACCCTTCAGCGGACACCTTGCGTTCGGAATTGGCTTATGGCTTGGTCTCCAAGCGCTGGTGAGCATTGGTGTGAATTTGGGTGTGTTGCCGACCAAGGGCCTGACGCTGCCACTGATCAGCTCCGGGGGCAGCAGCATGCTGATGGTCTGCCTTGCGCTCGGGATCGTGCTGCGTATCCGTTATGAGCTCGATCACGATCGTCTTCGCAGTGCCCCGGTCAAGCGCCGTCGGGGGACGCGAAGGTGAGCACGTCAATGCCGACAATTCTCATCATGGCGGGTGGCACCGGAGGCCATATATTTCCGGGGCTCGCCCTGGCGGAGCAGTTAAGGCGCATGGGCCTCGCCGTGCACTGGCTTGGAGCTCATGGTGGCATGGAATGCAGGAAGGTTCCAGAGCACGGAATCGAGCTTTCTACGATCAGAATTCGGGGCGTCAGGAATACCGGTTGGAAAGGGTGGCTGACGTTGCCGTTTCGGCTGCTTTGCGCAATTCGCGAGGCAATGGGGCACCTGAGAAACATCAAGCCTGCCTGTGCGGTGAGTTTTGGGGGTTATGCCGCCGGGCCCGGAGGGATCGCTGCCTGGCTCAAAGGTATCCCCCTTGTGGTCCATGAACAGAATCGCGTACCGGGCATGACCAATCGATTGCTCGCACGCCTGGCGCACTCGGTGTTCGAGGCTTTTGACGGCAGTTTCCGGGCCAACAGTCGGGCTATTGCGGTGGGCAACCCGGTTCGAGGCGCTTTTCTTGACATCCCGGCGCCGGCTCAGCGATTTGAAGCGCGCAGTGACGTGCCCGCTCGATTGTTGGTGACAGGTGGCAGCCAGGGTGCAGAAGCGCTGAACCGCCTGGTGCCCGAAGCCTTGGCCATGCTGCCGAATGCACTGCGTGTGCAAGTGCGCCACCAGGCGGGACGCGACCGGGTTGAGCGAACGCGGTCCCGCTACGCAATGGCTGAGGAGGATCTTCGAGTCGAGGAATTCATTGAAGACATGGCGGAAGCCTTTTCCTGGGCTGACCTTCTGGTATGCCGTGCTGGTGCCTTGACCGTGTCCGAGATCGCAGCGACAGGGATAGCGTCCATTCTGATTCCATTTCCTCATGCCGTAGATGATCACCAGACACACAACGCCGAGGTACTCGTCAATGCCGGTGGAGCGATCATATTGCAGGAAGCGGAATTGAACTCCGAGTTACTGGCCCATGAATTGGGTTCATTGCTCGCGGATCGTCCATCACTTGCCAGGATGGCTGATTGTGCGCGTTCAGTGCGACGTACCGACGCAGCCATCCGGATGGCACGGGCATGCAGCCAGTTTGCCTCTGCCCTACAGGGGGACGTCTCGTGATGAACGCACTCAGCGGCGCGCTCAGACCCATGCACCGCATTCGCCGTGTGCACATGGTTGGAATCGGAGGTTCCGGCATGTGCGGCATTGCCGAGGTGCTGGTGAATCTCGGATTCGAAGTCAGCGGCTCGGATATGAAGAGCTCCCAGACCACGCGCCAGTTGGAATCACTGGGGGTGACAATACACCAGGGACATGCAGCGGAGAACATCGGGAATGCCGATGTATTGGTTGTTTCCACGGCGATCCCCAAGGACAACCGAGAAGTGCTGGCAGCGCGAGAGGCACGGCTTCCGGTGGTGCCCCGGGCTCAGATGTTAGCGGAAATTATGCGATTTCGGCGTGGAATTGCAGTAGCGGGGACACACGGTAAAACGACGACCACCAGCCTGGCCGCGAGCTTGCTGGCGGAAGCTGATCTCGATCCGACCTTTGTTATCGGCGGGGTCGTGAATGCCTGGGGCAGCAATGCTCGCCTGGGGAAGGGGGAATATCTCCTGGCCGAGGCGGATGAGAGCGATGGTTCGTTTCTGCTGTTGCAACCCATCATGGCCGTAGTGACGAATATCGATCGTGATCACATGGACGCCTACAAGGGTGACTTCGCTGCCCTGCGTCAAGCGTTTCTGGAGTTTCTCCAGCACTTGCCATTTTACGGGACCGCGTTTTTGTGCATTGACGACGATGAGGTCAGAGGCATTGTCACCCAGGTCAGTCGTGCGGTCGTTACTTACGGGTTTTCGGAGGACGCGGACATACAAGCTTTTGGGATGCAGCAACAGGGTCGAAAAACCCGTTTCAGCGTCAGATTGCCGAATACCGAATCGCCCCTGAAGGTCAGTTTGAATCTTCCAGGTGCGCACAATGTCCGGAACGCACTGGGCGCAATCGCGGTCGCCTGGGAGTTGGGGCTGAACCTTCCTGAACTGATTGGGTGCCTCGATGAATTTGCGGGTATCGGGCGGAGATTTGCTGACCTGGGTTTTCGCAGATTGGGTGAGCGAAGCGCTCAATTTATTGAAGATTACGGACACCATCCCACGGAACTTGCCGCAACGATTTCAGCGGCCCGTCTGGGTTGGCCAAAGCGGCGCATTGTGGCGGTATTCCAGCCTCATCGTTACTCGCGTACCCGTGACTTGTTCGATGATTTCAGTCGTGTGCTTTCCGATGCTGACAGCCTTGTTCTGACCGACATATACGCGGCAGGCGAGGCTCCGATTCCTGGTGTGGAAAGCTCTGCGCTGTGTCACTCGATCAGGATCAGGGGAAAAGTGGATCCGATCCTGGTTCATGACATCGGCGATGTGCTTGGGGAGTTGCCGGGGATTATCCAGGACGGTGACCTTGTGCTTTTGCTTGGGGCAGGAAGTATTGAGCAGCTCGCGCAGGAAGTGAAGAACATGCCGCTTGGCGAGGATTGCAGGAATGACTGAGTTGGCGCCCCGGAAAACCCGGAAACCTGAAGACTTCGGTCGAGTGGCATTGCTCGTGGGTGGTGAGAGTGCAGAGCGTGAGGTGTCACTGAGCGGGGGTGAATCGGTTGCGCGGGCGTTCGAGCGACTTGGAATATCTCATGAAACCCACGATGGCAGTGAATCCCTCTTCGATGCGATTTTTGCTGGGCAGGTCGACCGGGTGTTCAACCTGATGCACGGGCCGGGTGGCGAGGATGGGGCCATCCAGGGAGCGCTTGATCTGATGGGTATCCCATTCACGGGTTCAGGCATCCTCGGCTCAGCCCTCACGATGGATAAGGCACGCTCAAAATGGTTAATGCAAAGTTTGGGTATTCCGACCACACCATTTGAGTTATTGCTTCCCTCTGATCCTTGTTCGTCATTACCCGAAAAGCTTGGTCTGCCCTTATTCGTGAAGCCTAACGGACTCGGCTCGAGCATTGGCGTGAGTAAGGTCAATGAGGCTGGAGAGCTTGCGATGGCCGTCGATGTCGCGCGGCAATTCGGCCCTGAGGTGATTGTTGAGCGAGGCGTCCAGGGCAAAGAGTATTTCACTGGCATTCTCGAAAACATGGCATTGCCCCTGATTCGCATCGAGACACCAAGGGAATTCTATGACTATGAAGCCAAGTACGTCACCGGTGACACCCAGTATTTCTGTCCTTCAGGTTTGACTCCAGAGCTCGAAGAGGATTTGAAGGTGCGCTCGCTTGAGCTCTTCCGCGCATTGAACGCTTCGGGCTGGGGTAGGGTGGACTTGATACTCGACGAGCAGGACGAGCCCTGGTTTCTGGAGATCAATACGGCTCCTGGCATGACAGACCATAGTCTGGTCCCACAGGCGGCAGCTGAAATCGGCGTGGATTTCGATGAGTTGGTCTGGCGCATTCTGGAGACCAGCTTATGAGGCGGGTACAACGAATCAGCACTTTCCGGCAGGCTGGATTCTATGCCAGTTTGCTGGTCTCGATGGGGTTGGTGACGATCGCAGCGATCGGGCTGGGTTGGGTGTACAAGGGAATGGTTACTCGAGATCAGTGGCCGATCCGTTGGCTTGAAATTGACGGCGAGTTCGATCGTGTCAGTGCCGAACAGGTTCGAGCCGGGGTCTCGCAATTCGTTGGCGGCAGCTACTTCACCGTGAACCTGTCGGATGTCCGAGAGGCCGCATATCGTCAACCCTGGGTGGCGCGGGTTCTGGTCCAGAAACGCTGGCCTGACACGGTGACGGTTCATGTGTCTGAATTTGAGCCTGTCGCTCATTGGACACGGGGACGGTTGGTTTCTCTTGAGGGCGAAGTTTTCACCGTGCCGGGTGCTGATGAGATTCAGGGCCTGCCATGGTTGGATGGCACCGATGTGCAGCAGTCGGAGGTGTTCTCGTCCTGGCAGTCATTCAATCGAATATTGATTCCCACGGGTCTCGAGATCGAGCAGCTGAAACTTGATCAGCGTGGCGCTTGGTATCTCGAACTGAACAACGGAACAAAAGTGGATGTTGGACGTGAGCGTGCAGTCGAGCGCTTGACCCGCATGGTCGAAAGCTGGTCCTTGCTAACCAAAGACGTGCCTACACGACCACTCGGTATCGACCTTCGTTACACCAATGGCTTTGCCGTTCGCTGGGCAGCGGAAGAAAACAATGGTTAAGAAAACAGAAAAATCACTGGTGGTTGGGCTGGATATAGGGACATCCAAAATCGTAGCGATCGTGGGTGAGATTCAGCCGGACGGGAATGTTGAGGTTGTCGGCGTGGGTTCCCATCCCTCGCGCGGACTCAAGCGGGGCGTCGTGGTCGACATGGCGTCCACCGAGCAGGCGATCCAGCGTGCCGTGGAAGAAGCCGAACTCATGGCAGGCTGCGAGATTCACTCGGTATTTGGCGGAATTTCAGGCAATCATATTCGCAGCCTCAACTCTGATGGGACCGTAGCCATCAAGGACAAAGAAGTGACTGAGGGTGATGTCGAGCGTGTCATCGAGGCGGCTCGGGCCGTTCCAGTCGCTGCCGATCAGAAAGTGCTCCATGTCCTGCCGCAGGAATACGTGCTCGACAACCAGGATGGCATCCGCCAGCCCATTGGCATGGCGGGTGTACGTCTGGAAGCGCATGTGCATGTCGTCACAGCGGCGCTGAGCGCGACACAAAATATCACTAAGTGCATTCAACGCTGCGGGCTGACTGTTGATGAACTCATCATGCAGCCGCTTGCGGCAAGTTATTCGGCCCTGAGTGAGGATGAGCGTGATCTTGGCGTATGTCTGGTCGATATTGGCGCCGGAACCACGGATATGGCGGTGTTTACCGGCGGAGCTATCCGGCATACGGCCTGTATTCCGATCGCCGGGGACCAAGTGACCAACGACATCGCTGTTGCCCTTAGAACGCCCACCCAGCACGCCGAGGACATCAAGGTGCGCTACGCCTGTGCCCTTGAACAGTTGGCAGGCAGTGAAGAGAACATACAGGTGCCCAGTGTTGGGGACCGGGGATCCCGGCGCTTGGCGCGGCAGACGTTGGCACAGGTCGTTGACGCGCGCTACCGGGAGCTTTTCTCCCGGGTGAGGAGTGAATTGAGGCGAAGCGGGTTTGAGTCGATGGTGGCATCCGGTCTGGTGTTGACCGGGGGCGCCGCCAAAATCGAGGGTGCCGTCGAGTTGGCCGAAGAGATTTTTCATATGCCGGTTCGCTTGGCGACGCCGCAATATGTGGTGGGTTTGCGAGACGTTGTGTCCACACCCGTGCACGCGGCGGGTGTGGGCCTGCTGCTTTACGGGAGTCAGGCGGAACGTGGAAGGAGTTATGCGGGTCCGGGGGGATCGGAGTCGATGCTGACCCGGATACAGAGTTGGTTTAGAGGCGAGTTTTAATCAATCCGATTTTCATGAGCAGCCAAAGAGTTGTAAGTGAATTTCACAAGGCGAGCGAGAGGAGTAAATAAAAATGTTTGAATTGGTGGAAAACTACACGCCAAACGCCGAGATCAAGGTCATCGGTGTCGGCGGCGGTGGGGGCAACGCAGTTGCCCAAATGATGGAGGCGAAAATCGACGGCGTGGATTTTATTGCCGCGAATACGGATGCCCAGGCACTCAGGCAGTTCAAGGGCCGTTCTGTGTTACAGATAGGTTCGAGCGTTACGAAAGGGCTCGGTGCCGGCGCCAACCCGGAAGTGGGCCGTCAGGCGGCCCTTGAGGATCGGGATCGGATTATCGAGATTCTCGACGGGGCAGATATGGTGTTCATCACCGCTGGAATGGGCGGGGGTACCGGAACAGGTGCGGCACCTGTCATTGCCCAGGCTGCGAAGGAATTGGGCATACTGACCGTTGCAGTTGTCACAAAACCATTCAATTTTGAGGCACGGCGACGCATGGCGATCGCAGAGCAGGGCATTGACGAATTGTCCCGACAGGTGGATTCGCTCATAACGATTCCAAACTCGAAGCTGCCCGCGGTGATGGGTGAAGATGCGTTGCTTCTGAATGCCTTCAAGGCGGCAAATGACGTCCTTCAGGGTGCGGTACAGGGCATCGCGGAATTGATCACCCGGCAGGGTCTCATCAATGTGGATTTTGCAGACGTTCGAACAGTCATGTCCGAGATGGGGCAGGCCGTGATGGGCGCGGGCAGGGCCAAGGGTGAGGATCGGGCCATCCTGGCAGTCAAGTCCGCGATCGGCAGTCCGCTTCTCGAGGATGTGAACCTGTCCGGTGCACGGGGTGTGCTGGTTAATATCACGGCCGGAATGAACCTGACCATGCGGGAATTTGAAGAGGTGGGCAGTGCGGTTGCAGACCTGGCCTCCGATGATGCTACCGTGGTTGTTGGAACGGTAATCGATCCGGAAATCGCGGATGAAATGAGGGTGACGGTCGTGGCGACCGGCCTCGGGGAGGTGAGCCGGAAATCTTCTGAAAAGGAGAGCAGTTTGCAGATTGTTCGGAATGGAACGACGGGGTTGCCTGAGCCAATGCTGGCTGAATCACAGGATGAGCGAGCGCAGAGAGCCCCATCAGGCACTGAGACGCCAGTCGGAACCAGTGATATGTTCAGCAGTGATGAGGACATCGACTACCTGGACATTCCTGCATTCCTCAGGGTGCAGGCCGATTAACGTGACAGTCGTTTAATCAAACTGACCTCTCAGTATCGCCGCTTTACATGACCGGTCCATGACACATGGGCCGGTCATTACGCAAAAATGCGTTAAATTGTTGTTAAATTACAACAAAATTAGGGAAAATGCCCAAAAATTTCTTTTTCAGGGATAGGTGGTGTGCTAGTATGCGGCCAATCTCCCGGCTTGAGGCACTGCACAAGTGATCAGGCAAAGAACCCTGAAAAATGTAATCCGCGCCTCCGGCGTCGGTATACACACGGGCGAAAAAGTCTTCATGACCTTGCGCCCGGCCGCCGTCAATACCGGTATTGTATTCCGGCGCGTTGACCTCGAGCCCATCGTGGAAGTCAAGGCTGCGGCGACGCTCGTGGGAGACACCAGCATGTCAACCACGCTCGTTGATCAGGGTGTGCGTGTTGCGACCGTGGAGCACTTGCTCTCCGCCCTTGCAGGCATGGGCATTGACAACGCATATGTCGACCTGAGCGCGGCCGAAGTGCCCATCATGGACGGCAGCGCCGGTCCATTCGTATTTCTGATCCAGTCTGCAGGCATCGAAGAACAACTGGCCGCCAAGCGCTTTATCCGCGTGACGAGGCCGGTCGAAGTCAAGCAGGATGACAAGTGGGCGCGTTTTGATCCCCACAATGGTTTCAGGGTCTCTTTCAAGATTGACTTCAATCACCCCGTCTTCAGTTCGCACACCTCATTCGCCGCGGTGGACTTTTCAACCACCTCCTTTCTGAAAGAAATCGCGAGAGCCCGCACATTCGGGTTCATGCGGGATCTCGAAATGTTGCGGAATAGAAACCTGGTGCTTGGCGGCAGTATGGACAATGCTGTTGTGCTGGATGATTACCGGGTGCTCAACGAAGACGGTCTGCGTTATAAAGATGAATTCGTCAAGCACAAGGTCCTGGACGCGATCGGCGACCTTTACCTGACGGGCCATAGTCTCATTGGGGCATTTTCCGGATACAAATCCGGACACGGGCTGAACAATCTGCTGGTCCGCGCGCTTCTTGATCAGCCCGAGGCATGGGAAGAAGTGACGTTCGAGGATGAAGCGCTCTCTCCAATTTCCTACCTGCACCCGGCTCAGGCTGTTTAAGCGTTAGCTGCCTGTTGATTTCGGACGATCCAGGGCGTTCACTCCGGATCAATATACAGAGCGGTTCCGTTTCTGGTGAGGGATCGGCTGTTTCGTTTATGATGCAGCCGGGGTGCGCCTTTGGCGCCATTAAAAGTTAATTTATTCCAATGAGATTCGAAAACTTTCAGGCTTCGCAGCGCATCGGCCGAATTCTATTCCTTGGCATTACGGCTTGCAGCCTGATGATTCTCCTGGTGACAAGTTTCAGAGCCAATGTGGCCGCTGACACGTTTTGGCACCTGCAGATGGGCAAAGACTGGCTAGAAAATGGCCTGAGTCCCTGGGTTGACCATTACAGCTTTACTTTTACGGGGTCTGCAATTGTAAATCCCCCCGTTCTGTTCCAGGTTTTCGTTTACCTTGCCCTTGAAAATTTCGGGGCATATTGGGGCACTGTGGTAATCCGCGTGTTCTTTTATGCCGCCATACTGACTTCTATCTGGGGTTTTTTGTTAACGCTTAAAGTTCCGGCAATTGTTCGCCTGAGCGTCCTTGTGCTCTCCGTTCTCTTATTGCAATACCGGGTATTGATTCGACCGGAGTTGCTCGGATACGCATTTGCGGTTATCGCACTTTGGTTAAATTACAAGGGTGGAAAAATAGTTAGTAAGCGCACCGTGCTGCCGATGGTCTTTTTGGTCTGGGCGTGGAGCTTCTATCATTCCTCTGTGACGGGTTATGTGATTTTTGCCGGGTTTTTCTTGGATTGCGCGGTGCGAATGAAGGATGAGAGGAGCAGTAGCCGCCAGTGGGTCAATTGGTTTGCCTGGGGGATGGTCACGGTTGGAGTCGGTTTTATGGTTCCCCACTACGCTCATCCAATTTTAGAGACGCTCACTTTAGGCCGCGACTTTCCGTCAATAATAGAGTACCGGGCAACACTGGATGCGCTGCGACTGAGAGGCGACTTGGGTGCCCTGTTGCTCATTCCTATTGTCATTTTTGTTCCTTTCCTTGCAGTTCGTCGAAAGGAATACGGGACTCTGTTGATATGGGCGGTGATGCTCTATGCCGGCTTGAGCTACATTCGGATGTTTACCCTATCGGGTATTGTCATATTGTTACTAAGCGCGCAGATGCTTGCAGCTTCCGAGGGAGAAGACCCAAAAGACGTCCTCTCAGGTTTCGCTCATTGGGCAATGGTGATCACCATATGCATTGCAATGATGATCAGCGCTAATGTGGCCATGAAATTCATGAAGGAAAATTTGAGACAGGGGGATCGATATCCGGGGGCGCTGGCAACTTATATGCTGGAAAATCAGATGCGCGGCAGGGTATTCAATCAATACAAATTTGGCGGATACTTGATCTTCCGATTGGCCCCGAATAATACGTTTTACATTGATGGGCGCACAGGTATTCTCTACCCAAGCGAGCATTTTGAGAAATACAGGCGATTGCTAACAGTCGATAGCGTTGATGAATTTGAAAAAGAATTTCAGCGGTACCAGATAGACCACATTGCCGTGCAATATGAAGCATTGCTGCACGACCATCTCATGAAAGAAGGGCAGTTCGAACTGGAATTCTTCGACTCAGTGAATGCCTTGTACACGCGTGCTCCAGCTAATTTTCCATTACTTGGACGACTGCTCACCCGGCCAGGTTGTTGGCAGCCAGATGGAGTCAGCGCCTTGATGGCAGAGCACGAAAAAGTCTTGGCCACGCAGCCTGAGCAATCGGCGCTGAGAAGGTTTTCAAAATTTGTGTTGGGCTACAGTCAGGCGACTGATCAGCGTCAGTTCTTTGATGACTCGGTAGAGCGCGATGATTGGGACGATGCGATGCGTCGATTCGCAGGAGTACATTTCCTGTTGAATGGTGAATTGAATTTGGCCTCAATTAATTTCCAGGCGATCAACAACCGCATACCCATAGATTACCTTGCTGCGCTCATTGCAAATTTGAAAATCGGCGATCAAGAGAGCGTGGATATCGTTTCTGCTCATCTTGCTCAGATGAACCCGGAATGGATGCTGCCGGAGGAAAGGCGCCAGTTACAAAAAATGGGAGTCCAGCTCGATAGTGAAACTGGTCAAGCGCCCGGATCGACAGGCGTTCAGGAATCTTCCGCTCAAATCCTTGATGAAGTGCCGGTCTTCGCTGATTCAAATATGACCGTGAAGGAAGTTCTCTGTCCGATGTAAAGGTTCGGCAATCGGAATGTCCATGGGACTGTCTATTCGTCCTTGTAAATTGTGCCCAGGAAATGTTCATAGGCCCTCCGGTTCGCATCGCTCATCTGTTTTGGAGCGCGCGCGGGGTATTCCTCCACGTGCTGCAGTCGAGGATCAATTTTTACTGAGATCGTTTCCCGGTTCCCGAAATTCAACTGACTGAGCACCTCGATGATTTGTGGCTCTATACGAAGAAGTGCGGAACGGGTCGCAGCGTTGGAGACAAACAGTGTAATTTGTCCTTGTCGGGAAAATGCGGCCTTAACCTGTCCTCTTAAGCTCACATCGAGAATGCGATTAATGGCATGCTCCACTTTATCAAGCTGACGAGCCCGCTGTACCAAGTTCACGTGTTCGGCATTGAATTGGTGCAAAATCGAATCAATGCTTGATGGGCGCGTGTCGAGTTTCTTGGTCATAAACCGTTGTGCCCGGGGGCGGGTGCATAACATTCTGAGGGCAATACCCTAAGTGTACATCAGGCGTTAGCGCCTCGTTGCATCGCGTACGGATCAACAAGTGCGCTTGTGGAGCAACCAGTGACCACTTGTATACCTCGCCGCTCGCCCCAAATTATAAGCGCAGAAAAAGCGGATACGTCATAATATCGACCCAGCGCCAAGCAAATCATCTTGATCACAAATTAACAAGAAACCGCAGTGGCTATGTATCCGCTCGAGGGATATAAAAATTCATGTTAAACGCAATATTTACAAAGATTTTTGGCAGCCGCAACGACCGGTTGGTAAAAAAAATGGGCCGCGAGGTGTCGCAGATCAATGATCTGGAGTCGGACCTCCAAT
Source organism: Candidatus Nitrosopumilus sp. (assembly GCA_964225175.1). GTDB lineage: Bacteria > Pseudomonadota > Gammaproteobacteria > Xanthomonadales > SZUA-36 > WTJD01. The sequence continues at coordinate 5,581 of CAXQNK010000068.1, read as the reverse complement.
CATTAAGCGACGATGAGCTTGCCGCGAAAACCCAGGCATTTCGGCAACGGTTTGAAGCGGGCGAGTCACTCGACGATCTGTTACCGGAGGCATTCGCCTGTGTCCGCGAGGCCAGTGTCCGAACGCTCGGCCTGCGACACTTTGATGTCCAGCTTATCGGTGGAATGGTACTGCACCGCGGCATGATTTCGGAAATGAAGACTGGTGAGGGTAAGACCCTGATGGCAACGCTCCCGGTCTACCTGAACGCCTTGTCGGGCAGGGGCGTTCACGTGGTCACCGTCAACGACTACCTTGCTCGGCGCGATGCTGATTGGATGCGGCCCATATACAGTGCATTGGGCATGACGGTTGGCGTGGTAATTCCGGGCATGACGCCCACGGCCAAACGCGCGGCTTATGCGTGTGACGTGGTCTACGCCACGAACAATGAACTAGGCTTTGATTACCTCCGGGACAACATGGCGTTTTCGCTTGATCAAAGGGTTCAAAGAGATCGTTTCTTCGCCATCGTGGATGAGGTCGACTCCATCCTGATTGATGAGGCAAGGACGCCTTTGATTATTTCCGGGCCCGCGGATGAGTCACCCCAACTGTATGTTCACATCAACAAGCTGATCCCGCATCTGCAACTCGCGGTAAAAGTAGGCGAAGATGAAGACGGTGACGTTCTCGAGGGCGATTTCACGATTGATGAAAAGCAGAAGCAGGTTTACCTGACAGAGGAGGGCATGGCAAAAGTTGAGGAGCTGATGGTCAAGTCCGGTTTGCTCAAAGAAGATGATAGCCTCTACAACGCGAACAATCTGAATTTAGTACATCATCTGAATGCGGGATTGCGCGCCAATCATCTTTTTAACAAGGACGTGGATTATATTGTCCGAGATAACGAGGTCGTCATCGTTGACGAATTTACCGGGCGAACCTTGCCCGGTCGCCGATGGTCGGAAGGGTTGCACCAGGCCGTGGAGGCGAAGGAAGGTGTGCCCATTCAAAGGGAAAACCAGACCTTGGCATCCATCACTTTTCAGAACTATTTTCGTCTCTACGAGAAATTGGGGGGAATGACGGGTACGGCTGATACCGAAGCTTATGAGTTTCAGTCAATATACGGCCTCGAAGTCGTGGTCATACCGACGCACCGTCCAATGATCCGGGATGACCGTGACGACCTGGTATTCCTGAAGGCACAAGCCAAATACGATGCAATCGTCGAGGACATCAACGATTGTGTTGCGCGCGGGCAACCCGTTCTTGTTGGGACCACGTCGATCGAGACCTCTGAATTGATTTCGCGTCAGCTTAAGAAAAACAAGATTCAGCATGAAGTGCTGAATGCCAAGCAGCATGAGCGCGAGGCGCACATCGTGGCACAGGCGGGAAGACCCTCAGCAGTAACCATTGCAACCAACATGGCCGGCCGCGGCACCGATATCGTGCTGGGTGGCAGCCTGGACGCCGAATTGCATGCTTTGCCTGAAGACACATCGGAGGACAAGAAAGCGGCGGTCCGTGACGAATGGAACCAACGACATGACGCCGTGATTGATGCCGGCGGTTTACACATCATTGGCACTGAGCGTCATGAGTCAAGGAGAATTGATAATCAACTCAGGGGTCGATCCGGTCGACAGGGTGACCCAGGCTCATCAAGGTTCTATTTATCTCTTGAAGACAATCTCATGAGGATTTTCGCCTCCGATCGGATGTCCGGAATGATGCAGCGTTTCGGTATGAAAGAAGATGAGGCCATTGAGGCGGGAATGCTCAATCGAGCCATTGAAAATGCGCAGCGTAAAGTTGAGGCGCATAACTTTGACATAAGAAAACACCTGTTGGATTACGATGACGTCGCCAACGATCAACGTAGGGTCGTTTATCGACAGCGAAGCGACTTGATGGAACTCGAGGAGGTGCAAGATACCGTCGTCGAATTCCGTGAGCAGGTGATTGAATCCGTGGTCAATCAATTTGTCCCTCCGGGAAGTATTGACGAGCAGTGGGACCTTGATGCACTGGAGTCTGCTCTTGAGGGGGATTTCGGGATTTCAGTGCCACTCAGGCGCTGGATGGCCGCGGAAGAACTGACCAATGAGGAAGTGTTGCGGCAACGTGTCTCGCAGTCGGTCGTCAATCACTTTGAAGCGAGGGAGGCCCAGATTGGTGCGGAGGTATTCAGGCACTTTGAGAAGGCCCTGATGCTCAACGTTTTGGATCAGCAATGGAAAGACCATCTGGCCAGCATGGATTACTTACGCCAGGGCATTCACCTCAGAGGCTACGCTCAGCGTCAGCCCATGCAGGAATACAAGCGCGAAGCTTTTGAAATGTTCACGCAAATGCTCAGCAGTGTTCAGCATGAAGTGATCCGGGTGCTCAGTCGTGTGCAGATCACAGCTGGGGAGGACGCAGAGGCAGTAGAGGCCACTGGCCCTCAGTCTTCTGCGCTGCAATTTCAGCATGCTGACGCGCCTAGCCTGGTGACAGCACCGACCAAGGGCGAGGCAGAGCAACCCTTTGTTCGAGAGGGCAGGAAAGTCGGTCGCAATGAACCTTGCCCCTGTGGGTCAGGCAAAAAGTTCAAACAGTGTCACGGAGCATTGAACTGACTCCGAACCTGATGCCATCCCGTTTCGAGCTTTCTTCTGGATTACTGGCTTAACAGCCTAGTTCTTTTGACGCTCTCGCTCGGCAAGCAGGTAGATCTCGTGAAGCTGGTGCACAGATTCCCTAACCAGGGATTTATCGTCAGAGTTCTCAATCACATCGTCGGCAATGGCTAAGCGCGTTTCCCGGTCAGCCTGTGCCGCGAGAGTAGCCTGGGCTTGTGCATGGGATACTCCATCCCGGGCCATCAGGCGCTGAATACGAAGCGCGTCGGGTGCGTCCACCACGAGCACACGATCAACAAACTCCGGTGTTCCCGTCTCGGCCAGCAGCGGAATCACCAACAGGCAATAAGCACCTTTGAGCTCACCACGTTTCTTCTTGACGGCATCCCAAATGATCGGGTGAAGTATCGATTCGAGGGTTTTGCGAGCCCTTGGTGAGGAGAAAATCAGGTTCCTGAGGTTTTTTCGGTCAAGCCTGCCATTGGGCAGCAAGACATCCCGGCCAAATGCCAAGACGATGGACTCGATTGCAGGTTGACCGGGCTCGGTCACCCGGTGGGCTATTTCGTCTGTGTCGATGACATCAGCACCCAGCGACTTGAACTCATCCGACACGAGACTTTTGCCTGCCGCGATACCGCCCGTCAAAGCAACCACGAAGGGCCGCTGCCTGGTTGCGAATGACCCCCTCACAAGCCGGAGAATTCAAAATAGGCGTTGGTGATGTCCCGGCCCCATAGGAATGCAACCCAACCTGCGCCGGCTATGAATGGGCCAAATGGTAATGGCTTGCCCCGTTCATGTCGTCTTATCAAGATCAGTGTTAATCCGGTGATCGCCCCAAGCAGCGATGATATGAATACAACGAGCGGTAATTGTTGCCATCCAAGCCATGCGCCAAGAGCGGCGAGCAACTTGAAGTCACCGTAACCCATACCCTCCTTGCCCGTGACCAGTTTGAACAGATGATAGACAGTCCACAGGAAAAGATAGCCGACCGCCGCACCTAGAATAGCTTCCGGGGCGCTGATGAATAATGAATGCAAACTCAGTATCAGGCCCAACCAGAGTAATGGCAGTGTCAGTGAGTCAGGCAGAAGTTGATGATCGAGGTCTATCCCGGACATGGCGATCAGCAGTGAGGTCATAATCATGGCAGCCACGCACTGTGTGCCGGGTCCAAAATGCCACGCCACGATAAAAAACAGAAAACCAGTGAACGCCTCGGTTACTGGATAGCGAATAGAAATGGGCTGTCTGCACGTCGAACATTGCCCCTTGAGCAACAAAAAGCTGATCACTGGAATATTGTCGACTGCCTTGATTTTGGTCTTGCAGTGAGGGCAGAACGAGCGACCCTGCACAATGCCAGCTGGTGGGGCAGCAGGCTCAGCAGGCTCTATATCGAGTAGGGACTCACACTGAAGTTTCCAGTCGTGCTCCATTCGCCGCGGCACACGAATAATGACGACATTCAGGAAGGATCCGACCAGCAATCCGAGCCCGGTCGCAACCGACAAGAACAGCGGCCCATTCTCGAATAGCAGTGCCCACATTGTGGTGATCGGCTAAATGACAGCGGCCATCTTGAAGATGGGCAGGTACATGGCAACCACCATGGTACCCACCACCCCGCCGATGAAAACAATAATGACTGGTTCGAGTAGGCTGCTCAATGCATCCACCGCATTATTCACTTCCTCTTCGTAAGCTTCTGCCACCTTGATGAGCATTTCATCAAGAGAGCCTGCCTCCTCACCGATGGCAGCCATCTGGATCACCATGTTGGGGAAAACTTCTGTTTGAATCATCGCAAGTTGCAATTGATGACCCACGGCTACATCTTCTCTTATGCGTGCCGCCGCATCGTTATACACCTGGTTTCCCGTGGCGCCAGAGACGATTTTCAGCGCGTCTACAAGCGGGACGCCTGCTGCGAACGTAATGGCGAGAGTGCGACAAAAACGGGCAATCGCCGATTTTTCCAGGATCGCTCCGACAATAGGAAACCTGAGCGAGTACCGATCCAGAAAATGGGCGAATGCCCTGCTGCGTTTCTTGGCCAGGACGAACGCGGTAATGGTTAAAATGATACCTATCAGTAACGTCAGTCCGTTTGCTCTCAGCCACCGACTCGCACCGACCACCATTTTTGTAAACGCTGGCAAATCGGCACCGAAACCAGCAAAGATATCTTCAAACTGCGGGATGACATAGATGAGAAGTATCGAAGAAACGATTATGGCCACCCCGACAACAGCGACAGGATAGTACAGGGCCTTTTTGATCTTGCCCTTGATGCTTTCAATTCGCTCCTTGTAGTTGGCAATCTCATCCAGGATAGTGTCGAGAACACCTGCGCTTTCACCCGCCTTGACGAGGTTAACATACAGTTCATCAAATTGTCCCGGATGCTCGCTCAGGGCCTCGAACAGGCTGCCCCCACCTTCTACATCTGCCCTGACCTTGTCCACCATGGTGCGCATGCGAGGGTTTTTTACACCGCCAGATATAATCTGGAACGCAGTGACAAGAGGGACCCCCGACTTCAGCATTGTCGCAAGCTGTCTACTGAACACCGCAATTTCTTTTGGTGTTATCCGGCTACCAGCGTCTCCAAAGAGCGGCTTGGGTTTTTTTCTGACCCGTATAGGTGTGATTCCTTGGCGTCGAAGCTCTGCCCGAACCAGGTTGGGATTCGCAGCGGTTTGTTGACCTTTGAGCTTAACGCCGCGCTTGTCCCTGCCTTCCCAGAGAAAAATGACTTGTTCTGTTTGTGTTAGCGCCATGACCTAGTCCTTGGTTACGCGATTGATCTCGATAATGTCGGTAATCCCTTCCTTTACCTTGTTAAGTGCGGAGCGTCGCACGTCATTGATTCCCTCCTGCTTGGCTTGGTCGGCGATCCTCATAGCATTGCCTTCCTCCAGTATGATGCGTGAGATCTGCTCAGTGATCGGCATCACCTG
>CAXQNK010000067.1:0-12256 GCA_964225175.1 Candidatus Nitrosopumilus sp. | reverse complement strand
CTCATGAATTTCTGGGCTTCCGGATTGCTCATGAATTTCTGGGCCTCCGGGTTGCTCATGAATTTCTGGGCTTCCGGATTGCTCATGAACTTCTGGGCTTCCGGATTGCTCATGAATTTCTGTGCTTCCGGATTGCTCATGAACTTCTGGGCTTCCGGATTGCTCATGAATTTCTGTGCTTCCGGGCTGCTCATGAATTTCTGGGCTTCCGGACTGCTCATGAACTTCTGTGCTTCCGGATTGCTCATGAATTTCTGGGCTTCCGGATTGCTCATGAATTTCTGGGCTTCCGGGTTGCTCATGAATTTCTGAGCTTCCGGATTACTCATGAATTTCATGACCTCCGGGCTACTCAGGAACTTCTGGGCTTCCGGGTTATCCAGGAACCATTGGAAGGTATCGGTCTGCATGAACTGTGCAATGGATTCCTCGCCCATAACGACGTCGTCACCGTTAAGCTGCTCACCCCTGTGCCGCTCGGCAGGCTGGATGTTCATGATCGTACCGGCGGCTCCGTCTTCACCTGCATCATTATTCATGCCCAGGTAGGCAACGGCAGCGATCACAGCTGCAAAGATGATGACCATCATCGTTGTCTTGGCATTTCCTCGGTTTGTGTTCATAGTGGTACTCCTTTGGTCTCTCGTTGCCCAGGTTTCATGGGTTTCCACAACAATTACAAGGCAAGTTCTAAAAAGTTGGTCAATTGTGCTCAGGTTCCGCTTGGGTTCGAAGATACCCCGACTCCAGTACCTTGTCACCCAGTCTCCAAGAATAGCCGATGTCCCCGGCGCTCGCGGTTTCGGTCTCTGGCACCAGGTTAAGCGTCAGCTCCTTTTGGCCCTGGAACTCGATCCGTACCCTGGTATTACGCGCATCGTCAGCCACGCTGTCACCACCCGAATCCAGCCGCAGACCGCTGGATCCCAGGTCGATCAGCACGTTCATGGGCTCCCTGGCTTGGGCGCTCAACTGCAATTGGTAGCTGTCACCGCCGCCGCGCAAAGTCAATTCGGCACTAAAATCGTCACGGCTCATGCTGATTCGATCGATGGCCCGGCCGGTGCCAGCGCCCGGTTCCGACATCGGCATCATGGTGCCCACCAGTCCGGAGGTATCCTGCTGAAGTTCAAAACCGGGGTTGTATTTGTATACTCCCAAGGCCAGCCCAAACGTCGCCAGGGCTGCAAAACCATAGCGAAAATGCATGTTCACCGGGCTCAGGTAACTTGCCAGGCCGCGCTTTGGTTTTGGCAAGTGGACTGAGGCAAGGATCGAAGCATGCAGGTCATCGGGAAACTCGGGTTCTGCGTCTTGCTGCAACAACTCATGGAGCTGGCGTAACTGACGCTGATAAATTCTCGCCTCCCCGGAGTGCTCAAGCAAGGCTTCAAGTTGCTGTTGCTGTTCGCTGCCGAGCTCTCCATCAAGCTCAGCCTGAATCAATGCCTGGGTCCGCTCGTCCATCATGCCTCCAGAATCCCCTTAGACAGCAGGGTGTCACGCATTTTCTGCCGCGCGGAATACAGTCTCGATTTCACCGTTTTAGGTTCTATACCCAGCACCTCGGCAATCTCGTCATAGCTGTGTTCGACAAAATGCCGCAAGACGATGACCGTCTTTTGATCGCTTGAGAGCTGGTCCAGTGCCCAGCGAAGTTCACTGCTCATCTGGTCATTTTCGAACTGGTTATCTGGCCGGTCAGATGAGACACCGAGATGCTCTTGGAGCACGTCCGCGTTTTTGCGTCGATTTAACTGATTAATCGACTCGTTGATGGCGATACGATAAATCCAGCTGAAAAATTTCCGCTTCGCGTCGTATTTATGCAGATTTTCAAATGCTTTCATGAATACGGTCTGCGTCACGTCAGCGGCCTCGTCCCGGTTACCCAACATGCGAACGGCCACTTTGAACACCTGCCGCTCGTAGCGTCGAACCATCGTGTCCAGTGCCAACCGGTCACCGCGCTTGCAGTCCTCCAGCAGGGCAGGATCGAGGTCCTTACGCATAACTACCTTTGCAGACCGAAAAAGTTGGTTGGATTGAGAAATTTCTTTTACTCAGCAAAATCAGGTACCGGAAACATCGTATCGCCATCGACATTCTCAGGCCGTCTCGATCGAAAACAACTTGTCGAAACCCGAGTATTTGAAGATGTCGTGGATGTGCGGGCTCACCCCTACCAGTTGAATCCCGCCCTCCGCGAGAAGACGCTTGTGTGTTCTGAGCAAAACACCGAGGCCTGCGCTGGAAATGTATTCGAGTTGACGCATATCGATGATGCACTGGCCGGTGACTTCGTCGAGTACACGCTCCGCGTCGCGGGCGCTGGCCGCGTCAAGGCGACCGTTCAACAACACTGTGCCCTCATCACTGCGGTCTGCGCTGAACATGAATTACCCCTGTCCCACCTGGAACGTTATCTTACTCTGACGATCACGGTACTGGTAGTTGATTGCATCAACCATCTTCAGGACCAGGTACAGGCCGAGACCCCCTTCTGTGCGTTCCTCAACCGGGGAATTCACATCCACCGGCCGCAACAGGGTGGGGTCGAATCGTTCCACGTCGAAATCGGTCAGGCTCACTTCCACGCCCCCGTCCATTTCGCGCATCTCCAGCAGGATGTCCGCCGTGGTCTCCCTGTTATATAGCACCATGTTCACGAACAACTCTTCGGTGGCCAGGTCCACGACGTTGCGAAGGCTCGCATCGATGCCATGCGAGGCAAAAAATTCGGCCGTTGACTCTACAATGCGCCTCAACTCTGACAGGCTTCGCTCTAACTCAAGTCGCATGACCTTTCTCCAGTAAGCTCGGTGGCAGCATTCAATCCGGCAGCCTGCGCACCAAGACAAGGGTGACGTCATCCGCCTGCGGTGCTTCCCCCGCAAAAGCGCGGGCCGCGGCAACCAGTGCATCGGACAAGCCTTCCATGGAAGAATGGTGGTGCTCAAGGAACACATCCCTGACCCTGTCCTCCCCAAACTGCGAGCCATCCGGCGCCTCGTATTCATAAATCCCATCCGAGATCAGGGCCAGGATGTCCCCGGGTGCTATTTCGAGGCGTTGAGAAGGCATCGTCTCTTCCATGGACATCACCCCGACGGGGAAACGGGTCGGCGAGTACCAGTCGCATTCCTGCTCGGCCGCGCGGAAGTGCAGGATCGGCCCCTGCCCCCCCGAATGGTACTCTACCTCGTGACGGTCAAAATCCAGGAAGCCCATGAACGCCGTGATAAAGCGATCATCGGGTAAGTCCTCCTCCAGTTGATTGTTGACCTGCATGTACGCGGTGTCTAGGTCGGCACCGAGGCGGAAGGCCACCCTGAGCATGGCCTGCATCTGGGTTGCTGAAAGTGCAGGGCCAAAGCCGTGACCGGTGGCATCACCAAGCAACATGAACAGGCGGCCGTCCAGCACGACGAGATCATAAAGATCACCTCCGGTGTGATCGGTCGGCAGGAACAAGCCGTGCACATCGTAACCGGGCACGTCAGGCATCTCGCGCGGCAGAGTGCTCATCTGGATTTCGCGCGCAACCGAAACCTCCTGCTCCAGGATGGCATTGGCGAGGAGCTCGTCGGTCATATAAGAATGCTGGATGGCCACCGCTGCCTGCGCGGCAAGGGCCGGCCCCACCCATTCATCGTGCTCATCAAACTGCTGGGTATGCTCGCCAAGCCACTGCATCACGCCCAGCAATGAGTCGTCCTGGCCAATGATCGGCACATTGAGTAGAGATCGGGTCTCAAAACCCATGAGCTGAACCGGGTATTGCCTGAAAAGATCGTCCTCCCGACACTCGCTAACGTTACTGATGGTGCGCTCGGTCGCGCATTTACCCGCCCAGCCCTGATCCAGGGTCAGTTGGGGCGGCGGATCCATCGGCGGCGCAACCATGGTGAGGTGTTCCGTTGAGCGGTCGAACAGCCAGAGTACGCCTGCCTCGGCCACGATAGCCACCTTGCCCACCTCGATAATCTCGCGCAACAGCTCCGGCATGGCCTCAGGCGCGGCCAGTCGATGCATCACCTCCAGTATCTTCACCAGGGATTCGCGCGTGATCTCATTCGGATTTTCGAGGTGTTTTGGAATGGACATAATGCTCAACTAGGGTATTTGTGGTGCCACGGTTACTATGGCCGCCACGCGCTAGCTTATCACCAGTCAACATGCGTGGCTGAATACATGCCACCCATTGATCGCAACGCGACCCCACCCAGACATCTTAACTTCCCGAAATCGTGGTATTCTGTTGTCCTCGTGATTTAATCGGGCTGGTAATAATTTAAAGGGGAACATGGCCATGAAAACATCCATACGAGACGCACTGATTGCAGCCACAACGTTAGCGCTGTGTTTTAGCGCTCCCGCAATTGCGAAGCCACCCGCTCAACACGACACACCCGTGACCGTGCATTTCGATGCCCCCAACAGCAACTACGACCTGCCATTGGTCAGCGAGGAAGGCTGGTCGTTAAAGCTCAAAATCACGGTACCCTACACTTCCATCGACTTTGAAAACGGCGGCCTCCCAAGACCTCTCGGAACTGACGGGTTCCCAGCACGGCAGGATTTTGGTTGGATTTTTCTCGAGAATCCGGACGGCTGTTACCGTACAACCACCGGGGACCTCCTCTTTCGTTCCGTCGGCATCTTCCAAAATCTCTCTGATTACTACTGCGATCAAGCGGAGGTTGTGCTGGACGACATCTACATCGAATATCACGCCGACGTGGACCAAGTTGGTGTCGAGGATACTGTTTATGGATTACCGGTCGACCCCGAACGCCCCAAAGGACGCGCGGACCTTCGTGAATTGCTGGTTTACTCTGAGGGCAGCCGGGCACCGGAATTCAGTAGCTGGAAAGACGGAGTCGGGTTGCAGGATTGCGACCCTGGAACGAACGACCCTGAGGGCTGCGTTCGCCTTGGACCTGCTGTTTCCTCAATTGAAAATACCAGCATGGGCGGCGAAGTCCTGGACGGCTGGGGATTCGGCACCGACGATGACCTGCCAGGTCTTTTCATGTATACCGAAAAGGGTGCCGGACTGATTTGGCAAGAGCCAGCGTTCGAACTGGCCCCCGGCGCGGGCGTGCGCAACCTGGCGGGCATGGCCAACAGCGTCTCCTACGAAGTTTCCGACTTGATGAAGGTCAACAAGTCATCGGATCCGGCGGAGGAGTTCAAAATCTGGGTGGACTTCAATGTCCTCGCGAAAACATTCCAGTCGTTCGTGCAAGTTGATACCAACGGGTTGACCTTCATCCAGGAACAGCTCTGGAGATTTGATGGAGGCGCGATCCAAGACTTTCCCCTCGATGCGGACAGCTCAATCTATGGAGCTCGGACCGACGAGGCGGCGGCTTACCTGATGAAAAACCAAGTGTTCACCGTCAAGGCTTTCATGGTGTCAGGAGATGCGCCTCCCGCGTTATTTGATACTGACGGTGACGGCGATTACGTGGATGAGGCAGAGGCCGCCGGCTACTTGGTGTTGTCAAACGTGGCGGAGATTTCCTTTCTTCAAATTCCGGACCTCAACCGAACCTGCAGGTCCCTGAAGTTCAACGCCGTATTTGACGATCTCGACGGTGATGACCGCGCAGATAGAGGATTGGTTTGTCCACGGGGGGCCGGCGCACTCAGGGATCCGCCACGATAAAGCGCGGCAGGCAGCTTACCGTTACCTGCCACAACTGTCACGGAACGCTGCCCCGAGCAGACTGGAAATCAGCCATCGCTTGCGCCTCGATGACAAGGGGGTCTGACGGCCGGGCGGCATGGTAGCGCTTGAGAAACTGATTCGCTGAATCCCTCGCGTCATCATCAAGCCCCGTGGCTGCGCTCAACCGGGCCCGCACCAGCACCGTCAAGACGCGCTCGTGCTCGAGATCGATTCGGGGATTGCGCGGGAGCCGTTTATCAGCGCGGTCCAACAGGCGTCCGGCTGCGTCCCATGCCTCTTGCGCGATCATCACATCAACCAGTGCCAGTTCATAAATGGCGTATGGGTAGCCCTCCAGCTCCACTGCGGTCTCCAGCTTTTCCCTGGCACTGTCCAAGTTGCCCTTCTGTAGGGCACCGAGACCTTCGAGGTAGGCGGCGGCGGCTTCCTCGGTGCGATCCGGATTGTCAGGCGGCAATGCAAATGACCTGATTTCATCGGTCGTTCTTTGTAAATCCTCGAACCGGCCTTGCGCTATCTCGAGCCGCCCTCTTGCAAACAGATAGCGTGTCGGAAGCCCCGGCGCCAATGCTATGGAGCGATCAACGAGCGTTTGGGCCTGCTCATGATTTCCCAGTTCCATCTGATTCATGGCCATGCGCGACAGGCCCATGGCATAGCTCACGCGTTCCTGCTCCAAAGATTGTTCGAATGACCTAATCACATTAATGGCCGACTCGAAATCTCCGCTGGCCGTCAGCAATGCAGCCCAGCCAAACATTCCATCGACACGCTCACCAATCAAGAATTGCTCGCCCAGCGCGATACTTTCGAACCGCGTCTGCGCCGCTGACAGGTCCCCTTGCAGAAATAAAATCTCGGCCAGCATGTAGGAAATGCCCGGCATGTGCGGATTGATCTCAAGTGCCACCCGGTAGGCCTCTTCGGCCTGATCATAATCCCCGGCCATCTTGTGCCAGTTGCCGATCAGGAGGTGACCATTGGGGTTATCCGGCGCAAGGAGAACCAGGCGCTCGAACGCAGCGCGAGCACCATCGAGGTCGTCCACTTCCTCCCGGCACGTTCCCAGCCAGGCCCAGGCGGCGAGATTTCGGGGCGACTCAACCACAATGAGTTCAAACTCGCGCACGGCGTCCTGCAATCGATAAAGCCTGCGATAAACGCGAGCGAGCATCTCCCTGGCCTCAAGCTCAAATGGGTAGTCCTCAAGGAGGTTTTCGAGCAGTTGCAAGGCACGTTCATTGTCGGTCGTGGCGAAGGCCTGGAAGGCTTCGATGTAACGCCGTTCCCGATCGAGTAGGAAGGGATCGAGTAGCGCTTGCTCGGCGTAATCCAGGGCCAGTTTCAGGTCGCCCTCCACGGCCTCGATATAAGCCAGTCGGTAGCGCGCAACGCCGAAGTCGGGCGATATTTCCAGCGCACGCAGAAAGGCCTGACGCGCCTCGGAAAACTCAAAATCCGTAAAATGAACCAGCCCATCGACATATTGCTCATACGCCGCCTGGTTGTCGATGGCGAAATCCGCCACGAACACGTCCACCTGCTCCTCACGCGGCACCCCCAGCCCCCGGCGGATCTGCGCCGCAATCGGCCCCGCCGCCTCCAGGATCGTCGCCGGCTCCAGGTTCTCCACCTGCTTGGCCGAGAGCACCACCCCGCCTGCCGTATCCGTCAGACGGCTGGACACGTAAATCCCCGCCGGCGTCATCAGCATCTCACCCGCCATGATGAAACCAATGTCCTGCTCCGCCGCCAGCTCGGCAATCTCCAGCTCATCGGTGGCATCGCCCACGATGACCTTGAGTTTCTGCGGTGAGGCAATGCGCAAAAAACGCGAGCGCGACAGGTTGTCCCGCACCAGGTTGACGATACCCTCGCCAAACCAGTCCAGCTCCGGGTCCCCGGTCAGGTTGCGGATCGGCAGCACCGCCACGATCGGCACCTCGTCGCCCAGGTCGGTCGGGCGCAGGCTGCGCTCCTTCTCCTCGACATAGCCCGTCCATACCCAGTAGCTCGATACCACCACCAGCACCAGCAACGGCGCCGACACCGCCGCCCTGACCCATTTCGGCCAGCGCGAAGTCTTGCCGTCGGTGCGCACCACCTGCCCACCGCGGATGTCGAATATCCAGCTTAAGACCAGCGCCACCGGGAAACCCAGCCCCACCAGCGCCACGCCGGCGCGGAAAATCCAGTCCGGCGCCTGTAGCAACCCCAGCGTGAACTCCAGCGTCTCCAGCACACCCCAGCCCACGCCCAGGTAGGCAATGGCGATGCGCGTCACGTGACGCTCCTTCAGATTGCTCCAGAACCGCTGGAAGAAATGTTCGCCGGCCACACGATTCCCCTTTGTGGTGCGCAATGGTGATGGTTGCCCGTGACGTTACGGGATTAGATTATCACGGTCGTGTGGTTTATTCTTGATTGTGTTATCAGTGAAAGGGTCCAACTATCAAGGGGTCTTAGCAATGAACCATCGTTTGAAAGCGCCGCGAGCGCTGCTTTTTTGTTCGGTGCTGGCAGGGATGACCAGCGCCTTCGCCAGCCCCCCCGTTTCCATCGAGTTCGAAGCGCCGTTTGCCAATGACGGACAGCCACTGCTCGACGAGAGCGGGTGGGAATTGCTGATTGAATTGACCATACGAGAGGACGAATATATTGGCTTCTTCGTAGAGCCCGATTTTCCTACAAATTCAGACAACGGCTGGCTGGTGTTCGACGATCCCGATGAGTGCTTTTCCCACTGGGGTCGGGAACCACCGCCCGGCTGCTTTTTCGATCTCTACGGTGGGGATCCCGGGGCCATTCCTGATGATGAGACCTACATCGAATTCCATACAGGTATTAACCAGGCCGGAGCGGAGCCAAATAACTTTGCCAAACCCGATCTCACTGCGCTTCTGACCAACTCCGCCGGCGCCGGATCGCCGTTTTTTGAACAATTCACAGGCGGCGAGCCCTTGCCCATCATCGTGCCGACGGGCCCCTACACCGGTGCCGACGTGGAAGATGGCTATGGCTTTGGCACAGACGACTTGATTCCGGGTCTGGTGCTGCTCTCCAATGCGGGGCCGGGCATCGCCTATCCTGTCAACACCGGCACGGGTCTCTCAGCCTTTGAAAAGCCCGTTCCACTCGTGCTGCGAAACCTCGCGGGCTTTGTCACTGCGGTCAGCTATGAGCTGTCTGATTACAAACGCTTCAAGGGCAAAGGGAAGAAAAGCGGCGAGGAAATTTTCGTGACCAAGATCATGCTGAGCATGCTGGTGCCGCCCAACCTGGTGCGCAACATCCTGGCCATCGACAACTGCGTCGGTGAGCCTGCCGGCGATGCGGGCAACTGCAATGGTGCGCCCCAATACCGAGTCGACGGTTCGGCCGATGTTAAGACGGGTTCAATCGGCCAAAGCGCGCGCCAGCTATCGGCCGCCGTGATGGCCGAAACCGATTTTACGCTATCCGCCTACCTGGTCTCGGGCCGAGCCAAAGCGCTACTGGTCGACCTCGATGGGGATGGCCATGTGGACATCGAAGATGCGAAGCTGGACCCTGATGTGAAGGTACTTTCCAAGGAGGTCAGCGTCACTGTCTCTCAATTCGAGACCTTTGAATGCGGTGACTCGGGCGCAAACTTCTTCCTGAGTGATTTGGACAGTAACGGCAAAGTGACGGCCGAGGAGTGCCCCTGATGACAACGAACAACACGCTACGTGCACTGCGCTGGTTCGCCATTTGCATGATTGCGATCTCGCTTTCTGCCCAGGCAGACAGCTCACATCCCGTCAGCCTGTCACTGGAGTCTCCGCATACCGCTGATGGCATCCCATTGCTCACAGACAACGGCTGGCCCATCATCCTGGAGATGACCATCCGCCGGGATGAGATTGCAAACGACACGCTCGCCGCCGATGGGCGACGCACACTGACTTTCCAGTCGCCTGCTGGCGCCCGCCTGGATGTGTACTCCGATGTGGATGATTTCGGCATACAGGACAACGTGGGCGATGCGGGCCGCCGTACGGATACCCTGGTGGGACCCGGCCTGGGCCGCGAGCCTCATTTCGCAGCATGGGACGATGAAACCAAAGGCCCTAGCGACTGCGTGCCAGGCACCGAGAGCCGAAGCGACCTGGGTGGCGAGTGCGCGATTAGAGGCCCACGGACCGGCGAAGACGTGGTGGACGGGTATGCGCTGGCGGCAGACGATGACATGCTGGGCCTGGTGCTGGTGTCCGAGACGGGCGCAGGTATCGTTTATGACGAGCCCAGCTTTGAGCCCATGGCCCCAATGACGCTGAGAAACATGGCCGGCATGAACAACCAGGTGTCATTCGAGTGGCGGGACACCAAGGAGTTCAAAAACAGCGGCCGCGGCAAGAAAAACGGTGAGTTGATCGAGGTGAGCAAGGTCTGGGTCACGTTCAACACGCCTGCAAACTGGCTCAGGAACCTGGTCATGGTGGACCCCTGTATCGGTGACATTGCGACTTGCACCGAGACCGGTCTGGGAATGATGCGGGTCGACGGCGGTGCTGCGCAGCCGGTTGGCAAGAGTGATCCCTCTCTGATCTCGATCGACCTGCTGAATCAGGGTGAGTTCACCGTGACCGCCTTTGTCGTGTCCGGCGATGCACCCGATACCCTTTCCGACATGAATAACGATACCGTGGTCAACGCGGTGGACGCGTCGATGGCCGGCTATGACGTGATTTCCAATGAACTGTCATTTACGGTCCTGCAATACGACCAGCTGGACTGCTTTGGCGGAGGGGGATTCAACTATTTCTTCTTTGACCTGGACGCCAACAACTCGGTCGCCGCGACCAAAGTATGCCCCACGGGGCCCGGGCGTTTTGAGCGGCCTCCGCGATGAGCCACTAGCGCGTCAGGGCGCGCATCCAAAGCGGTGCAGCCATCGGGATCGGGCGCTAGCCCTCTGCTGATGCCTGGGTGCGTACGCCAGCCAGTATCTCCCGCGCCCTGACCACATCCGGGTCCGTGTCCACGGCCCGGTCACGTCTCTGGAGAAACTGTTCCGCACGCGCTCTGGCCTCTGCATCCCGGCCTTGCATGATCAGGGCATCGGCTGAGCGGATCAGCGCCTCCATTCGATGGGGCTCCAGGTCGATGCGCGGATCCAGCGGTGACGGGCGAAGCTGTTCATCCAGCCAATCCAGCGCCTCCTCGTAAGCGCCACGCTCGATCAGCAGTGTGGCGAGGGCCACAGGATAAAGAGCGTAACGATAGCCCTCCATCTCGAGGGCAAGCCTCATACCCTTTTCAGCCTCTTCTGCCCGCCCCTGCAGCCAGTCTGCCTGGCTGTCGATATATGCCGCGGCCTGGTCCTCAGTGCGGTCAGGGTCGTCCGGCGGCAGCGCGTAAGAACGGATCTCTTCGGCCGTGGCGCGGGCGGCCGCCAGGCTGCCCATATGCAACTCCAAGGTGGCGCGGGCAAAAAGATAGCGCGTCGGTACCGAGGGGCTTTGCTCGATGGCCTCGGCCAGCGTTTGCAGCGCGGCCTCTTCCTCACCCATGGAGGCCTGGCAGCTCGCCCTCGCGCTCAAAGCCAGCGACCAGCGAACCCTCTCGGCCTGCAGTTCCGGCTGCAGCCGATCAATCCAGGCCAGCGTGCCCGGACAGTCTCCCCGGGCCGTGAGCAGCGCGACCATGGCAAAGAGCGCGTCCAGTTGCTCGTTGGCAGCCTGCCCTGGATCCGAAGCGATCGCCTCAAAGGCCTCCAGCGCGGCCGGGGCATCACCCTTGAGCCAGTCCAGCAATGCCAGGCCGTATTTCACTTCGGGCATGTCGGGTGACAGCTCGAGTGCCCGCTGATACTGCTGCTCTGCCCCAGTGTAGTCGCCCCGCATCCTCATCGCGTCGCCCAGCAGGGTGTGACTGTTTGGATTGTCGGGCGCCAGGGTAGCGAAACGGTCCAGGGCTTGCTGGGCCTGCTCGAGGTCACCGTCTTCCAGCAAATAAGAACCCAGGCGCCCCCAGATCACAGCATTGCGGGGCTCCTCGACGGTGACTTCTCTCAGCAATTCGATGGCAGGAGCCAGCTGGTAGTTGCCCCAGTGCGCCATGGCCAGGTACTCCCTGGCCTCGATCTCGTAGGGATAACGTTCCAACAAAGCTTCGAACTGACCGATTGCCTCGTCATATTGCTGATCAAAAAAGCTCAACGAGCCTTCCAGGTACAGGCGCTCACGCTCCAGTAAAAAAGGATCTTGCAGCGCCAGTTCCATGTTGGCCACGGCGGTATCGACCTCGCTGTCGGCCGCCTGTATGTAGGCCAGCCGGTAACGCGCGATACCGAAATCCGGGGCCAGCGCGAGCGCCGCTTCAAATTCACCCCTTGCCTCGTCGTATCGGAAATACAGCAGGTGATCCAGCCCGGAGACATAGTGCTCGTACGCCGCCTGGTTATCGATGGCGAAATCCGCCACGAACACGTCCACCTGCTCCTCGCGCGGCACCCCCAGCCCCCGGCGGATCTGCGCCGCGATCGGCCCCGCCGCCTCCAGGATCGTCGCCGGCTCCAGGTTCTCCACCTGCTTG
>CAXQNK010000066.1:0-9949 GCA_964225175.1 Candidatus Nitrosopumilus sp. | reverse complement strand
GGCCGCTATCGACCGGACGCGCCCTTTCGCGCCTGGATTTTCCGCATCGCCCACAACCACCTGATGGACCACTTCCGCCGGCTACGCCCCACGGCACCGCTTGAGGAGTCCGGTTTCATGGACACCGGACCCGGTCCGGAAACGCAACTGGATGAAGCAGCGCAAAAAACTGCTCTGCGCCGTGCGATACTGGAGCTTCCCAGCGAACAACGCGATGCACTTCTCCTCAGGCTGGAAGGCGAATTCAGTCTGCAAACCATCGCTGAGCTGTGCGAGGTAGGCCACGAAACCATCAAAAGTCGCCTTCGTTACGCCACGAAACATCTGAAAAAGGTTCTGATGACATGAAGCCAGGCACACCCGGAAACCAAGAACAGGTGGACCTCGAGCAAGTGAGTTCCGCTTATCGCAAGCTGTCCGACGAGGAACCGCCGGAATTGCTGGACCAGGCCGTTCTCAATCGCGCCCGACGAGCCGTGCAAACAAGGGGCTCCCGGCCCTGGAACTTCGGATGGCCGCACGCCCTCTCCACTGCGGCACTGGCCATCCTGGGCGTGGCCCTGGTCGTCCAGTTGCCTGACCCGGAGATCAATGAGCCTTTGAAGATCATGAAGGCGCCTTCGACCCGGCTTCACGATGCAGAGTCAAAATTCGAGCCTGTTCGCCTGCCAGCGCAACAGGCCATGAAAGGCGCCAATGTACCGACAATGGTCAGGGACCTCAGCAAGCCCGCAGCTGCTGGCGTGAGTCGTGAACGGGCGGCAGAACAACGCGCAGATCAAGCGCCCCGGCTCCAGGCGCTTTCAGCTTCGTCACAAACAGAGACCTCCGCAGCGCCCGCCACTGCCCGGGCTGAAGAAATGTTTGCAGCTCCTGTTGTCATAGAGGCGAACGATGGGGTCACTGATGAAGCTGAAGACGGTGCCCTGGGGGACGCGGAAAGTCCTGAGCAGTGGATTGAACGCATCGAGGCCCTTTTGGAAAATGGCCGGGACGCGGAGGCGCGCATGGAGCTGGAGGCTTTCAAAAAAGCCTGGCCCGACCACCCACTTCCCGAGACGTTTGAGGATTGATGCACACCATTTCCGGGGAGTCGCGCCACGAAGAGGTGATTCGTCGCAGCCGTTTTGTCGGAATCGCTACGGCAGTGCGCACCCAGGCTGAGTCTCTGGCGTTCTATGAGCGCGTGGCAGACGCGAGTGCCACCCATAATTGCTGGGCCTGGCGTATCAATCTGCAATGTCGCTGCAATGACGACGGCGAGCCATCCGGCACGGCGGGCCGACCGATCCTGAATTCCATCGAGGGGCGTGAACTCGACCAGGTCATGGTGATCGTGACGCGCTACTACGGCGGAACCAAGCTGGGGGTAGGCGGGCTCCTACGGGCCTATGGGGGTGTTGCCGCGAAATGCCTCGACGGCGCACGGCGCGAACTGATCGTCCAATGGGCATCCTGCCGTGTGCATTTCGATTACGCGCTCTCAGCCACAGTGCACCAGCTGCTGGATCAGTTCGACTGCCAGAAACAGGATGAATCGTTTTCAGGAAGCGGAATGTCCATGTCCTTGCGTCTGCCCAGCGATCGACTGGAAGGTTTTGGACACGCGCTTGCCGACATCAGTCGGGGTGAGGCGCGACTGGAACGGCTCTAGTCGGGCGTACCGATGCGCATCTCAACGCCTGGCAGCGTTGTGACATAGTCGGCGCCCAGCAGCAGTGAAGGCGTCAGGTAGCCACCCTCATGGTCATTTTCTAGCAAGTGCTCGACAATACCCAGGCTGGCTGTAACCGTCAGGTCATATCCGTTCGGCGTCACCAAAGTACCGGAGACACTGCGCGCATCTGCGCTGCGGACCTCTCCCCAGATGTGTGACTGACTGCGCGCTCTCGTTTCAGAATCGGGTCCTTTTGCACGTGAATTCACACGCTTCTTGAGAAAAGACTGCACCCAGCGCAATCGCAGTAAGGGCTGAAAGAACCTTAAACGCCTCAGTTTCCGGACCGCGGTGCGCGGAACCGACATGTACACTTCGACGTCCGGCACACCTGTGCTGACCCAGGCGGTGAATACATCGCCCCAGGGGATGGTGACGGCTGTTCGTTCAGCGTGGTCAAAGGGAATCTGACGGGTCTTCCAGGCCAGTGGCACTCGCTTCAGCTCGCCATTTTTTCGCACGCAACCCCCGTTCCCGAGACCCTCTACGCCTGACTTCGCTGTTCCGCGGCTCGGCCCGCCACCAGGCTCGAAGGCCAGGACCAGTTCCGTGGCGGCTGGAAGTTGCTTGACCAGGGCAGCGGCCAGACAATCAGTGGGGACGACATCAAACCCCACACCGGGGCAGAGAATGACATCGCGCTTTCGGGCGACATCAGATTGACGCCAGGCGTTCTCGAAGACCGAGATCTCCCCGGTGATGTCTAGATAATGAACGCCCGTCTCCAGGCAGCCCTCGATCATGGGCTGACTGGTGGCAGAAAATGGGCCCGCACAATGCAGCACCAGGAACATGCCCTCAAGCGCCCTGATAAGCTCGGCCGGGTCGTCAAGCGCGAAGACTCGGCTTTCCAGCCCAAATTTCGACGCCAGTTCGGCAACTTCAGCCCGGTTGCGCCCCGCGATTACGGGCCGATGTCCGCGTGCGGCGGCGGCAGCGACAATCAAGCGTCCGGTGTAGCCATTGGCGCCATAGATTATCCACGGCTTCATGACCGCCCACCCAATTTGCGTTTGCCCGCCATCCTTACCAGCAGCCTGTGGGTGAGGTTGGGGAACCAGCGCACAATGCGCCACCACAAACGCGTATCGAAGTGCGTTAAAACCAGGAATCGACCGGACTGAACCGCCTTGAACACTCGCTCCGCGACATCATCAGCAGTGACACCCGAGTGCTCCATCCAGCGTTTGACCTGACGGGCTACTCCTTCATCCCGCGACCGGAAGCTATCCAGCAGCCGGGTGCGAACGAAGGCCGGACATACAACCGAGATGCCTACACCACTGCCCGCCAGATCGACGCGCAACTGATTCGAAAGCGCCACAACGCCCGCCTTGGCCGTGGCATAGGCGCTACCCTGGGGCACCGCGATCATGCCGGCAAACGAAGCCATGTTGACCACGTGGCCACGCCGTTGTTTCCGCATCTGGGGCAGAAACTGGTGACAACCGCGCACCACGCTGAACAGATCGGTGTCGAGAACCCATTGCCAGTCATCCAGCGTCGACTCCTCGAGGCGACCCCAGGCAGCGACACCTGCATTGTTGACCAGGACTTCCAACCCGCCCCATTCGGTCATGACCCGGTGGTCCAGGGCAGCCCAATCCGACGGATTGTTGACATCCATCTCGAAAGCAAAGCCCTCACCGCCCTGCGCCTCGATAAGCGCCAGAATTTCCGACGCGCGCGCTGCGTCTATATCAATCACGGCTACCCGATAACCGGCACGCCCAAAACGTCGGGCGATGGCTGCCCCGAGACCGCTGCCACCGCCGGTGACTGCAATGGTCCTTTCGCCCCCCTGCGATGCGCTCTCGGGATGCTCGCCTGAGGGATTCAAAACAGATCTCCCTGGTGCTCGTCTTTAGAGACCCGTTTCTTTGTCGCCGCTTTCTTCTTGGCTGCTGCTCGCTCTGGTGATGACGCGGGTGAGGTCCGTTTCTTCTTCACCGCCGTCGGCGATTCGGACTCGACATCCTCATCAGTTGGGCGCTGGACGACAGGCTCTGTTTCTTTCGGAGCGAGCCTTGAATCCTTGTCGTGCTCCGGGGAGGACACCTCCGATTCAGCAACCGTCTCCCGTGTCTCTCGTGCCGCCTCAGGCGGGACCTGCGGTGCCTTGGCGGGCACAGGAGGCTTCCGGTCTCTCGAAGTTTTCTTGGACCCCCGAACTGCACTCAGCCAATTGCCAACCGTGCACTGCTCACTGAGTGGCACTTCAAGAACCTTCCGCGTGTTGATGCGGTAGCGGTTGCGCCGACCCAGCTTGGTCACTGTCAGCACACCCTCTTCCTGCAAGTCGCGTACAATCTTCTGCACCGCGCGCTCGGTAATCTCTATCCTGAGCGCCACGTCTCTAAGGCGTGCGTCGGGGGCCTCCGAGAGGACGAGGAGCACTTTTCCATGATTACTGAACAGCGATATTTTGCCCAATACAGATTCCTCAATCAGGATTTGATTCGCGTCAATCGTATGAAGTATATTTCGTGTTTAATGTTTCTTCAATATGCCGCTTCCAAAAACCCGGACAGCGAGCGTAATTTCGCATGATCAAGGTCGCCTCAAACAACGCCAAAAAGGCCCTGCACGAATTCCTGCAACTCGAGTCTGCAGGCGGAATCCTGCTTGGTATTGCGGCGGTTCTCGCCCTGTTGCTGGCCAATTCGCCGATCGCGAAGCTTTATCACGACACGCTGGCACTGCAATTGACCGTAACTCTCGGCGGATTCGGGGTCGACAAGGCGCTCCTGCTCTGGATTAATGATGGCTTGATGGCCATCTTTTTCCTGCTGGTCGGCCTGGAGTTGAAGCGCGAGGTTGTCGAAGGCCAGCTGTCCAGCAAAGACCAGCTGATGCTGCCCGCCATGGCCGCCATCGGCGGTGTGCTCGCACCGGCACTTATCTACCAGTACCTGACCCACGGCGTGGACATCGCGCGTGGCGGTTGGGCCATACCTACCGCGACCGATATCGCATTTGCCCTCGGGGTACTGACCCTTCTCGGGAAGCGCGTGCCCACGGCCCTGAAAGTGCTTTTGGCCACCATAGCCGTCATTGATGACCTGATGGCGATTGTTATCATTGCAGTGTTCTACACGTCAGACCTGAGCGTGCATGCAATGATGAGCGCGGCCGTGGGCATCCTGATCCTGTTCTGTCTCAATCGGTTTGGCGTCAAGCGAATCGCTGCTTACATGATTGTCGGTGTGTTCATCTGGCTCGCCGTGCTGAAATCGGGCGTGCACGCCACGCTCGCGGGCGTAGTGGTGGCCGCATTTGTGCCCCTTCGCGCGGACGATGACCACTCTCCGGCTCGCCACCTGGAACATGAATTGCACCCCTGGGTAGCATTCGGCGTTCTGCCCCTGTTCGCCTTCGCCAATGCCGGCGTTGAATTGGTGGGCCTGGGTCTTGATGCATTCAACAATGCCATCACCATCGGTATCACCGGCGGCCTGTTCGTAGGCAAACAACTGGGCGTTTTCGGCCTGATGGGAGTGGCTATCGCCACGGGACTGGCACGCATGCCAAAAGACTTGACCTGGGGCATGCTCTGGGGTGTGTCACTGCTGTGCGGTGTCGGGTTCACGATGAGCCTGTTCATCGGTTCACTCGCTTTCGAGCATGGTGATCTGTTACAGGTCACCTCCGTGAAGCTAGGCGTGATCATCGGATCACTGGTATCCGGCCTGCTTGGCGCCGGGGTGATCAAGCTGGCCGTGCGAGGGAGAGCGCCCGCAATCGTCGATTGAACGCGGAAACGCAACTACAGGCGCGCAGCCAACTCACAGCCCTCACGGATTGCGCGCTTGGCATCGAGTTCACCGGCGATGTGCGCACCCCCAATCAGGTGCGGCTCGCGTCCCATGCGCTCCAGCGGTTCTGCCAGTTCACGGTTTTCGACCTGGCCTGCGCAGATGATCACGTGATCCACGTCCAGCACGCGGGTCTCGCCGTCGATTTCGATGTGGAGACCATCATCATCAATGCCTTGGTAGCTCACGCCAGACAAGGTCTGGATCCCATGACGCTTCAGATTGAGACGGTGAACCCAACCCGTGGTTTTACTGAGCCGCGCACCCAGTTTGCCCTCGCTGCGCTGTAACAGCCAGATTTCGCGACCCGGCAGATGCGGCTCAGGATTGATCGCCGCAACACCTCCCCTGGCCTCCAGGCTTCGGTCAATACCCCACTCCCGGGCAAAGGCCTCCTCGGAACGGGCCGGATCCTCACGACCCTCGACGTGCGAGAGAAACTCCACCATATCGAAACCGATGCCACCAGCGCCGATAATGGCCACGCGCGACCCCACCTGCACGCCCCGCTCAAGCACATCGATGTAACCCAGCACTTTCGGATGTTCGATGCCCTCAATGGCAGGCGTGCGCGGGCGCACACCAGTGGCCAGGACAATCTCATCAAAGCCGCGCAAATCATTTTCATCCACCCGACGACCGAGTTTCAGCTCAACGCGATGTCGCGCCAGTTCTCCGCGGTAATAGCGCAAAGTCTCATCGAATTCCTGTTTTCCGGGAATGACGCGCGCCATGTTGAACTGACCGCCGATATCAGCAGACTTGTCGAACAGGCTCACCTGATGGCCCCGACTGGCAGCCACGCTGGCGCAGGCGAGACCGGCCGGGCCTGCGCCCACCACGGCAACAGAACGTGGTTTTTCCGCCGGCTCGTAATTCAGGCGCGTCTCGAAACACGCCCGGGGATTGACCAGGCAGCTCGCAGTCTTGTTACGAAAAACATGATCCAGGCAAGCCTGGTTGCAGGCGATGCAGGTATTGATCCGGTCCGCATGACCAGCCGCCGCCTTGTTCACAAAATCCGGATCGGCCAAAAGGGGACGCGCCATTGAGACCATGTCAGCATCCCCCCGCGCAAGCACATCCTCGGCCACCTCTGGCGTGTTGATACGGTTGCTGGTGATCAGCGGAACAGCTACCTCACCCATCAGGCGGCGCGTGACCCACGTAAATGCCGCTCGCGGCACCATGGTGGCAATCGTGGGAATCCGCGCCTCATGCCATCCAATGCCCGTATTGATGATCGTGGCTCCGGCGCGCTCGATGGCCAGGGCCTGGCTGACAATTTCCTGCCATTGATTACCCTCGGGTAACAGGTCAAGCATCGAAAGTCGATAAATGATGATGAAATCCGGTCCCACCGCTTCCCTGCAGCGCGACACGATCTCCTCTGCGATCCGGTAACGCTTCTCAGCGCTTCCACCCCACTCATCCTGACGACGGTTAACATGCGAGGCGGTGAACTGATTTATGAAATAGCCTTCCGAACCCATGATCTCCACGCCATCGTAGCCGGCCTCACGCGCCAATCGCGTGGCCCGGATGAAGCTCTTGACCTGGCGCTCTACCCCGGACGCGCTCAGCGCGCTGGGCTTGAACGGCGTGATCGGTGATTTGGTGGCGCTTGATGACACTGAAAAAGGATGGTAGCCATAACGGCCAGCGTGCAGTATCTGCATGGCCAGCTTGCCGCCCGCCTCGTGGACCGCGTTGGTGACCAGCCGATGGCGCGGCACCTGGCGCCGGGACACCAGGCTCGAGCCCATAGGAGAAAGCCAGCCTCGCCAGTTTGGCGCCATTCCACCGGTAACCATCAGCCCAACGCCTCCGGCTGCACGTTCTGCAAAATAGGCCGCCAGGCGCGGGTAATCACGTGCGCGATCCTCCAGCCCAGTGTGCATGGAACCCATCAACACGCGATTGCGAAGCTGCGTGAATCCCAGGTCCAGTGGTGCAAGAAGATGGGGGTAGTGAGCGTTCATCGCGGTAACCTATCTCATACGCCGGCACTCGGCAAGCAGAAACAAATCCGCCTTGAATGAACATCGAAAGTGGACCGGCCACAGGAAATGGAATATTCACTCCCGATCACTGAGCGATGCGGGAAGCGATTGATTGATCGGGCCCGGATCGCGGTCAGGTCGCCTCGCACAGAGCCGCGATCAGGCCTCTGACCTGCCGGGTGGTCGCCGCCAACACACGCTCTATGGCTGCCATGGTAATCGGCTCCTCCGACATACCTGCGGCCCAGTTGGCCACCATGGCGACGCAGGCATAATCCATGCCGAGTTCCCGAGCCAACGCCGCCTCCGGCATCGTGGTCATACCCACCAGGTCGCAGCCATCTCGCGCGAGCCGCCGAATCTCGGCTGAAGTCTCCAGCCGGGGGCCCTGCACCACGCCAACGCATCCGCTCTCAGTCAGCGGGATCTGATGCGCTCGGGCCGTGTCGATAAGTCGCTGTCGCAACGCCCCGGAAAATGGTTCTGCAAACTCGACATGCTGCAAATTTGTCTCTGCATCGTCGCTGAAACTCTGCTCCCGACCCCAGGTGTAGTCGATCAGCTGATCTGGCAGCACCACGACACCGGGCCCGCAGTCGCTGCCGATGCCACCTACCGCATTGATTGCAATGACCTCGCGCACGCCAGCCTGATGGAGCGCGAACAGATTGGCACGATAATTCACCCTGTGCGGCGGGATGGTGTGACCGAGCCCATGCCGGGAAACAAACAGGATTTGAGTCGCCCCGGCGGTGTATACGGCAACGGGCGCCGAGGCGCTGCCATAAGGGGTTTCGCCCTTGATCTCATTTTCGATCCCGCCCCATCGATCGAGCCCGGTACCGCCAATGACGCCCAGCATAGCCACGCTCTCAGCTCTCCTCGAGATACAGGATATGATCCAGGTGGCGCCATTCCTCATAGGCATCCATGCCGCAGCCAAAAACGTAGACATCCGGCACATCCAGACCCACAAAATCAGCGAAATCCCGCCCCAGGCCCCGGTCATGCATTTTGCGCACCAAGACCGCGGTGTGTACCGCCCCGGCTTTGCGTTTCTCGCAGGATCCCTTGATGGCCGCAAGGGTGTCGCCCTCGTCAAAAATATCGTCCACCACCAGAACCTTCCGGCCTTCCAGGTCGAATCGCGGCGGCACGCGGTATTCCAACTCTGCCCCATGCAGGCCACCGTGGTAACGGGTTGCATGGACGAAATCGATCTGCACGGGCATTTTCAGCCGCGTCGCCAACCAGGCCGCGGGCACCAGGGCGCCTGTCATGACCGCAAGCATCACGATGGATTCATCGCCATAGAACTGGTTGATTTCCTCTGCCATACGGTCCACCGCAGTGATGACTTCCTCATGGCTAAACAACACTCTGGACTGCTCAAGCAGCGCACGGGGGTTTTCATGTCCGCGAATCGGGTTCCCTACGACCATTTGGAATGCTCCAGTTCTTCAATCGATTTACGCCAATGACGCCATTCGCCAACAGACTCGATTTCCTCTGCCGTGTGGGGGCTCTCTCCAAGCAGTGCGCCGAGTGCGGATGTCGCATCTCCAGGCGATGCCTTGAGCGCACCCAGAAGTTCAAGCGAGGCATCCGGATCACATACCAGGGCGGCATCACAGCCGGCGGCCAATGCCACGTGCAGGCGATCCGCAAGCTTACCAGCGACCAGGGCGGCCTGCATCACCAGGTCGTCTGAAAGGACGGCTCCGCCGAATCCGAGCCGCTTCCTGAGGATGTTTTTTATCCACCGGGAGGAATAACCTGCCGGGACCGGATCAACCTCGGGATAGACGACGTGGGCCATCATGATGGAATCAAGCGTTGCAATCAATCGCGCAAACGGCACGATGTCGTTGTCTTCCAACTGCGTCAGTGCGCGTGCGTCTTCCACGTCCTCGAGATGTGAATCCTCGGCAATCGATCCATGGCCCGGGAAATGCTTACCGCATGTTTTCATACCGGCATCGCGCATCCCGGCGAGATAGAACGATCCCAGCTCTGCCACCACGGCTGGCGAATCGGAGAAGGCCCGGTCACCGATCACCGCGCTGCCTCGGTCAAGATCGAGCACGGGGGCAAAACTCAGATCCACGCCTCTCAGCAACAGCTCAGTCGCCATGACGCGCCCGTGCCGGTAGGCCATGTCGCAGCCCAGATCGGCCCGCTCCGAATAAATTCGGCCCAGAACACGAAGCGACGGCAAGCGTGTGAAGCCTTCGCGGAACCGCTGTACCCTACCCCCTTCATGATCCACCGCAACAAGCAATCGACGTTTCGCGCCTGTTCGAATGGCATCCGTCAGCTCTCCCAGCTGTTCCGGGCTGACGTAATTTCGGGTGAACAGAACCACGCCACCCACCGCCGGGTGCTGCAAGGCATCCACCTCCGCGGGCTGAACA
>CAXQNK010000065.1:0-51523 GCA_964225175.1 Candidatus Nitrosopumilus sp. | reverse complement strand
CCGATCAAGCGCTTCCTCTATATTGCGACCCATGACATACTGAAAACCCATAATTCGCATCGCTTGCCGAATTGCAGAGCGAACCACCGGTTCACCACTCCGATTGACCATCCGCCCTAGAATACGGCCCATGCCGCGCAGGCTGTCCTCGCCAAGGCGAACCAGTTTACCGGTGAGCATCAGGCCCCAGGTCGAAGCATTCACGAATACAGACTCACTCTTGCCAAGGTGTGACTCCCAGTTGGCGACCGAGAGTTTATCCGCGATCAGGGATTCCGCAGTGTCAGCGTCTGGAATTCTCAACAAGGCCTCAGCAAGGCACATTAATATGACCCCTTCCTCCGAGGACAGGTCATATTCCTGCATAACAGCCTCCAAGGGACCCTGGTCCTCACGCCGGCCTCTGACGCACTTGACGAGGTCCTGGGCCAGTTTCTGAACCCTGTGAGCAGCGTCTTCACGCAACTCTGCCGCGGCCAGCAACTCAGAGACCAACGCAGTCTCATCGGCGTGATACAACCGGGAAAGGCGGTCTCGCTCTGGCTCAGCATCAGGAAAAGAGGCACTGATAAACTGTAGCGGCGTGTGCTGGTCCAAGTTGGATTCTCCGTTCAAGCTGTTTAAGTGAGGCGCAACCAGGAGGGCGCTCGCAGCGACGCCTTGGTTGTCCCTGAGGATGTGATTTTAAGCGCCTGCGCCAGTGGCGACCACAAAAGTTCAAGGCACGGCTCCAGCAGGGCATGATCTTTGTGAATTTTTGCCATATTTCTTGCTTGAGTTTTACCTGAAAAGATACAATATGTGTTTCAGGTTGGCCTTCTCCGGCGTCAGTGTCCCAACATTAGAAAACAAAACTCAGGCAAACCGCTGCGGCGGTGTCTATTTGTTTTTTTGAATGGGAATCTAGCAGACGGAACAGGGCCGGACATTCATCAGGGGCCGACGAAGCTCACCCCCAGACCGCCAAGGTTAAAATCCGCGGATGAAAAGAGAAAACACCATCATTGTTGCATTGGCCGTCCTTGCCGCACTGAGCGCCACCTTCTGGTTGCTGTTGGCGGGGCCAGCCATGACAGGCAACAAATTCAACATGCCTGTAGGCGTTACGCCGCAGAGCGCAACCCATCATGAACTGCACATGGTCATCTTGTGGATCTGTGTCGTGATCGGCATCCTCGTGTTTACCGCGATGTTCACCTCGATCATCCTGCACCGTAAGTCGCGAGGCCAGGAGCCAGCAACCTTCACCCATAGCACGAGGGCGGAAATCATCTGGACGGTAATCCCCGTGTTGATTCTTGTGATCATGGCCATACCCGCCACAAAAGCGCTGATTGAAATGGAAGACCCTTCAGGCGCGGAATTGACCATCAAGGTGACTGGATTCCAGTGGCGGTGGAAATACGACTACATCGACGAGGACGTCAGTTTCATCAGCAGCCTCAACAGTGCCTCCAACGCGGCTCGTCAGCTCAAATCCGGAACCAGCCCGGAAGACGTCAGCAATTACCTCCTTGACGTGGACAAGCCACTGGTGCTGCCCATTCGCAAAAAAATCAAATTCCTCATCACCGCTGACGACGTTCTCCATGCCTGGTGGGTCCCGGAATTTGGCTGGAAACGGGACGCAATCCCCGGATTCATCAATGAAGCCTGGACCATCATTGAGCAGCCGGGAACCTACCGAGGGCAATGCGCCGAGTTGTGCGGCAAAGATCATGGGTTCATGCCTATCGTCGTCAAGGCAGTCCCGGAAAACGAGTATCGCCAATGGCTCGCCGAGCAGCAGTCAGGGCAGCAAGCCCAATCCCGCAATGCCATCACCGCCGTTAACAGGGGTTAGACAGAAATGAGCAGTATCGCAGGAACGCCTGAGACACACGCACACGATCATCACGATGATCACCACGGCCATCACCAGCCAAAAGGACTGGCTCGCTGGCTATTCACCACGAACCATAAGGACATCGGCACCCTCTACCTGGTTTTTTCCCTGATCATGTTTTTCGTTGGCGGGGCCATGGCGATGGTCATCAGGGCGGAGTTGTTCATGCCGGGTCTGCAGTTGGTTCAACCGGATTTCTTCAACCAAATGACCACCATGCATGCACTGATCATGGTGTTTGGCGCTGTGATGCCGGCTTGGGTCGGATTCGCAAACTGGATGATCCCTCTCATGATCGGAGCCCCTGACATGGCGCTACCGCGAATGAACAACTGGAGCTTCTGGATTCTGCCTTTCGCGTTCACCATGCTGCTCTCCACCTTGTTCATGGACTCTGGTGGGCCAGCTTCCGGCTGGACGCTCTACCCGCCGCTCAGCCTGCAAACGGGTAACAGCTTTGCTTTCGTGGTTTTTGCCGTTCACATGATGGGGATTTCCTCTATCATGGGGTCGATCAACATCATCGCCACTATTATGAACATGCGCGCACCTGACATGTCACTGCTGCGCATGCCGCTTTTCGTATGGACTTGGCTGATAACCGCCTACCTCCTCATAGCCGTGATGCCGGTGCTGGCGGGTGCCGTGACCATGTTGCTGACAGATCACTTCTTCGGAACCAGTTTCTTCAACGCTGCAGGTGGTGGTGACCCGGTCCTGTTCCAGCACATTTTCTGGTTCTTTGGGCATCCCGAAGTCTATGTCATGATATTGCCGGCGTTCGGCGTGGTCTCCCAGATTCTGCCCACCTTCGCAAGAAAGCCCCTGTTCGGCTATTCAGCCATGGTTTATGCGACCGCGAGTATTGCCTTCCTGTCGTTCATCGTTTGGGCGCACCACATGTTTACAGTGGGCATGCCGCTCGAGGGCGAGCTTTTCTTCATGTATGCAACGATGCTGATTGCCGTACCTACCGGCGTGAAGGTATTCAACTGGGTCAGCACGATGTGGCGGGGCTCCATGACCTTTGAAACACCCATGTTGTTCGCGATCGGTTTCGTAGTGTTGTTCACCATAGGCGGCTTGTCAGGGCTCATGCTGTCCATCGCCGCGGCAGACCTGCAATACCACGACACCTATTTCGTGGTCGCGCACTTCCACTACGTGCTCGTACCGGGAGCCGTGTTCGCCTTGATGGCAGGGACCTATTACTGGCTGCCCAAATGGACGGGGAACATGTATTCCGAGCGGTGGGGGAAAATTCACTTCTGGCTGTCCGCTATTTTCGTGAATCTTCTGTTCTTCCCACAACACTACCTTGGACTGGCGGGTATGCCGAGACGCATACCTGACTATTCACCGCAGTTTGCAGATTTCAACATGTGGTCCTCTATTGGTGGCTTCCTGTTTGGCGCCACGCAATTGATCTTCCTGGGCGTCATCATCCACTGCGTGCGGGGCAGCAAGGTCAAGGCCACAGACCGGGTATGGGAGGATGCCAGAGGGCTCGAGTGGACCGTGGCGTCACCGGCACCACACCACACCTTCGATACACCGCCGGTAGTTGACCCGGAAATGTGGGAGCACACTCCCAGGGAATCACATTGGGTTAATCAATGACAGGCTCAAGAAATATTGCCCAGCAACGCGCTAAGGCCCGGCAAACCGCGTGCATACTCGGCGCGGTTGTCGCAGTCATCTTCGGCGCGTTTATGCTCACGGGCATCGTCGGCCGATGAACGCCCAGCCACACAAAAGCCACGGGCGGCTTATCGGCAAGCTGGCAGTAATGGCCGTTGCCATGTTTGCTTTCGGGGTTTTTGGCATGCCACCGTTATACGAACGTTTCTGCGAAATCACGGGCATCGGGCAAGCCGGAGTTCGTGTGGCTGAAAAGGCTCCCCTGATGCGCGCGGAGGACCGCACGGTAAAGCTGCGGTTCGATGCCACGACCAATTCGGCCCTGCCCTGGCAGTTCCGACCTGTGACCCAACTCATGGATGTTCAGGTCGGCATGCCGGCGGAAGCTGCCTACGAAGTAAGCAACCTCGAATCCAGAGAAGTCATCGGCCGCGCGGTTTACAACGTGTCACCGCCAGAAGCGAGTCTGTATTTTGTCAAAACGGAATGCTTTTGCTTCACTGCCCAGGGGCTGGATGCGGGAGAGCAGAAAGTGATGCCCCTGAGATTTTACATCGACCCGGACCTTCCCGAGGAAATCGAAGAGCTCACACTGTCTTACACGTTTTTCTTGGATGAGTCGTCATCGACCATCGCACAACTAACACCTGGTCATTGAGGCCCCAGTTATGTCCCTGAACACGAACCCCCAGTACTACGTTCCCCACGGCACGAAATGGCCAATCATTGGCTCTATTGGTATGTGCACGATGCTGGTCAGTGCCGCGTTATGGATGAATGGCTCATCGACTGCGCCATGGACATTCATCGCCGGAGCCCTGATTCTTGTGTACATGATGTTCGGTTGGTTCGCCGAAGTCATTCGAGAAAGTGAAAGCGGGATGTATAACGCGCAAGTTGATACCTCGTTCCGCATGGGAATGGTGTGGTTTATTTTCTCCGAAATCATGTTTTTCGCCTGCTTTTTCGGCGCCCTGTTCTACGCACGCGCCCTGGTCGGGCCATGGCTTGGCGGAGAGGGATCTGGAGCTTCAACCAATGAGTTCCTCTGGCGCGGATACGTGGACCATTGGCCAACCAATGGGCCCGCGGAACTCGGTGGGGACTTCGGAACGATCCCGGCGTTTGGCGTGCCTTTCTTAAACACCATGATTCTGCTCTGCTCGGGCGCTACCGTCACCTTGGCGCATCACGCCCTGAAAAGCGAGCAGCGACAGGCGCTGATCGGTTGGCTGCTTGCCACGGTTCTGCTCGGTTTTGTATTCGTGTACTTCCAGATTCTCGAGTATCAGGAGGCCTATCAGCACCTGGGGCTCACGCTGGGATCAGGGATTTACGGATCCACCTTCTTCATGTTGACGGGTTTTCATGGCGTTCACGTCACGCTGGGCGCGGTGATGCTCGCCATCATTGCCATACGATGCATGCGTGGACATTTCAAACCGGACCATCACTTTGCGTTCGAGGCGGTCGCCTGGTACTGGCACTTCGTTGACGTTGTCTGGCTTGGCCTGTTTATTTTTGTATACGTTTACTGAGACCAACGGTCGGCCTGGCGCGCTCTGCTGAAAACGCAGCTCTTTTGCGCGGTTTTCACGCTCAGCCCGTCCCCGCTTGCTCCAGCGTGGGCGGGATACGAACGGGGCCGCTGCTGGG
This sequence comes from Candidatus Nitrosopumilus sp., assembly GCA_964225175.1. Lineage (GTDB taxonomy): Bacteria > Pseudomonadota > Gammaproteobacteria > Xanthomonadales > SZUA-36 > WTJD01. The sequence continues at coordinate 46,341 of CAXQNK010000065.1, read as the reverse complement.
CTCAATCCAGCCAATCTGGTACGCACCCCACAGCAGCAGGAACAGTACAAGTGAGAGGCCAACTCGCCAGGTCAGTCGTCGAATCATTCGGTCGTGCTTGCCATGATCCCTGACGAGAAAATACAAGGCTGACGCCAGGTTATACAAAATTGCGATGATGAACAGCAAAGTAAGAATTTTTATGGTCATAGCGCTCCCTATCCCTCCAGGTGTCCGGTGTCAGTATAGCCACTCAAAAACGTCTCGTTACACAGGCCAAGGCCATGTCTCCTCGCTCACCGTTTAAGTTTACGTTACTTATGGGCCTCCTGGCGGTCATTTTTAGCAGCCTTGGGCTATGGCAACTGGAACGGAAGTCTGAGAAGGCCGCTTTGTTTGAAGCCTTCGCCAATGCGCCCCAAATGAGCCTGGGAGACGCCGTGGCTGCCGAACAGCCCTTCGCACAGGTGCGCGCGACCGGGCATTACGATTCCCAACGTCACTTCTTGCTCGACAACAAAATTTACGAGGCGCAGGCTGGCGTGCATGTGCTGACGCCTTTCACAACCCTTGAAGGCCAGGTGCTACTGGTTAACAGGGGCTGGAAGCCACTGCCGCCGGATCGCAGCACACTTCCCACAATCAGCACCCCGGATATCGAACTACCCCTATATGGCCGGTTGAACGCACCACCCCAATCCGGGCCCAAGCTGGGCGCGTCGGACCAGTTGGGTGAAGATCAATGGCCTCAGTTAATGACCTACTTTGATTTACCCGCGATTGAAACGGCCCTTCAGAAAGAATTGCTGCCATGGATCGTGCTGCTGGATGCTGACCAGCCCCATGGCTTTGTCGGCAGAGACTGGAAACCCGCTACGATGCGGCCCGAAATGCATGGCGCCTATGCATTTCAATGGTTCGCCCTCACGGCGGCCGCGGTGTTAATCTGGGGCTTGAGGATGTTTCGGCCTCGCCGCAACGCTGATAAGGCTTAAAGGACATGAAGTCTAGACTGACCTTGCTGATCATTGCCACCATGTTTTTGTTACCGCTCGTGGTGGCCTGGATGATGTCCGTGGGTATGTTCAACCTCGGACCCCAATCGACGGTCAATCATGGCCGCTTGGTGCAACCCCCCGTTGCGGTTGAGTGGTCAGAAGAATACCAATCTCTTTTGCTCGGGCACTGGAGCATCGTCTACAAGATTCCAACGCCTTGTCTGCGCACGTGCACGGAGTCGGTGGTCGGTCTGCGTCAGATGCATAAGGCGACTGGTCGTCACCAGGATCGGGTACGCATCTTCCTCTGGCTGTCTGAGCGCTCGGATGAATTGAGCCAACAATTGCTGGAACTCGACCCCAATGCCAGCATTATGGTCTCCAAGGAAGCCACGAGGAGCTCGGGCACCACCCTTGAGGAACTGGTCCGGCCTGTTGTCAATGATGGCACACTGTCAGGCTCAGGTTTCATGATCGATCCGCTTGGCAATATAATGATGCACTACTCAGCCACCACAGATGCGCAAAAAATCAAGCAGGATCTGAAGCGGCTGTTGACGTATTCCAAACTAGACGGTTAAGCATTGTGAAAATTGGATTTCACCGACTCGTGGTAATCGCGACCATCGTCGCATTCTTCGTCATTGTGCTGGGCGCTTACGTTCGGCTCTCCCATGCGGGCCTGGGTTGCCCGGACTGGCCGGGCTGTTATGGCAAGCTCACCTGGCCAGTCGCCGAAACCGAAATTGTGCTGGCCAACGAGGCCTATCCAGAACGCCCCGTTGAGACCGGCAAAGCCTGGCGGGAGATGGTACACCGATATCTCGCCGGTGCACTGGTTGTACTGGTGCTGATGATCAACTATCAGGCCTGGAAACATCGCCTGAGAAGGAACAATATTCAGAAAATCGCAATGGCACTCCTCGTTCTCATCTTCGCCCAAGCAGCATTGGGAATGTGGACGGTTACCCTGAAATTGCTCCCCGTCATCGTCATGGCGCACCTGCTTGGCGGGCTCGCGACATTTGGGATGCTGATCTGGCTGGTAATGAACTCTCGTGGCAAGCAATATACCGAACCCCCCGATGCATATCTCCCTTTTCGTCCATTGATTCTGGCCGGTTTGATCGTCCTGGTGGGCCAATTGGCGCTCGGTGGATGGACCAGTGCGAATTATGCTGCTCTTGCGTGTCCTGATTTCCCTACCTGCCACGGAGAAATCTGGCCAGACACCAATTTCAAGGAGGGCTTTGTGCTGTTCAGGGAAATTGGAGTAGATTACGAAGGTGGCGTTCTCGACCAGCCGTCACGCACTGCGATCCATCTGGCCCATAGATTTGGCGCTGTGGTCACATTCCTTGTCCTGGGCATCCTTGCCGTGCAATTGTCGCTTAAATCCACGAGTCGCTCGGGTGGCGTATTACTGGCCGTTGTGCTGTGCGCACAGGTGCTTCTTGGGATTCTCAATGTTGTACTCTACCTGCCGCTACCCAATGCGGTCGCACATAACGGAACCGGCGCTCTACTGCTCGCGGTCATGATTTGGCTGACTCATCGTTCGAAATTGCGATTCCAGTGAGCCCATGGCTGCCGCGATCGGTCATTACATCGAAGTATGTAAACCCCGGGTGGTGGCGCTTATCGTGTTTACCGCTGTCGTCGGCATGTTCCTCGCGGTTCCGGGCTGGCCAGAATTTATCACCTCGCTGAGCGCGACGCTGGGAATAGGGTTGGCAGCATCATCCGCCGCAGCCATCAATCACCTGATTGATCAACGTGTCGACGCCCTGATGTCACGAACGCGAGGGCGTCCTTTACCTACAGGGCAATTGAGCGTTCAGCAGGTCCTGTCCCTCGCCCTCGTTCTGGGCGTGATCTCGATGACGATTCTGGTGTTATGGGTTAATACGCTGACTGCGATTCTGACTTTCCTCTCGCTGATAGGCTACGCGGTGCTTTACACAATGTGGCTCAAGAGGGCGACACCCCAGAATATCGTGATCGGCGGAGCTGCCGGGGCCGCACCTCCACTGCTCGGATGGGTGGCCATGACCGGCAATGTAGACCCGGGCGCCATTATCCTGTTCCTGATCATATTCGTCTGGACGCCCCCCCATTTCTGGGCCCTTGCCATTCATCGTCGCAAGGAGTACGCCGCAGTGGATATCCCGATGCTGCCCGTGACGCACGGAGTCAGGTTCACCTTGTGGCACATCCTGTTCTACACCATTTTACTGGTCATTGTGACCACGCTGCCCTACCTCACCCGTATGAGTGGCTTGCCCTACCTTGCGGGCGCGACGGTCCTCAATATCGGCTTTTTATGGCATGCTTTTCGTCTCTTGGTGGATGATGACTCCACCTTGCCAATGCGTGTGTTTGGCTACTCGATCGTCTACCTGATGCTACTGTTTGCATTTCTGCTGGCGGACCACTATATGCACCTTTTAACGGCCTGAATTCCAAACAGGTATAAACTCTCACCGCGCAGCGCGCAGCAAAAACGCCACTGACAACAATTCGATTCCAGAGCAATTGAATGAGCCCAAATAAAGATAATGAGCCAGGCCCTGAGCACGTGAATGAAGTACGCGCAAGCGGTCGGTCGTTTTGCGATCGACACATTGGCCCCAGGGATTCAGAAATCCAAGGGATGCTGGAAAGTCTCGGGCTGAACTCCCTGGACGAACTGATCGCCAGCACCTTGCCGCCCAGCATACAGAGCGATGAACCGCTCGCATTATCCGCAGCGCTCAGCGAAGTGGAAGCCCTGCAGCGACTGAAGTCCATGGCGGCCGATAACCAAGTGCTGCACAACATGATTGGCATGGGTTATCACGAGACAATTCTCCCATCGGTGATACAGCGGAACGTGCTCGAGAATCCGGGCTGGTATACCGCCTACACGCCCTACCAGGCAGAAATTTCGCAAGGTCGACTCGAGGCACTGCTTAATTTTCAACAGATGGTAAGCGACCTCACTGGAATGGCTCTCGCGAACGCCTCGCTGCTGGATGAGGCGACCGCTGCAGCCGAGGCCATGACCATGATGCAGCGCGTGAACAGGAAAGCGAAATCAAGACGCTTTCTGGTGGATCAATCTGTGTTCCCCCAGACCCTGGACGTGTTAAGCAATCGAGCCCGGCACATGGATATCGAAATTGTTCTCGGGGACGCGTCAGAGCAAGTGGCGTCAGGTGACTTCTTTGGCGTGCTGCTGCAATATCCCGCAGCTGACGGGCAGGTTTATGACCCACGTGAAATGATTGCTGCCGCACACGAGCGGGGTGCCCTTGTCACTGTCGCTACTGATCTGCTGAGCACGGTACTCTTGACCCCGCCTGGAGAGCTGGGTGCGGACGTCGTCGTGGGCTCTGCTCAGAGACTGGGCGTCCCGATGGGTTTTGGCGGTCCCCACGCAGCATTTTTTGCCACCCGCGATGACTACAAGCGCGCACTGCCCGGCCGCGTCATCGGTGTGTCCAAAGACCGCCATGGACGCACGGCGTTGCGGATGGCACTGCAAACCCGCGAGCAGCATATCCGGAGAGACAAGGCCACCAGCAACATCTGTACCGCACAGGCGCTGCTGGCGGTGATCAGTGGTTTTTATGCGAGCTATCATGGCGCGGAGGGTTTGCGGGAAATAGCGCTCCGAATCCATCGACTGTGCGGCACACTTGCGCATGGGCTGAAATCACTGGGTCATCCACCCCACAACGAACACTGGTTCGACACCCTGAGCATCACTGTCAATGCTGAGCAGGCCGCAAAAATCTGTGCCGCCGCAGAGGCTGGAGGTGTCAATTTGTGGCGCCAGGGCGGCCTCATCCGCATCAGCGTCAATGAACGCAGTACCAGCGAGCATATCAAAATTGTTCTGCGCGCCTTTTCCCAGCTGGAAAAACTTTCCCATACTGCAGATACCGCGCCCATGCCCGGCAGCTGGCGGGCAATACCGGATGAACTTCAAAGACAAAGCCCATTTTTGCAGCACCCTGTTTTCTCCAGCTATCACTCTGAAACCAGCATGCTGCGGTATCTGAAGCGACTGGAAAACAAAGACCTGTCTCTGACCCATGCGATGATTTCCCTGGGTTCTTGCACCATGAAACTCAACGCCACAACGGAGATGATTCCGATCACCTGGCCTGAGTTCTGTGACATTCACCCCTTTGCGCCTGCACATCAGACCAAGGGTTACCGGGCATTGATAAAAGAACTCGAAAAAATGCTGATCGCCTGCACGGGCTATGATGCCGTATCCCTGCAACCCAACGCCGGTTCCCAGGGTGAATACGCCGGACTTCTGGCCATCAAGTCATTTCACGAATCGAACCTGGAGCCCGAGCGCAATGTTTGTCTGATCCCTTCATCGGCGCACGGCACCAACCCGGCCAGTGCCGCAATGTGCGGAATGAAGATCGTGCTGGTTCGCTGTGACGAGAGAGGCAATGTAGACCTTGAAGACCTCACACGGCAGGCGGAAGCCCATTCCAGTCAACTCGCCGCCCTGATGATCACCTATCCCTCGACACATGGCGTCTTTGAGGAGGACATACGCGAAATCTGTGAAGTCATCCATGACCATGGTGGACAGGTTTATGTCGATGGCGCGAATCTGAATGCCCTGGTGGGCTGCGCAGCGCCCGGACGCTTTGGCGCCGATGTGTCCCACCTCAATTTGCACAAGACCTTCTGTATCCCACACGGTGGCGGTGGCCCGGGTGTAGGTCCGATCTGCGTGGGTGCACACCTCGAACCGCACATGCCGGGACACAGCCTGATCACCCTCGATGGCCCAGCCAGCGCTAATGCCGCTGTTGCAGCAGCGCCTTGGGGGAGTGCCGGAATTTTGCCCATTTCCTGGGCCTACATCACGATGATGGGCGCAAACGGCATGCGCAAAGCCACCCAGGTGGCCATTTTGAGTGCCAACTACATCGCCAAGCGCTTATCTACGGCCTACGAAGTGCTCTATACCGGCCGTAACGATCGGGTGGCGCACGAGTGCATCATCGACCTGAGACCCTTCAAAGATAGCTGCGGAATTACTGAAGAAGATGTAGCTAAACGATTGATTGATTACGGATTTCATTCACCTACTATGTCGTTCCCCGTACCGGGAACGTTAATGATCGAGCCGACAGAAAGCGAGCCACTTGAAGAGATTGATCGCTTTTGTGATGCGATGCTTGCCATCCGCCAGGAAATTCGAGAATTGGAGGATGGGCACTGGGACCCCAAGGACAACCCGCTGACGAACGCGCCTCATACCGCGTTCGATATGGTCAACGACTGGCCTCACCGCTACGAGCGTTCGCAAGCGGCGTATCCGGCAGGAATCAACTCGAGACAATCAAAGTACTGGCCCCCGGTGAGCCGCGTCGATAATGTGTTCGGGGACCGCAACCTGATCTGCTCCTGCCCCCCTGTAGAAGACTGGATAACAGACTGAACGACGAGCGAGAGGCTCTTCAGGCCGGGTTCAGTGGTGCGGTGACTCCACTGGCTCCGCCTCTCCAAAAACGGTCAGGCGAGTCAGCATCGTGTAATCCCCTTCAATCGCCATCAGGCCGATAAACACCAGCAGGCACAAGGGTGGCACCAGGATGGCGTAAATCAATGCCAATCGCTCCCAGGCCATGTGCATGAATATCGCAATGATGGCACCCGCCTTGAGGAACATGAAGATCAAAATCAGCGTCCAACGCAGGTAACCCTGTAATTGGTAATAATCCACGGCATAGGAGAACGCGCTGAGTATGAACAGCAGGAACCAGACCGTGAGATAAATCCCGAGCGGATGTTGTTGATGGCCGTCGGCCTTAGTTCCTTCCATTTCTGTTGTCGTCATCTCATCACCACAAGTAGAAAAATGCGAAAATGAACACCCATACCAGGTCAACAAAGTGCCAGTACAGGCCGGCAATCTCGACCATCTCGTAGTTTCCGCCACGATGCCGATCGTAGTAGCCGTTTCTCACCCTGTTGGCCACAACCAGCAGGTAGATTACCCCGGCACTCACGTGCATACCGTGAAACCCGGTGATCATGAAAAACGTCGCTCCGAATTGAGCTGCGCCCATCGGGTTACCCCAGGGTCTGACGCCCTCATCCACGATCAGCTTCGTCCACTCAAACGCCTGCATGCCCACAAATGTGGCGCCCAGCAGTGCCGTCGCCAACATGAGCAACACAGTTTTACGTTTATCCTTGCGGTAGCCGTAATTTACAGCAAGTGCCATCGTGCCGCTGGATGTGATCAGCACGAAAGTCATGATTGCGATTAATATGAGCGGAATAGGATCCCCCCCGAGACTCAATGCAAACACCTCGCTTGGAAATGGCCATTCCACGCGCGTGCTCATCCGTACATTCATGTAGCTGATCAGGAAACACGAGAAAATAAAGGTGTCGCTCAGCAGGAATATCCACATCATGGCCTTACCCCAAGGCACATGAAACGTCTGCTTATCGTCAGCGAAATCCGTCACGATACTCCGCATGCCGCTATTGGCCGACGCTGAGTCCAGTCTTGGGAGTGTTTCCTCGGTCATGCTTTTCGTCCCCAGTTGGGTTTTTTAAGTCTTGAGCAGTAAAACGAACATCACCAGCCAGAGCAAAAGCAGGTAATGCCAATAAGTCGCCATCGTTCCGGCAACACGACAGGCGCGCTCCTGGCCCTCTTCCTTGCCCATTCCCAGCCACACACGTGCCAGAAACCAGAGTCCGCCCAGCAAGTGCAATGCATGCAGGCCAGTCAAAAGATAGTAGAAGGCGAACGAAGGGTTGGCCTGAAGGTAAAAACCTTGTTCAACAAGCTGCTCCCATGCCATGAGTTGTCCACCGATGAAGATCAGGGTCAGCAATCCGCCGACGATCATGGGTCTCTTTACCCTGGAATAATCACCGGTTTTTGATGCAGAGCTTGCCAGTTGCATGGCCACGCTAGCAAAAACCAAGACCAAGGTATTCACCCACAAAATCCGTGGGTCTGAGAGCATCTCCCAATCCGGAAACAGGCTGCGCGTGTAATAACTGATCATGATGAGCATGAAAAAACTGCTCAAAACTGACAGGAACACGAACAAGCCAGTCTTGGCCGGTGCCTGGTGGATCACCATGTCGCCGTGTGCGCCCTCCGGCTCGCCGGTGTGTTCCCACGGCTTGACCATGACCTTTTTCAGAAGACTCACGAGTGCGCGCCCTCGCCTTCCTCATGGGCCCGCGCGCCTGGCATGTCTTCCGGCGCGACGGTTTGGGGAATGTAGTCCTGCGTTGCGCCCGGCACGCTGTAGTCGTAAGCCCAGCGATACACCACGGGAAGTTCCGGTCCCCAGTTTCCATGCACGGGAGGCGTCTGGGGTGTCTGCCATTCCAGTGTCGTCGCTTTCCATGGATTGTGGCCGGAGGGTTTGCCGTGCTTACGGCTCCAGAACAGGTTGAAGAGGAAGATCAGTTGCACCACTGCCACAAAGAACGCAGCGATCGAGATTCCCGCATTCATGGCCTGCGCCGAGTCGGGAATGAATGAGGTGTCGCCCATCGCAAAATAACGTCTGGGCAGACCCAGGATGCCGAGATAGTGCATGGGCAGGTAGATGGCATATGTGCCGAACAGCGTCAGCCAGAAATGTATTCGCCCCAGTTTGTCGTCCAGCATCCGTCCGGTAATTTTCGGATACCAATGATAAATAGCCCCGTAAACCGCCAGTACCGGTGATACGCCCATGACCATGTGGAAATGACCAATCACGAAATAGGTATCCGACAAGGGCATGTCCACTGCCACATTGCCGAGAAATAGTCCCGTGATGCCGCCGTTGATAAAGGTAAAAATAAACCCTATGACAAACAGCATGGGCACCGTTAAATGGATGTCGCCCCGCCAAAGCGTCAGCACCCAGTTGTAAACCTTCAAGGCCGTTGGAATGGCAATGATGAGCGTTGTGGTGGCGAAGAAGAAACCAAAATAGGGATTCATTCCACTGACATACATGTGGTGAGCCCACACGATAAAGGAAATGATACCAATCGCCAGGATCGCCCAGACCATCATGCGATAGCCAAAAATGTTCTTCCGCGCGTGGACCGCTGCGAGATCCGAGATCACCCCGAAAGCTGGAAGCGCCACGATGTACACCTCGGGGTGTCCAAAAAACCAGAACAAGTGCTGGAACAGGATTGGGCTTCCGCCCTCGTAGTCGGGAATTTCACCCATTGACAACAACTGCGGCATGAAAAAGCTGGTCCCCACAATAGAGTCGAGCAGCAGCATGATTGCGCTGACGAGCAGGGCAGGAAATGCCAGCAGACCCAGTATGGTGGCCACGAAGATGCCCCAGATCGACAAGGGCATGCGCATCAGCGTCATCCCACGACAACGCGCCTGCAATACGGTCGTCACATAATTCAATCCGCCCATGGTGAAAGCGACGATGAACAATCCGAGTGACGCCAGCATCAGTATGATGCCCCCGTTCACACCTGGGGTTCCCGGCAAGATCACCTGTGGCGGATACAAGGTCCATCCCGCACCCGTCGGACCTCCGGAAACAAAAAAACTGGCGCACAATACGAGGACTGACAGCAAATACACCCAGTAACTGAGCATATTCATAAATGGGAAAACCATATCCCTCGCACCACACATCAGTGGGATAAGGTAGTTACCGAACCCTCCCAGCAGCAGGGCGGTCAACAAGTAGATCACCATGATCATTCCGTGCATGGTAATGGACTGGTAGTACTCGTCTGGCGTAATAAAGGAAAAGGTGTCAGGGAAACCGAGTTGCAGGCGCATGACTAAACTGAGTACCAGCGCAACCAGCCCTACGGCAATGGCCGTCAATGAGTACTGAACTGCAATGACCTTGTGGTCCTGGCTCCAGATGTACTTGGTGATGAACGTCTGTGGGTCATGAAGGTGCTGTTCATGATCCCTGTCTGCTATCGCTACGTACGCCATCTGAGTGTTCTCCGGTAAATTGATTACAAAGTATTGATATAGGCAACGACGTCATTGACCGCCTGTTCACTGCGTAACATGCTCGACATCAGGTTCATCTGCTTTCCGTAAAGATCTTCCGGGTGTGAGCCCCGAACGCCCTTCCGGTAATTTTCCAGTTGCCGGACCAGATACCAGTCATCGGTAGCGGTCAACCTCGGCGCCTTCTGTGACCAGATGCCCTGGCCATCAGTCCCATGGCAGGAACTGCAGGTCGTGTATATGGCTTGGCCCTGCTCCACGTCGCCCTGAACGGTGCTGCTCATCGTAGAATCAGGTAGTGAGCCAATGTAAGCGACCAGGTTATTCATCACCGCGTCCGTGGTAATCGTGGCTGCCATTGGCACCATTTGAGCACCGTAGATATCATCCGCGGTGCCGCCTCGCAAACCATGTTTGAAATTGTATAACTGGCGCTTCAGGTACCAGTCCTGGAGGCCGGTCAGCTTGGGAGCATTCAACATGGCGTTGCCCGCACCGTCCGCCCCATGGCAGGCGGCGCACACGGCATAAGATGCCTGCCCGGACATTGGGTCCGGATCAGCAGTGGCCAGAATTTCCCCGTAGGTGGGCTGTTCCTCCAGCCAGCTGTCGAAATCACCCTCTTCCTCGACCACAACAGCGCCACGCATCGCGAAGTGTGCAATGCCACACAATTCCTCACACAGGATGTCATAACGACCCACCCTGTTGGGCTCCAGCCAGATGTATGGAGTCATACCGGGAATGAGGTCCATCTTGACCCTGAATTGCGGGACGGTGAAGTTATGCAAAACATCCTTGGAGCGGAGCACCAGCTTGTAGGGCTGGCCCATCTTGAGGTGCAGTTCCGGATTGTCCACGAGGACGTCGTCTCTACCTGCCGGATCGTCGGGCTTCATCCCGAATGGGTTCTCGACAGACATCAAGCCCACGTCAACTTCACCCAGAACGCCATCTTCACCGGGAAAACGGAAGCTCCAATGCCATTGCTGGCCAACTGCTTCCACCACTTCGGCGTCTTCCGGGACGGAGATGATGCGATCCCAAACCCAGAGCCCTGGCGCCAGCATGGCTATCACACCGATCGAGGTCAGTACGGTCAGCCACCACTCCAGTTTCTTACTCTCGGGTTCGTAGTGCGCTTTTTGGCCCTCGCGGTGTCGGTAACGGTAAACGACCCAGGCCAGGAAGACGTTCAGGATGATGAAAACCACCCCAGTCACCCAAAATGTGATGATGACCGTGGTGTCTATATCTCCCCAGTCCGCAGCCAATTCCGTAAACCACCAGGGATTGGTGAAGTGAAAAACAATGGTGACGATCAGCAGAAAGAAAATTATGGCGGCCGTTAACATTCTACATTCCTTGGTTGATTTACGTTATTGCTGCACGATCTGTTGGGTCCTCTGGCGCCGACGGCGACGTTCTACCTGTGCGAAAGGATTGATGAAATGCCTGTCGGTCGCGACATGCCTCGACTCGGGATGCCGTTCACGCATCATCTGTTTGATTATTGCGCCCATACCTTTTCGTGCGTAAATCAGGATCAGGGACTTACCAGCTTCCAGATCATCATGAAATCGTCTTAATTTCTGGTTTTCGCTGTCGATTCCGGTAAGTCCCCCAACCCAGGCGCCAAACAGGGTGGCGACAACGACCATGAAAAAATAGGCCACCCCTGGAAGTTCGGACCCGAACGGTTTGAATAGCATCATCGCGCCGGCCGCTAGGACGCCGGCGATGAATCCGATGTTCGCGCCGATGAACCCGCATCGGAGCAGGTCCCGCGTCTCCAGCCAGTTGCTTGACTGCAATTTCTCCCTCTGAACTCCGCCCTTGTCTTTGGAGACGACATGGACAAACCACTCTTCCACGCCGACGTCCTTGAGGTCGTCAGAAACTTGGTGACAAGTCACCATGTTGGGTACAAGGTAGTACATGCATTTCATGATATGGACCCTGTTTACCTAGTGAATTGATGAGCGTACGTGCACTTTTTTGGCTGCGATTTACACTGAACCGCTTGTGCTTTGTTTTACCATTGCGCCGGAGTGTCGCATATTTGCAGGATCATTGAAAGTTTGGACGCAAATCGACTCCTGTGCTCGGGTTTTCCTCAGTCGGCACGCACGGCTCGGAGCGTGAAAAAAAACGCCGCAAGACCGACCAGTATCAACCACATCGGGGCCATCTCGGGAAGGTAACTGGCACGATAAAAAGGATCACTGATTCCGGGTACGCCCCACAAGTCTCCACTGCCGTCACCGACAATTAATTGACCGCGCATACCTTTTTCCATGTGCTGGGCCATGTCGCAATGGATGAGGTAGGTCTGGTCTTCTCCCGGAACAATGAAACTGCCCGTCATGGTCTCACCGCCCGCAGCCTCGATATGAAACATGCCCGTTGGATAGAGATAATTGGGCAGGCCATGAACCATCCATTGATGGCGCACTTCATCTTCGTTAACAAAGGTCAATTCGACGCGACTGCATGGTTCAACCCGGATTTCATAAGCGCTCATGCCGAAAATCACACCCGGTTGATCTTTGGCGAACTGGCGACCGGCATGCACGGTGACAGCATGGTCCCGCGCAATTTCAGGGCAACCTCTTGGAAGGCGTGACCGGTTCTCATTCATCACCACCCCTGAGCTGATAACCTGCATCTCGTGGTGATGATGATGGTGATGCGAGCCTCCCTGTTGACCGAGGGCGTGTACAGGCTAAAAAACCAACAGCATCGCGAATCGGTATCGCAGGCAGCGTCTCATGGGTCTGCCACCACAACTCGCTGGCGACGGGACCGAATGCTGGCAGACACAATGGCGAGGATGACGCCGACGCACAGCGCCATCACGAGCAACCGCGTCAGAAACAGGTAGTCGATACCCGTGTCTGAGAATAATCCAGGCGCGTAGCTCTCCCAGACCGGAACCTCTTTGCGATAGTAAGCCGAGGTAAAATAGGCGTCCCAGGGTACTCCGCGAGTTTGCGGCCAGCCGGTGTCATTCAGGTATTCCTCGTAGACTATCGCGCTGATATTACCTCCCGGTCCTATGCCGTCGTTGGTAACACCGCGATATTGATGGTCATGAAAAGGCCAGATGCCCGGACCATATGCATGCAGGCCGTCGTTTTGCAGCGTGAGCACCAGGTCTGCCCTTTGCGAAGTGGCCAACCAGAGAACGTCGCGCATGTGTCTTTGCTCCGGGGACAAGGCCACCCCGTCAAGTGCAGCGATGGAGAATTTATGTCCATGCGTATGCAGCGCAATTCCTTTCGAACCGCCGTTCACCACCCTCATGCGAATCCTGTCCCCGTCGCTTCCGGTGAGCAACGACTCCCTGAACGTGTAGGGAAAGGACCTGCCGTTAAGCGTAAACCAGTCGACAGTTGAATCCGTGATGTCATACTCGCGATGCATTGAGCGGGTGACCAGCCGCGGATCATTCTGTTTCTGTATGCGCTCACTTAATTGCTCATCAAGGTCCAGGTAATGCAGATCATATTCACGGTCAAATGATTCCTGCGACGCCTGCGAAGGGGCGCGCACAAGCCCGGCGCCGACATTGAGTGACTGCAGCCAGTTATTGGGTCGGTTTTCCTCGATGATAAACAGCCCCTGTAAGCCCATCATGACATGCACATGCGGCTGCACATGGCAGTGGTAAAACATGGTGCCAGTTTGACGTGCGGCCAATTCGTAGGTCCTGGAACTCCCGGGCATGACAGGGGATTCACTGGTGATGGGCACACCGTCATTGCCCTCACCACGCGCATCGATAAAATCATGATCAGCGCCATGGAGATGCAATGTGTGCGGCATGTAATGGGTGTTTTCCAACGTCAGCTGAACCTTGTCGCCCTGCTCGATCCTGATGGCAGGAGATGGCAACCGCAGTGCAGGGCGCGCGCGATTGGATTCAAAATTCTCAACCGCCATGCCTACCAGCTTCGGCGCAAACACCCAAAGGCCGGGCTGAATTCCGGGCGCAATCGCGTACTGGGTCACGGGCCTGTTTACCAGTATGGAGGCACCATTGAGCTCCGCGACCTCCAACCGGATATGAATTTCGTCAGGGTCACCGTCGCCATCAAGGTCACGACCTTTTTCTACCGCGTCGGCAGCCAAGCCACTTCGCAGCAAGGTATCCTGGGAGACATTATTGGTGCCCTTGACGAATGCGGCGACAGCGTGTGGATTGTCAGCCACGCAAGCCTCTGATCGACCAATTTCGATATTTTCCAGGATCTGTTGACTGCGCCAGCCCTGCGGGTCAGGTGGGCAAAACTGTTCCGGTGCTTCCCCGACCGTTGGTAGAGAAGGCGGCAAGGCCCGGAAGTCTGCCGCACCAAACCACTGGGCGCCCTTGAGGCGTAAGCCCAGTGGGTACCATTGCGGTGGAAACGCGATGAGAAAAATCAAAATCGCAATCGCCAACCACTTACTCCGACTCATCACGCGGAAGCTCCTGGCCCGTCGTGATCATCGCTCGCTCCCCGATATGGGGCACGCCTGCGTCGTCGCCAGACCAGCGCGCCACCAAATACAAGCGCCGCAATCGAACCGGGCAGCAACAACGAGCTCCCAGAGCGCCCGACACGCAACGGAAAGACCGCAAGGTACAACTTATCATTTACCGGATGCCCTGCCGTAACGATACCAATATATTCGCCATCCTCCGTGAACACATACTCCGCCTGGAATGAAGCATCGGCCTCGATGACTGGCTCCTGGTAAAAAACGGTATACGGCTCCAGCGCACCCAGCGCGAGCACGTGCTTGGGTTTTACGAATCGCCCCTGTCCGGTCACCTCGCGAATGATCCGGAATGAGACCGGGACGTCTTTAAGGCTGAGGTGCAGGTAGTCAAGCACGAAGATCGTGCCGCCCGTGTCCGGCAAGTCCTGGCAGAATTGCTCGTTGCCGCGGGTGTCGGGCTGAAAGGCTGTGAAGTGCATTGAGTAGAACTCTACTTCCACGATACAGATATCGTCTTCAATGACCATTCCGCCACCGGCCAATACGCTACTTGAGGCACCCACGGAAAGCATTCCCCCGACCAGTGTCATGAAAATAATCTTCAATTTGGGTGATGTCGGTAGCATCAGGTTTCAGCGCCCGTATTGGAATCTTTGATGATGCAAGATTTACCGGCTACCCGCCAGTCTGGAAGTCCAGAAATTTCACTTTCCGGCAAGGTTATCCGAACAGCCCGTGGACCAAAAAAAAAGCCTCCGTTCTGGGAGGCTTTCATCAGAATCCTAACGGCCATCAGGCATTGAGGCTCGCTCGCATATTGTTCATTGCGTTGACTTCAAGCTGGCGAATGCGCTCGGCTGATACACCATATCGGTCGGCCAACTCCTGCAATGTCGCTTTCTGTTCAGTCAGCCAGCGACTCCGAATAATGTCCTGGCTGCGCTCATCGAGCTGCTCCAGGCCGTCGTACAGCAGGCTGTTCTGGTGAGACTCGAGATCCTCCGCCTCGATGGCGTGCTCCGGTGAAAGATCGTTACTCTGCAGAAATGCCGAAGGTGTTACCCAGGGGGTATCCTCGTCATCCGAGTCAGGTGACAGATCGAAACCCACGTCCTGACCCGACAGGCGCGATTCCATTTCCAATACAACCTCTGGCTTGACGCCGAGATCTTCAGCCACCGTATTAACTTCCTCCATATTCAGCCAACCCAGTCTTTTTTTGGATTTTCGGAGATTGAAGAACAGCTTACGTTGCGCCTTGGTGGTGGCGACCTTGACGATCCGCCAGTTGCGCAGGATGAATTCATGCATTTCTGCCCGAATCCAGTGAACCGCGAACGACACCAGGCGAACTTCCCGCTCCGGATCGAATCGCTTCACGGCTTTCATCAGACCGATGTTACCCTCCTGCACGAGGTCACCCAGTTGCAGACCATAACCCGTATACCCTTTGGCCACGTGCACGACAAACCGCAGATGTGCCAGTACAAGCCGACGCGCTGCCTCGAGATCATCATGCTCGCGGTATCGGTAGGCCAGCTCCTGTTCCTCCTCGAGGGACAGCATAGGGATCTTATTGACCTCCTGGATATAGGCATCCAGGCTCCCCGTTCCCGCGGGAACCAGAAAGTGGCTTTGTGTTAAAGCTTTACTCATGGGACCTCCCGTTAAGCAAGCGCGCCATTATAGCAGGAATCAAAGTTTCCTGATACAGTCAGGTGGTATGGATTGGGGCTCGCGACCCCGCAGACTCGTACCCCCTTTAAGGCGTTGCGCGCCATCTGATTTCACTGCTGGATTGGACAACACTCGGAACCATTTGTTCAATTGCCCGACAGCGGCTTTACCTCCGGCCCAGACTGCCACCGACGACCAACAGCCGCAGATAGCGCTGTACCGAAGTGAAAGCGCCCAACCAACCCAGCAACGCGCTCGCACCCAGAAGAACAACCACCTGCAAATTGGAAAGGGATACCATTCCGAAACTCTGCCCGTACGCGTCCAGAAGGCGTGCCATCGGCCCTGCCATGTACAGCTGCGCAAGCCATAGCAGAATCAGAGAGCACACACCCCCCATGAGCCCGTACCACAAACCGGAATAGAGAAACGGTTGACGGATGAAAGAATGGCTCGCCCCCACCAGCGCCAGGATTTCTATCTCCTCCGCGCGAGCGGCAACATCGAGACGAATCGTGTTGGCCACCAGCACGACAACGGCGAAACCAAACAGCACCGTTAACACGACGACTGCAGCGCGCCCGAGTTCCAGGAAACGGCCCAGGCGCTGCAGCCATTTGTAGTCAAACTGAACAGACTCAACGAGGGGGTCCTCAGACAGGGAAGCCATCAAGCTCTGTATCCTCAGCTGCAGGGTGACCGGATCGCCCTTCGCGGTCTCAGCGGGGACCACGTTCATCACCCAGGGCAGTGGATTTTGAGTCAAGGTCCCAAGCGATGCCCCGAAGCCTGATGATTGGCTGAATTCAGCCATGCCCTGTTCTGGAGAGACCAGCGTCACTCTGTCAACATCAGCACGCTGCTTTGTTTTCTCGACCAACTGCTGCACGTCCTGCGCATCAGCATTTGAGGAGACCAACGCCATGACGGCATTCCAATCCTCCTGCTTGATGTCCAGCCTGTCCACATTGATCAGCGTGACGTAGAGCCCAAACGGCAGCAAAATGGCGATGGCCAGCACAGTAACTGTCATTAAGGTTCCGGCCTTGTGCTGCAACAACGTTCCGAGACTTGAGAAAAAACTGTAGCTGTGCCGCCTGATCCAGCCGCGGATTTGCTGCTCGAGCTCACGAATGGCCCTCAAGTGCCGCCTCCCGCTCTTCGAGCTGCGATATCGTCGATTAATTGTCCTTCAGACAGCACGAGAACGCGCTCACCCATGCGGCGAACGAGGTCCAGGTCGTGACTCGCGATCAGCACCGTGACTCCGGCCTCGCTGACCTCTCTAAAGAGGTTGAATAGATCCCAGGACAAATCTGGATCAAGATTGCCGGTGGGTTCGTCCGCCAACAGCAGGGGTGGCATGGCCACGATGGCCCGCGCGATTCCGACGCGCTGCTGCTCACCGCCAGACAGCGCCAACGGCCAGGCTTTCTCCTTGTTGAGCAGGCCAACTTTGTCCAGCGCGGCGCGCACCCGCTTGCGGATGTCGCCATAACGAACACCCGCAATCAAAAGTGGTAGAGCAACGTTATCAGCCACTGTTTTATCGCTGAGCAGCTTGTGATCCTGGAAGATCATGCCGATTTGACGACGCACGGAGGGCGCCATGCGGTCAGGAAGGCTACCGATGCTTTGATGGTTGACGACAACCTGCCCACGCGTGGGGCGTTCAAGCATCATTGTCAGTCGTAAAAGGGTGCTTTTCCCGGCGCCGGAATGGCCCGTAAGGAATACCAGGCTGCCCGGTTCAATACTAAAACTTACCCCGGAGAGTGCCTGATTGCCCCCCTTGTAACGCTTGCTGACCTGCTCAAAGCGAACCATGCTTGCCGCCGCCTGTTCTCCTCACCACGACCTTACCTGTTGCGTGAGCCACCCCTGCCGCGCCCTGACCTGTGACCCGAACTCCGATGCTTTCGCGAGCGCTGTGCATGCGGCTTCTTCGGCGGGCGTCGTGGAGGCTTGGTCACTTCCGGTAAAGTCTCGGGGTCAACGTTCTCCAGTGGAATAGAATAGCCAATATACGCCTCGATGTCTGGCAGGTGGAACGCATAGTCCTCGCAAGCAAAACTGATGGCCTCGCCCCGCGCACCCAGCCTTGCAGTCCGCCCAATCCGATGCACGTAATCTGCGGCATCCTGTGGGAGATCGAAATTAATCACGTGACTGACATCGGGAATGTGTAATCCGCGCGCTGCAACATCCGTCGCCACAAGAACACGAATTTCACCGTCATGAAACTTTTTGAGCAGGCTTTGCCGCTTTTTTTGGGGCACTCGTCCCGAGAGCACAGCCGCTTGCGTTTCATTGGCGCCGAGTGTCCTCCCGACACGATCGGCAGCCGCGCGCGTATTGACGAAGACCATCAGGCGGCCTTCAGGCACCGACCTAAGAATATTGATCAGCAGGGGAAGTTTTTCGCGGTTGGCCGGGTAATAAACCGATTGATGAACGTTTTCTGCCGTGACTGACTCGGTCTCGACCTTGAGCGTCTCGGGGTTGTTCATGTGCTCGTAAGCCAATTCCATCACGCGGTAAGACAGGGTCGCGGAAAACATCAATCCCTGACGACGATCAGCACTGGGCATCCTCCGCAGCAGGTATCGAATGTCCTTGATGAAGCCCAGATCGAACATTCTGTCAGCCTCATCAAGAACCACTGTCCTGATGCGTTTTAAATGATAGACGTGCTGCTTGAAATAATCGATCAAGCGCCCGGGCGTCCCAATGAGTATGTCAACACCTTCCTGTAGTTGAGCGCGTTGCTTCTCGTAATCCACACCGCCATAGGCGAGCCCGAGTTTGAGCCCGGTTTCCTTACCAAGCAGTTCTGCATCCCTGTAAATCTGGAGGGCCAGCTCTCGTGTCGGTGCGAGCACAAGCGCCCTGGGTTGCCTGCCATCACCCGGATCCTCATCGTTGAGCAATCTCTGGAAGATAACCAGCAGAAATGCGGCGGTTTTTCCCGTGCCTGTTTGCGCCTGCCCTGCGACATCAAGCCCTTTTAACGCTGGAGGCAACGTCAGGGCCTGGATTGGCGTACAGTGTGTGAATCCGGCGTGTTCCACCCCGGCTTGGACCTTGGGCATCAAATCAAGCTGGGAAAATGCGAGGTCCGTAAGGGGACCTTCTGTTTTGCCTTGCTGCACGTTAAATTTATTCCTGTAGGAAAGAAGATTCAATCAAGGCCTTGAAAAACCGAAGGACGACCTTGACCTCTTAAGGCGGTTCAGTTGAAATGACGGCCCAGACGTTCGGTGCGTCGGCTTTGGTTTTGAGCATACCGCTCAGACCAAGGCCTTAACCAGACCATATTAACCGCGTAGACCACCATGTACCAGTCGTGGGAGCCACGCAGGCAGGAGAAACACATGAGCGATAAGATTATCCATGTCACCGACGGTGATTTCGAACGGCAGGTATTAAACTCGGATACTCCGGTACTGGTGGATTACTGGGCCGAGTGGTGCGGGCCCTGCAAAATGATCGCCCCGATTATTGATGAGATTGCGGATGCTTTCGACGGAAAGCTGACCGTTGCCAAGATGGACATCGACAGTAACGCAGCCACGCCCAGTACCTATGGAGTGAGAGGGATCCCCACGCTCATGATTTTCAAGGAAGGCAACGTGCACGCTACCAAGGTCGGCGCGATGACCATGGGCCAGCTCAGGTCCTTCGTGGAGGAAAACATCTGAACACACCCTCGGGCGGTGTCGCTCGACACTGCCCGTTCGAGGATATAAATCACTGGACGCTGGCGCGAGATAGTGCTAGTTTATGCTCATCTGCTGCGGGGCTTCCCCCGGATCGAACTACCCCACCCGGTTTCAATATTACACAACAACGCGGAAACCTTTGGTGGCAGTCAGAAACCGGTAAGGCAATATTGCTTGGCACGCAGCGACAATTTCCCATTGATCAGCAACGGTATGAGCTTCGTCGCTTGCCCGTTAGCAAGAAACACCACGAACAACATTACGGGCAATCAATCCCGACCAGGCGCAAATTGCGCTCAACCCACTAATCGGCCCCGCGGCCTCAACAATGACTCAATCACTATGAACCTCAGCGAACTTAAACGTAAACCCATCCCAGAGCTGTTGGAAATCGCCGACCAGATGGAACTGGAGGGTGTTGCCCGCTCACGAAAACAGGACATCATCTTCTCCATCCTCAAGTCTCACGCCAAAAGCGGTGAAAGCATCTACGGACAAGGCGTGCTGGAAATCCTTCAGGATGGTTTCGGTTTCCTCAGATCAGCTGATAGTTCATACCTGGCCGGACCTGACGATATTTACGTCTCCCCCAGCCAGATAAGGCGATTCAGTCTGCGTACGGGTGACATGTTGTCCGGAAAAATCCGGCCACCAAAGGACAGCGAACGATACTTCGCCCTGTTAAAGGTTGAGGAGATTAACTACGAGAGCCCGGATGCGGCGAAGCGGAAGATTCTCTTCGAAAACCTGACACCCGAATTCCCAACCGAGCAGCTGCCCCTGGAGCGCGGCAACGGCAGCACAGAGGACATCACCGCGCGGATTATCGACCTCGTGTCTCCGATAGGGAAAGGCCAGCGAGGCCTGGTGGTATCACCACCCAAGGCCGGTAAAACCATTATGTTGCAGAATATCGCCACCAGCATTCGTGCAAACGCGCCGGACTGCAAGATGATCATTCTCCTGATCGATGAACGTCCTGAAGAAGTCACGGAAATGAAACGTTCCGTGGATGCAGAAGTCATTTCTTCGACCTTTGATGAACCTGCTTCGCGCCACGTGCAAGTTGCGGAAATGGTCATCGAGCGGGCGAAAAGGCTCGTAGAGCACAAGCATGACGTGGTGATTTTGCTTGATTCGATTACTCGCCTTGCCCGAGCTTACAACACGGTTGCACCTTCATCAGGCAAAGTGTTGACCGGTGGTGTTGACGCCAACGCTCTGCAGAGACCCAAGCGATTTTTCGGCGCCGCTCGTAACGTAACGGAGGGCGGATCTCTGACGATTATCGCAACGGCATTGGTTGAAACGGGCTCGAAGATGGACGAAGTCATCTATGAGGAATTCAAGGGCACGGGCAATATGGAAATCCACTTGGCGCGCCGCATCGCCGAGAAACGTGTTTACCCGGCCATCGACATCAACCGCTCAGGCACACGCCGCGAAGAGCTGATGATTGACCAGGCACAACTTCAGAAAGTCTGGATCCTGCGCAAACTCCTGCATCCGATGGACGAAGCCCAGGCCATCGAGTTCATGCTCGACAAAATGAAGGCGACCAAAACCAATCAGGAGTTCTTCAACTTCATGAAGCGCTGATCCGTATTATGCGGTAGACCTCATCCTCACCGGACCGGGCGAGCGTCACCCGCATCGGATTATTCGTGACGCGCCCAGACGCCTTTACGGAATCTGCCCCCCTGGCACTGCCCGCTGGTCTGACAAAAGCTGATATCTTCTACTTTTCTGACGAATTGGATATTCTTGAGGTTCGTCACGCTCACCCGGCCGACGGGTACATCACGCAGAGAGACGCAGAACCCATGATGCGCAATGACAAACACAGCTGGGGCGCTATTGCACGAATGCTGCACTGGTCCATGGCCGTCCTGATCCTGGGGCAGATCGCGCTTGGTTTCATCGCTCATGAAATGCCCCGGTCACCGCTGAAACTAGACTTGATGGTATGGCATAAATCCATTGGGGTATGCCTGCTGCTGATGATCCTGTTCCGTTTTATGTGGAGACTGGCCAACCAGCCTCCATCCGCGCTTGAGCAACCCCGCTGGGAGAAAATTGTCTCGCGCCTGGCGCATTGGTCCCTGTACGGATTAATGTGTATCGTGCCACTGACAGGCTGGCTGATGAATTCAGCCAAAAACATTCCGCTCAAGATATTTTGGCTTTTCCCCCTGCCCTCAATCATGGGACCGGACCGCGAAATTGGGAATCGCCTTGAAGAGTGGCATGAACTCGCGGCGTGGACGCTTCTGGTGCTCGCCGCGCTTCATGCCGCAGTTGCACTGTGGCATCACTTCGTTCGCAAAGATGATGTTCTCAACAGGATGCTGGGTAAACAGGATGTATAGAGCCATACCCCTTCTGCTCGCCATTTTCGGCGTTTCCTCCGTTCAGTCCGAGGAATGGCAGTCCGTGTCCGGAGAGAGTCAACTTCAGTTCATCACGGTGTTCGAGGGCATGGAGGTGCCGGGCGAATTCCAACGGTTTACCGTTAACTTCGCCGATGAGGGCCCCGATACCCAGGCCTACCTGCGGGTACATGTGGACATCACCAGCGCTGACATGTACAGCGACGAACTCAACGAGGGCATCGCTGATCCTGAGTGGTTTGGCTTCCAGCAGTTCCCATCAGCCCTATTTCAGAGCCGCAGCATTATCCCGCAAGGCGGTGAGAATTTCGAGGCCCGGGGAACGCTGCAAATCAAGGATTCGAGCCAGGAGCTCAGTTTGAATTTTCAGCGGATCACGGGCGATTCGGTTCTGGTCATCAAGGGAGAGACCCTGTTAAAACGACTCGATTTCAACATCGGCATTGGAGCGTGGGCTGATGATGACTCGATAGGCCAGTCAGTCCGTGTCAAATTCGATGTGCAACTTCTTCCCAAACCCTGATCTGCGTTACCTGCTTACAGTCTGGGTCTCCATGGCGCTGCTTGCGGGCTGTCGCTCGTTCGAGCCTCCACCAGAGGTCCCGGCTGAACCGGAACAGCTTGGCCAGACCTATCCGGCAAGCTTGACGCCAAGCGGTGTAAGCGGTGATTTGTATGAAGTCGATGCGCTTGCCTCGAGAGCCGTGATTATCGTTCGACGCGCTGGACCTCTCGCTCGATTCGGGCACGATCATGTCATTTTGGCCGATAAAATCGAGGGCAGAATTGCGTGGCATTCTGAAAGGCCGGGCGATTCGCTGGCGCAATTGCGCGTTGATGTGCGCAGCCTCAAGGTTGACCCGCTCGAAGTCCGGACAGAATTCAATCTGGATACACAGCCAGACGACGATGCCGTGAGCGGCACACGAACCAATCTTTTTGAGCATGTCCTTGATTCAGAACGATGGCCGGAAGTCGTCATTCGTGTAGACGCTGCGGAAGAGTCCGGCAGCCCGTCAGAGCGTATCGCAGAGATCATGATCAACGGACAGTCCAGACGCAGTCCCTTGCCCATTGCGATGGATCTGAGGAATCAATCGCTCGAGACGCGAGGTCAATTCAGCATCCTCCAGACTGACTGGGGCATCGAACCCTTCAGCATTCTTGGCGGGGGACTTCGGGTAGAAGACGAGCTCACAATCCATTTCAGGCTGATAGCCCGAAAATACGCGGACTGAATTGCCCGCTCTCTAATCCATCGACACAGAACCTGTCTGCCTAAAGCATACTTTCAACCGCGACGCGTTCCTCTCGCAACTCCAGCTCGGTCGCCTGCATCCGTTCACGGCTGAATGCATTCACCTCCAGGCCTTGGACGATTTCATAGTCACCATTCCTGCAAATGCAGGGGAATGAGAAAATCACGCCGGGTTCGACCCCATAGCTGCCGTCGGATGGCACTGCCATGGACACCCAGTCGTTCTCCGGGCTGCCACAGGCCCAGCTGCGCATGTGGTCAATCGCCGCGGACGCCGCAGATGCCGCACTCGAGGCGCCTCGTGCCTGGATGATCGCCGCCCCGCGCTGCTGAACCGAGGGAATAAAGTCCTCCCGATACCAGTTTTCATCAAGACCATCCATTGCTGCCAATCCATTGATCAGCGCATGGTGAACATCTGGGTACTGAGTTGACGAGTGGTTCCCCCAGATCGTCATTCGGCGAATTGCAGTGTGGTGCACACCCGACTTCTCCGCCAACTGAGCGAGCGCGCGGTTGTGGTCCAATCGCGTCATCGCGGTGAAATTCCGGGGATTCAAATCCGGAGCATGGGCTTGGGCAATCAAGGCATTGGTATTTGCCGGATTGCCAACCACCAGCACTTTCACATTGCGTGAGGCACATCGATTCAGAGCATCGCCCTGCGGGCCAAATATTTGCCCATTGGCTGCCAACAAGTCGCTTCGTTCCATGCCAGGGCCCCGGGGCCTGGCACCAACCAGCAATGCGAAATCCGCTGCCTCGAACGCACGGTCAGCATTGTCCGTAGCCACCACGCCGTGCAACAACGGAAACGCGGCGTCATTCAGCTCCATGGTCACGCCCTCCAGCGCGCCAAGTGCCGGGGTGATTTCCAGTAACTGCAGGATGATGGGCTGATCAGGGCCCAACATGTCTCCAGCTGCAATCCGGAAACACAGCTGATATCCGATTTGACCGGCTGCACCGGTAATGGCGACGCGCACGGGTTTTTTCATTGCGGAATTCCTCACCGATTTTAGCTGCCATGGTGCAGGGCCTGAATCAGCCTTGCGCTGCAGCTTTTGAACGAATCTGACAGGGTCGTATTGTAATCTAAATTAGCACTCCTTCGGAGCGTTTTGGCCCTACCAGACTTGATGCAAGTCAGCTTTCTGGTCAAGGTAAAATGTCTGCCGACGCAGGGAAATTAGTTGAAATTACCGTGAGGCGCGCACATTGCATGTTGCTGTGGTCTGAATCTGCAGACAGCTCATCACCACAGTGGAAATTGGAGTTGCCCAGGCCCCGGGGGTGCATTCATTTGCCCCGGCAGCTCGTTTCCTGATTGGAGGCGCCCGCTTGATCGTTGGCACGCTAACTCATGTCCGGGAGAGCTGACAGACCCGGGCGCACCCCGAACAATCAGCTCATTCACGGTCTTTCCAATTCTCCGTAAGGTGTCAGCGAAAGCACGACCGGGGCGCTGGGTGTCCTGTGTAATCAATAGATTCTTCAAGGGGCTTTGGCGACCGATACTGCACAACATGATGAGCGGTCCAATGACTTTGGCGGGCATGGCCGGCAAAGGGATCGATCTCATCCCGGGATATTTCACACCTCCCCGCTGCAGACTAAACGGCGAGAGATGCTCAATTCCGGAGCGACTCGCTGATGGCCAAGGCATTGCACCGGCGCTGTAAAACCGTTACTGTGCGCGCCTTCCAGCACCTCGGAACGCCTCGTGACCCGTAACCTGAGAAACATTGCAATTATCGCCCACGTGGACCACGGCAAAACCACGTTGGTGGACCAGTTGCTCAAGCAATCGGGCACCTTGGGACAAAGAGCTGCAACGCCCGAACGCGTCATGGATTCAAACGAACTGGAACGTGAGCGAGGCATTACCATTCTCAGCAAGAACACGGCCATCAGTTGGGACGACGGCGACACTCAGTATCGGATCAACATCGTGGATACTCCGGGCCATGCCGATTTTGGCGGTGAGGTCGAACGCATTCTCAGCATGGTGGATTCCGTCCTCTTATTGGTTGATGCAGTGGATGGGCCCATGCCGCAGACCCGTTTTGTGACACAAAAAGCCTTTGATATGGGATTCAAACCCATCGTCGTCATCAACAAGATCGACCGCGACGGTGCCCGCCCGCACTGGGTTCTTGATCAGACCTTTGAATTGTTTGATCGCCTGGGTGCCACGGACGAACAACTCGATTTTCCAACGGTCTTCGCTTCTGCTCTGCAGGGATACGCCAGCACGGACGACACGGTCCGCAGCGGTGATATGACTCCACTGTTTGAAACCATCGTGGAACAAGTGGCTGAACCTGAAGTTGATCGCAAAGGCCCGTTCCAAATGCGAATCTCGTCCCTGGATTACAACCCCTATGTTGGGATCATTGGGATCGGGCGAGTACAACGCGGTTCGATCAAGCCTAACCAGCGCGTAACGGTGTTGCGTCAGGACGGCTCGGAACATTACGCACGTATTCTCCAGATTCTCGGGTTTATCGGGCTGCAGAGAGTGGAGACCGATTTCGCCGAGGCAGGCGACATCATCGCTATATCCGGTATTGAGGGCCTGGAGATATCGGACACGCTGTGCGATCGTGATCATCCCGACGCCCTGCCCCCGCTGACGGTCGATGAACCGACCATCAGCATGACGTTCCGAGTCAATAATTCGCCATTTGCAGGGCGCGAGGGGAAATACCTGACATCGAGACAGCTCAGGGAGCGTTTATTCAGAGAAGCAAGCCACAATGTCGCACTGCGGGTCGAGGATACCGAGGATGCTGAGCGTTTTCGAGTATCGGGCCGAGGCGAACTGCATTTGTCAGTGCTCGTCGAAACCATGCGCAGAGAGGGATATGAACTGGCCATTTCTCGTCCTCAGGTCATTTTGAGAGAGACGGACGGCGAACTTCAGGAACCCTATGAGTCGCTGGTCGTCGACCTCGAATCGGACTACCAGGGCGCCGTGATGGAAAGACTGGGTGAGCGCCGTGGGGTGCTCCAGGATCTGCTGCCGGATGGAAAGGGCCGCGTGCGCATGGACTACCTCATCCCGGCGCGCGGTCTCATCGGGTTTCAATCTGAATTCAGGACTCTCACCGCGGGCACCGGGCTCTTGTTTCATGTTTTCGACCACTACGGACCCTGTGACCCCTCCCCCATTACGCAACGCAAAAACGGCGTGCTCATCTCAAACAGCACCGGCAAGGCAATACCCTATGCCCTGTTCAATCTGCAAGAACGTGGGCGTCTGATTGTCCAGCCCGGAGACGCCATTTATGAAGGCCAGATTGTGGGAATCCATTCGCGGAGCAATGACCTTACGGTCAACCCGTTGAAAACAAAACAGCTCACCAACATTAGAACCGTACTGAAGGACGAAAACGTTCAGCTCGCCGCATTCCAGAAAATGACCCTTGAGCAGGCGCTGGAATTTATTGAGGATGACGAACTCGTAGAGGTCACTCCCGAATCGATTCGCCTGCGCAAGGCCTTCTTGTTGGAACATGAACGTAAAACCGCGGAGCGTCGCGCAAAAAAGGACCAGGCCGAGTCCTGAGCAGTCCGTACCAGTTTGGAATAACGTTTGTCAGCGGTTCATGGCCTCACCCAACCAGTACCCCAACCTGCGCAGTTGCCTGCGACTCGGCGTGTCCGGCGACCCGATAAAATAACTTACCGGTCTCGCCTCGTTTAGCGTCACCGACAATTCAATCAACTGCTGTTGTCGGGCAATCAGCACATCCACCTCGGTACCCGGCCCCAACTGGCGCAGGCGAACATCAAGATTTTCGGTCAGCACCCGTTCTTTATTAATGGCAATCAATTCATCTCCGGGTAATATGCCCGCCGCTGCTGCGGCATATCCATCCACGACCGAGCCCACCACGAGGCGTTCTTCATTGAGTTTCCAGTTGACTCCAAGTCCGCCAGCCACATCGCTACCGGCGGCTCGCGCTGCAGTCCGCTCGGGATGACGATCAAGCGCCAGACCAAAATAATCGAGGGCGGCATCGATATCCGGATCCTCGATTTGCGACACAAGGGGCTCCAGCCAGAGGCGCGCTCGTTCGCCCGCAACCTGCTCAACGGCGCCGGCGAAGGCGCCCGGTGGATAAGCGGTGTCGGACCACGTCTCCCACATGAGACCCATGACATCGTCAAGACTCTTGCGCCCATCCGTTTCTGCCCTGATTTTTACATCAAGCGCCAGGGCAACCACTGCGCCCTTGGCGTAGTAACTCACCGTGCTGTTTATTGAATTGGCATCAGGCTGATAATGACGAATCCAGGCATCGCGTGATGCCTGGGTCAATGTGATTTTTTCACGACCAGGCGTCAGTTCATAGCGGTGCAGGTCAACCGCAAGTTGTTGCAGATATTCATTGGCCGTGATCAAACCGGCCCGCGCAGGCAGCAGGTTGTCATAGTAACTCGTGATCCCCTCAGCGATCCAAAGGTCAGGCGAGTAGCGTTCGTTCTCGAGATCGTATTCCGCAAAGGCCGCCGGACGCATACGGCGAACATTCCAAACATGAAAATATTCATGTGCGGCCAACGCGAGCCACTTGATATAGTCACTCCGGCTGCGCATTTGCCAGCGACTTGCCATGATGACCGTGCTGTGATCGTGCTCAAGCCCGCCACGCTGTTCGACGAGAAAATTAAAAAACCAGAATGGCCTCTGCAAAGGGACGCCAGGCCAAAAGTCGTTAATCTCTCTCACCAAGGCCTGTAAATCCCGCTCAACGGTGTCAAGGTCCCAGTATTGCTCATTGCCGATGTTAAGCAATCGATAAGCATAGGCTCCGGTCTCAAACGCAAGGGGTGAGTTATTGGTGACAACGATCGGTGAATCAATCAACTCATCGAAATTGACCGCCGCCCACTCCCCGGCGACCGAGTGCTCAGCCAATGGAGTCCAGGCTCGACCAAGCTCCACGGACGGTGATACCCTGACGACCTGGCGGAGGGGACGCGAATCCTCGGTGTAAAGAACGCTAGTAGCGGGATTTAGCAACACGAAGTCCGGACTGACCCAACTCGCTGAGACACTGAGCTCCCCGGCATGAACGGAGTAGCTTGCAGTGATTCGCTTGGCATCGCCAGCCGAAACGCGCCAGGCATTTTTACGAACTTTTTCAACGGACAGCACCTGACCGTTCTCATCTCGGACCGCCAGTTCGTCCAAATCAGAGGAAAAGTCCCTGATCTCATACGCACCCGGGTTCCAGTTAGCAAGAATCAGTTCAAAAGAAGCCCCCCGGGTCGGAAATTCGCTCACGATACGCACATATTGCTGCGCGCGATCCGGGAAGGAAATAGAGTGACGTACCTCTTCGTTACTGGCCGCACTCACATGAAGCGAAGCCAGTTGGATAAACATTGCAACAGCACACGGCAGCAACCGTCGAAGACATAAGTTAACGTGCAACGGTCTGATTGTGCTTGCGTACAATGAGCATGGCCAATTCCAGTGCCTGTTCATAATTTAATCGTGGATCCACCGTCGACTTGTAGGCTCTCGCCAGATCATGCTCGCCCAGGTCGCGTGCGCCGCCAGTGCATTCGGTGACATTTTCGCCGGTCAATTCAAGATGCACACCGCCCATGCGCGTTCCGCAAGAGGCATGAACTTCGAAGGCCTGTTCGACCTCACTCATGATATTGCGAAAACGCCTGGTTTTGATGCCGGAGGCGACTGTCTCGGTATTCCCGTGCATTGGATCGCAAATCCACAGCACACGGCGTCCCTCTGCATGGACAGCCTCGAGCAATGGCGCCAATCGCTCCCCAATTGGCCCGGCACCCATACGATGGATGAGAACCAGTCGTCCGTATTCATTATTGGGGTTTAACACATCGATAAGCCTGAGCAAGTGCTCTGGCGTCACCGTGGGCCCGACCTTCACACCAATTGGGTTGCGTATGCCACGAAAATATTCGACATGCGCGTCGTCCAGAGCGATGGTTCTCATGCCTATCCAGGGAAAATGCGTAGACAGGTTGAACCAACCTTCCTGGCGTGGCACCTGACGGGTCAGGGCCTGCTCATAATGCAGGTGCAGGGCTTCATGTGATGTATAAAAGTCCACTCGTCGAATGCTTCCCACATCCTGGCCAGAGAGTGTCTCCATGAACCGGATCGACCGACCGACTCCTTCAGCGAGGTGTCGGAATTCCTCCGCCAGTGGTGAATGCTCCACCCAGGCAAGATCCCAGTACTCGGGATGATGAATATCCGCAAACCCACCATCAATCAACCCCCTCACGAAATTCATGGTCAGTGCGGAACAGGAATGCGCCTGCAGAAGTCTGTCCGGGTCAGGAATCCGCGCGGCCTCGGTGAATTCTGGTGAATTGACGATATCTCCACGATAACTGGGTAAAGTCACCTCCCCCCGGGTTTCCGTATCGCTGCTGCGCGGTTTGGCA
Organism: Candidatus Nitrosopumilus sp.; assembly: GCA_964225175.1. Taxonomy (GTDB): domain Bacteria; phylum Pseudomonadota; class Gammaproteobacteria; order Xanthomonadales; family SZUA-36; genus WTJD01. The sequence continues at coordinate 16,393 of CAXQNK010000065.1, read as the reverse complement.
TACTGCCCTGCAAACCTGCCCACCCTGACGACAGGCATCTGCAAACCATGCAACAGTGCCAGGCTCATTTGCAGAAGGACCTTCAGGCGATTTGTAATGATTGGAGAATTGCAATCCGAAAAGCTCTCTGCGCAATCGCCGCCCTGAAGAAAAAACCTCTGCCCCTTTTGCGCATCTGAAATTTGCTCGCGAAGCGATAATATTTCCCAGGAGGTCACCAACGGCGGTAGATCGCTTAATTGACCAATCGCCCGGGTGAGCGCTGCCTTGTCAGGATAAGCCGCCTGCTGAGTTGCGTTGTACTGGTGCCATGAGGTGGGGTGCCAGGCAGCCGATGGCTTACGTCCGGTCTCTTTGGAATTCACCAATTCGCTCATTGTTTGCGAAAGCCCGCATGAAGCGTGACCCCTCCCAACAGGATAAACCAGACCAATGTCCAGGCCGGCATGCTCAAACCCAGGAATTGCCAGCTCACCTCGGCGCAACTTCCTGACCCGAAAAACACCTTGGACAGAGCATCAGTCAAAGGCATGGTTTCCAACATGTAGTTCAGTCCGGGTCCGCATTCGGGAACCTGATCCGGTGGCAAACTCTGCAGCCAGACGTGACGCCCGGCTATCGCAGCGCCAAACGCTGCCGATAATCCCGCCAGAGCACCGTAAACCCGTCGTCCGGTCCGACCAGGGTTATGAATCGCCGCAATCAGTGCGAATAAGCCAATTCCCATGAACCCGATACGCTGAAAAATACACAGGGGACAGGGGTCCAGGAAGTCCCGATACTGCAGAATATAGGCGTAACCCAGGAGTCCGACACAACACACGACCACGACTAGAAAGCGAATTCTGGACGAAATGTTCACGATTTATCACCTCAACCCGGGCGACGGGTTCCAATTTGTGACACTGATATAATTGGCGCTTTACTGGTCCATTGGACACACGACCCGATAATGAGTGTAAAACCCCACCAAATCAAGGCTCCAGGCGGTTCAAAACTAAGCTGCAAAGGCTGGCACCAGGAAGCGGCCCTGCGCATGCTGATGAATAATCTCGATCCAGCAGTAGCAGAAGATCCCGAGAACCTGATTGTTTATGGCGGCACCGGTAAGGCCGCGCGTAACTGGGAGTGCTATCAGAAAATTGTTGATACGTTGCAACGCCTGGAAAATGACGAAACCCTACTGATCCAGAGTGGTAAACCAGTCGGTGTGTTCCGAACCCACGACGACGCACCGCGTGTCCTGATCGCGAACTCAAACCTTGTGCCCCGCTGGGGGAACTGGGATATTTTCAGGGACCTTGAAGACAAGGGACTGACCATGTACGGGCAAATGACAGCCGGCTCTTGGATTTATATCGGCTCGCAGGGCATTGTCCAGGGCACATATGAAACGTTCGCCGAATTGGCACGTCAGCATTTTGGTGGCAGCCTGAGGGGGCGACTGACAGTCACCGCCGGCCTGGGCGGCATGGGCGGCGCTCAACCACTGGCCGTAACCATGAACGATGGTCACTGTCTGGCGATCGAAGTTGATCCAGAGCACATAAAAAGACGCGTGAACACCGGGTATTGCGACCAGGCCACAGGTTCACTCGATGAAGCGCTGGAATTGTTTGATCAGGCTAAGGAACCCCTCTCGATTGGCTTGCATGGCAACGTTGCGGAAATCCTGCCAGAAATGGTGCAACGAGGCATCGTGCCCGATGTGGTCACCGACCAGACGTCTGCGCATGACCTGCGCGAAGGCTATATTCCCGCGGGCATGTCTTTGGCAGATGCTGCGCAACTGCGGCATGACGATCCGGCGGAATACGACGCACGAGTGCTTGACTCCATGGTAAAGCATGTCCGTGCCATCCTTGATCTGCAATCCGCAGGCAGCATCTGCTTCGACTATGGCAATAACCTGCGCGGGCAGGTTGCCGATCATCGCGCCATGCCAGAAGCCTTCAATTACCCTGGATTTGTGCCAGCTTATATTCGGCCTCTGTTCTGCAAGGGCGCCGGCCCATTTCGCTGGGCGGCCTTGTCAGGTGAACCTGAGGACATTCGCGTCACCGACGAGGCTCTGCTGGAGTTGTTTCCTGAAAAAGAAAGCCTTCACCGTTGGATCAGCAAAGCTCAGAAACACATTCAGTTTCAGGGGCTTCCCGCCCGCATCTGCTGGCTGGAATATGGCGAACGTGCTGAGGCCGGAGAGAAATTCAACTGGCTCGTTAAGACCGGACGCGTCAAGGCACCCATTGTCATCGGCCGCGACCATCTGGATTCAGGCTCAGTGGCATCACCGAACAGGGAAACCGAAGCCATGCGGGATGGCAGTGATGCCATCGCAGACTGGCCGCTGTTAAACGCCTTGCTGAACACCTCCTGTGGCGCGAGCTGGGTCTCCATTCACCATGGTGGCGGCGTGGGGATCGGCTACTCAATGCACTCGGGCATGGTCTGTGTCGCCGATGGTACCGATTACAGCGCGCGCCGACTGCAGCGCGTACTCACCGCGGATCCCGGCACGGGCGTGATGCGCCACGCCGATGCGGGTTACCCTGAAGCGATACAGACGGCTCACGCCCGCGGCGTCGATCTGCCAATGTTCGAATCGGGAGATTAAGCCCATGGACTCCGCCCCGAGAATCAGGATACGCCAGCTGCACGATGACCTTTCCGGCAGCATGGCCCATCTTCGCGCGGATCACCACAGGGTGAGTCGATCGAGGCGAATCGTCATCGATGCCTTGCGTTCCGGGCAACCGTTTTACGGAATAAATACCGGTTTTGGGGCGCTGGCTGACCAGGAAATTTCAGCGGGCCAGCTCGTCCAGTTGCAGCATAACCTGCTTCTGAGCCACGCCTGTGGATCTGGCGAACCGGTTCCGGTAAACATTACCCGCCTTATGCTGCGACTCAAGATCCATGCCCTTGGACTGGGCCATTCTGGAATTTCCGTCGAAACTTTTCAGCAATTACTCTTGCTGGACGAACATGACATCGTGCCATGGGTTCGCAGTCGGGGCAGTGTGGGTGCCTCAGGTGACCTGGCCCCGCTTGCCCACATGTGCCTTCCCCTTATCGGCCGCGGTGAAACCTGGAACGCCAAGGGCGTAGGCAAAGTGAGTGCAAGCGAGCGATTGGCGCAAGCCGGCCTTGAGCCCATTGAGCTCCAAGCCAAGGACGGACTGGCGTTGATCAATGGCACCCAACTGATGACAGCCTATGGCGCTTACGTGCTCCACCAAAGTCTCAACCTGATCAAAGTTGCCGATATTCTGGCTGCGATGAGCCTTGAAGCCCTGCAGGGCAGCGCTGCCCCTTTTGACCCACGCATTCACGAAATTCGGCCGCATCCCGGACAAAAAGAGACTGCCGACAACATCAGATTGATGCTCCGAGGCAGCGAAATCATGGCCTCGCATCGGGATTGTGGAAAAATCCAGGATCCGTATTGCTTGCGCTGCGTTCCCCAGGTTCACGGTGCGAGCCGTGATGCCCTGAACTACGCAAATCAAACCATCGAGCGTGAGATGAACTCCGTCACGGACAATCCATTGGTGTTCGAGGATGGCGCTATCTTGTCCGGGGGGAATTTTCACGGCCAACCTTTGGCCTTCGCACTGGACTGCGCGGCAATGGCATTGGCGGAATTGGGTAGTATTTCCGAACGCAGAACCTACCTGCTGCTCGCCGGACACGATGGACTGCCTCGATTGCTGATGCGGGATACAGGCGTGAATTCCGGCTTCATGATCCCACAATACACCGCCGCGGCGCTTGTCTCGGAAAACAAAGTGTTGTGCCATCCCGCATCGGTTGATTCCATTCCGACCAGTCTGGGGCAGGAGGATCACGTCAGCATGGGGTCCATCAGCGCACTGAAACTCTTGCAGGTCTTCAACAATGTTCAGACAATTTTTGCTGTGGAATTGTTAACCGTGGCTCAGGCACTCGACTTCCGCGCACCATTGCGCCCGGGCCTCGGGATTGAACGAGCGCATCAGATCGTACGCTCACTTATAGGACATGCCCTTGAAGACTATGAGGTAGGCAACGATATCGACCGCTGTCGTGAACTGTTGTCCACCGAGAAGCTCAGCGACAGCGTCGAACAAGAGATCGGCCCACTCGCGTGAACTTCGTCCTGCGAAATATTGGGCAACTGGCTACGTGCCCCCCCGACAATCAACAGTCAGACGCAGGGCTGATTTCCAATGCCGCTGTCGTGATCGAGGGCGATCGGGTTGCCTGGTCCGGGCCCGAAAGTCAGCTTTCTTCAGCCCACCGGTCATTGAGGGCTTTTGATTGCGACGGCCGTTTGATGGTCCCGGGCCTGGTCGATTGCCATACCCACCTGTGTTTCGCCGGATGGCGCGCAGAAGAGTTCACGGCCAGGAACATGGGCAAGGGCTACATGGCCTTACAAGCGGAGGGCGGTGGCATCGGGTCTACCGTTGATGCCACGCGATCAGCCTCGAAAACGGTTCTGTTCGACCGTGCACTCGAAGTGCTCGACGAAATGTTGCAGCTTGGCGTTACCACTGTTGAATGCAAGTCAGGATATGGCCTCGATCGAGAGAATGAAATCAAACAACTCGAGGTTTATGCACAATTAAGGGAGTCGCATCCGGTTCGCTTGTTGCCCACTTACCTGGGCGCACACGTTGTTCCGCGTGAATTTGAGAACAAGCGGGAAGCTTACGTTCAGCTCATATGCGAGACCGTGCTTCCCGAAATTGCTGAGAGGCAATTGGCGGAATTTTGCGACGTGTTTCTGGAGAGTAACGCGTTCCGTTGCGACGAGGCCAGACACATACTGACCCGTGCCAAGGCGCTGGGACTGGGGCTCAAGATACACGCAGATCAGCTCAGTAACGGACGTGGTGCCGCCCTCGCCGCGGAGTTGGGCGCCTGTAGTGCAGACCATCTCGAGTATGCCGACGCTGAGGGCATCGCGGCGCTCGCCAGCGCATCAGTGGTCGCGGTCAGTCTGCCTCTCGCATCCTTGTACCTGCATGAGCGTTTTCTGCCCGCGCGGGAATTCATGGACGCCGGGGTTCGGGTTGCGGTGGCCACTGACTTCAATCCAGGCTCAGCGCCGAGTTTTCACCTGCCATTGGCCATGACACTGGCCGCAATTCACCAGTCCATGTCTCCGGCTGAGGTATTAATGGGCGCCACCACTGTGGCGGCGCAGGCACTGGGTCTCCAGGACCGGGTTGGAAGCCTCGTTGAGGGATATGCTGCCGACCTGGCACTGATTGGCGCAATTAACCTCGACCACTGGATCTATCATTTGCGACCCAATGCTTGCTGCGCGGTCATGCGTGGCGGTCAATGGGTCGTCGGCGGGAATCAGGAAAGCCGAGTGGTGTGCTGACAGGGTCTTTCCGTTATACTGATCACAAATGCGAATAACTCTCATTTGCATTGTCAGGACAAGCCTTAAAGCCGATACAACTCATGACAATTGCCGACCTCAAACCAGGACAGCGCGCGCGCATTGAAACCATAGATACGCGCCTCCCCGGAATTGTTCGGCTGATGGTTCTTGGGCTCGTCGAAGGCGCAGACATTACCTTTCAACATGCCGCAATTGGTGGCGACCCGCTGGAAATCACCATTTACGGGACATCCATCTCAATCCGCCGAGAGCAGGCTGAAAAATTCACCGTCGCAGACCTGCAAGATGGCTGACCCTGAAGAGCACGTCATACCGCTTTCCGAGATACCGATCCGGAGACAGGCGCGTTCGTCGATCGCGATCATCGGTAATCCGAATTCCGGCAAAAGCACCTTGTTTAATCGCCTGACGGGCCTGCGCCAAACCACAGGTAACTATCCTGGTGTCACGGTTGAGCGGCACGTGGGCACCGTTCAATTGGATCACAGTGCCATTCACCTCGTGGACCTGCCCGGTATTTATTGTCTCGGCGGTCACTCAGCCGATGAAAAAATAGCTGTGGATGTCCTGCTGGGTCGGATCGACCCCAGGGATAAGCCCTCCGCCTTACTCGTGGTCATTGATGTTACCCACATGTATCAGGGTCTTTTTCTGCTCGAACAGATACTGGAATTGCAATTACCCACCATGGTCGCGCTGACCATGCATGACCTTGCCGCAGCGAAAGGGCTGGACATCGATATTGACGCACTCAGCAAACGCCTGGGTGGCATCAAGGTTATCCCCGTATCGGCGCGGACCGGCTCTGGCCTCGTATCGCTCAGACAAGCCATGGAGCGACTCCCGCACGAGGCTGTGCCGGCCCTGCCCTCTTCCTGGCCAGAACTCAGTGAAACCGCGCAAAGGCTTGCAAAAAAAAGCGACCCGCAATTAACGCGCATCGAGGTCTTGCAAGGCCTGATTCATCCCGGCAGCCAGGCCGAACTTTCACTCACCAAAGCACTCTCACCGGAAATGGTGAACGAGGAGCGCGCGCGCTTATTTGGAGACGACCCACCTCAGGCCGTCGAAGCGCGTCATCGCTACACATCAATTCGAAGCATGCTGGATGAGACCCAAAGCGAGGCCAAGCTACTCACCCGGATGAGTTCCAGGATCACCAATGCCGTCAATAAACCCTGGCCGGCCACCCTGCTCTTTTTTGTCGTACTCGCATTGGTTTTTCAGGCTGTTTTTTCCTGGGCTACGCCAATCATGGACGCCATAGATGCCGCGGCGTCAGGGTTGGGAAACATGGTCAATGCGCGTTGGGGCCAGTCGATGTTGGGCAGTTTTCTCGCTGACGGGATCATCGCGGGCGTCGGCAGCGTAGTGATCTTCCTGCCTCAAATTCTGATTCTGTTTGCCTTCATTATCGTCCTTGAAGACACAGGTTACCTCGCCCGGGCCGCTTTTCTGATGGACCGTGTCATGCGCTCGGTCGGGCTCTCGGGTCAGTCCGTGATCCCGATGCTGTCGAGCTTTGCGTGCGCCGTACCCGCAATTATGGCCACCCGGGTGATTCCCAATCGCCGTGATCGATTCGCAACCATACTGGCCGCGCCGTTCATGACATGCTCCGCCCGACTGCCGATATACGCCTTACTGATCGCCGCCTTCGTACCTGACCAAAAACTGGGCTGGCTCAACCTGCAGGGGCTCGTTCTTCTCGGCTTGTATCTGCTCGGTATAACGGGAGGTCTACTGACCGCGTGGTTGATGAAATCCTCCGCCCTGCGGGGACCAAAGCCTCAATTCATGCTGGCACTTCCGGAATTTCGAAGACCCAATCTCAGGACCGTGCTTATCAAGCTGCTCACCCGGGCTGGCGTGTTTCTCAAGCGTGCGGGTACGGTCATTTTTTCAGTGGCCGTTTTGGTGTGGGCGTTGGCCTATTTCCCAAGACTCAGCGATGACCAGGTGGCTTCCATAGAGGCAGCCGGGCCCATTCACAGCGGGACGTCCATCGAAGACACGCTGGTCGCGGAGCAACTCGCCCAAAGCTTTCTGGGGCGAATGGGCAAGGTTGTCGAGCCGATATTCAAACCCCTCGGCTGGGACTGGAGGGTATCAGCGGCGGTGATTGCAGGCTTCCCGGCAAGAGAAGTTGTTGTGGCCGTGATGGGTACCATCTACGCCGTAGGCGCTGATGCCTCTGAGAGCAGCCTCGTTGACAAACTCAACTCTGCGCGCTGGCCGGATGGGACGTTGATTTTCACGCTACCGATGGTTCTGGGCATGATGGTCTTTTACGCTTGGTGCCTGCAATGTGCCGCAACCGTCGCCATAATTCGACGCGAGACGAACTCCTGGCGATGGCCCATTTTCGCTTGGCTGTACATGAGCGGTGTCGCTTACCTCGGCGCGTTCCTTGTCTATCAGCTGGGCCAACGATTTTTTTAACCCATTTCCACACTCTGAAGAGTGATTGCCCAACCAGGACACAGGGCTTGCAAAAGGAATATTTATAATGACCTCGTTGTTTCGTAATTTGATGACTTCACCCCGTTCAACACTGATTCTGGTCAGCCTCTGCTGCTCCTGCAGTTTGCCGGCTGCGGCCCCCATTATTCAGCCGGGCGCACCCGGGGAGCAGTCCAAAACGCTCACTGCCGAGGAAGCCATTGCCATCGCGAGTTTTGGATATTCGCCAGCCGATGTCCGTTTCATGCAGGACATGATCCCTCACCATCAACAGGCTCTGGAAATGTCCGAACTCGTGACTGAGCGGACCAACCGCCAGGAAATCATCGAGGCAGCCGGACGCATCAAAGCCTCCCAGGGCGACGAAATAAACTTCATGCAGAAGTGGCTGGCCGATCGGAACGAGTCGAGTCCCGAACCCGGCCACATGGACATGATGCATACGCACCTTTACATGGCGGGTATGGCTTCAGCACAGGAGATGGATCAGCTTTCGCGTGCCGAGGGCGTCGACTTTGACCGTTTGTTCCTCACCTTGATGATCCGTCATCACGAGGGTGCGCTCGAGATGGTGGAAAATCTGCTGGAACAGCCGGGTTCTGCGTATGATCCACTGCTATTCGAATTCACCAACGATGTAAGCAATGACCAGACCGCGGAAATAGAGCGCATGAATGCCGCGCTGGTCAGTCTCTCCGAGGACCCGCGCGCGAAGCTCGAAGCCGGACTTCATGACGCGGGCCAGGCCATCTGGAATATGCGGCTTGTAGCCGCTCTACCCAAGCCTCCGGGCTTTTATGACCCAGATAACCCCACCGAGATTCCTGCTGTGCGAGTCAATGTCGATGAGCAAGAGGCCGATCAAGATGCACCCGGCGAAGAGGCCAGGGAGGATGACTCTGAGGATACGAGCCGCTCCCCCCTACTGGACTTTGGCTTTACCGATATGGCGTTTTCCGGAGACGTTCTCATCGTGGGCAGTTATCACGGGTTCAACATCTACCGCCTTGGCGCCGATGGTTTGCCCCGGCACCTTAGCTCAGTGGTGTGTCCCGGCGGCCAGGGCGATGTCTCCATCGTAGGCCACTTGCTGATCGTATCCGTGGAACAGACGCGTGGTCGCCTCGATTGCGGCCTGCAAGGCGTGGAAGGAGACGTCAGCGCCGAACGTTTCCGTGGTTTACGTATTTTTGATATCAGTGATTTGAACCGGCCAATGCAAGTGGGCGCCGTCCAAACCTGCCGAGGCTCACACACCCACTCGATCGTATCGGGTCCCGATGAGAACGGCATCATCACCGTCTACAACTCCGGGACTTCCTCAATCAGGGAAGAAGAAGAACTAGCCGGGTGCATCGATGATTCCCCGGGAGATCCACGCACGGCACTGTTCCGGATCGATGTGATCGAGATTCCGGTTGATGATCCATCGCAAGCCCGCGTGGTTGCGAGCCCTACTGTATTTGCTGACCCCGAGAGCGACCGACTCTCCGGGCTTTGGCGCGGGGGCGATCACGGCGACGATACGCAAGAAACCAGTCGAACCGACCACTGTCATGACATCACCGTCTACCCGTCACGGAAGATTGCAGCTGGCGCGTGTTCAGGAAACGGTATCCTGTTCGATATTTCCGACCCCTTGAACCCCCGCAGACTCGATGTCGTGACGGATACCGGTTTTGCTTACTGGCATTCAGCAACGTTCAACAACGAGGGCAGCAAGATTATTTTCACCGATGAGTGGGGCGGCGGTTCTCGGGCCCGATGCCGCGCCTATGACCCCTTAACCTGGGGCGCCGATGCAATTTACGACATCGTCGACGGGAAACTGGAATTCCAGGGCTACTTTAAGATGCCCGCCCCTCAGATGGAGCAGGAAAACTGCGTGGCCCACAATGGCTCCATCATTCCCGTACCTGGCCGAGACCTCTTCGTGCAGGCCTGGTACCAGGGCGGACTGTCTGTCATGGATTTCACCGACTCGGGAAGCGCGCATGAGATCGCCTACTTTGACCGCGGTCCGATCGATGCAGAAGACCTGGTTGCCGGTGGCTTTTGGTCAACTTATTGGTATGAAGGTTACATTTACGGCACGGGCATCGTGCGCGGTCTCGATGTTTTAGCACTCGAGCCAAGCGAATACCTCAGTGACAACGAAATTGAGGCCGCAAAACAGGCATCACTGGGCGGGCTGTTGAACCCGCAACAGCAGTTTTCCGCAACATGGCCCAGTCCACCCGCCCTGGCAAAGGCTTATCTTGACCAACTTGAACGCATGCTTGGAGAGACACCAGAATTAGCCGCGCCGTTGGTGACATTACTCGATCAGGCAGCACGTGCATTACAGGAAGGCACAGCAGACGGGACACTCGCTATGGCGATGAAACACATGGGCGCAACCATGCCTTCCGATGACCAGGACGCCGCCGTCATGCGGATTCGTGAGCAGCTTGCCTCAGTGGTTCTGGATATTGCTGGTCAACTGGAGACCACAAGCGGATTAAAAAATCCGGGCTGAGCAATGCCTCAAGGCGCCGCCCTGTCCGGCTGATGCTTATTTCAGCACTGGCCAGGCAGCGGGCCCGTTCCATTAAGGGGGGGGTGTTCGGGAGCGTCTAACTGACACCACTGAGTGTCACCATTTCATTTGCAATCACGGTGTAGATATAAAAAAGCCCGGCGCAGCCGGGCTTTTTTTCAGATGCTGTCAAAGGTTTATTCAACCTCTGCCGTGTCTTCCTGTCGCGGACGGTCGACGAGTTCCACGTACGCCATGGGAGCTTTATCACCCGGACGGTATCCGCACTTCATGATTCTCAGATAACCGCCGGGTCGCGCGGTATACCGAGGCCCCAGTTCCTCGAACAGCTTACCCACTACTTCCTTATCGCGAAGACGATCGAATGCTTGGCGTCGATGCGCCACGCTGTCATCTTTCGCCAAGGTGATCAGTGGCTCTGCCACGCGGCGCAGTTCTTTCGCGCGCGGTAAAGTGGTCTTGATGATTTCATGGCGGAACAGCGACGCTGCCATGTTTCGAAACATGGCTTTGCGATGTGGGCTGTTCATGTTCAGCTTACGCCCGGATTTCAAATGACGCATGTTCTTGTCCTGCCCGTTTTACAGATCAGCCATCAGCCAGAATTTCTGGCGGCCAATTTTCCAGCTTCATTCCCAAAGACAAATCGTGCTGTGCCAGCACGTCCTTGATTTCTGTAAGTGATTTTTTGCCCAGGTTTGGGGTCTTGAGCAACTCAACTTCGGTCCTCTGGACCAGATCACCAATATACAGAATGCTCTCCGCTTTCAAGCAGTTTGCAGACCGCACGGTCAGTTCCAGGTCGTCAATTGGGCGCATCAGCACCGGATCAATTTCCTGAGACTTGGTTTCTCGGACTTCCTCTGTTCTGGCCTTGAAATCAATAAATACAGACAACTGATCCGCCAGAATATTTGCTGCCAGCTTGACTGCCTCTTCGCAGTCGATCGTGCCGTTGGTTTCAATGTCCAGAACCAGGCGATCCAGGTTGGTACGCTGTTCCACGCGCGCCGCTTCCACGCTGTAGGCCACCTTTCTGACCGGGCAGAAGGATGCGTCTAACATCAATCGACCTATGGGGCGGGTTTCCTGCTCTCCGATATTCAACCGCGAGGCCGGCTGATAACCCACACCGCGTACCACTTTCAGGCGCATATTCAGGCTGCCGTCCTTGGTCAGGTTGCAGATCAGATGATCTGGATTGACGACTTCCACATCATGGTCAATCTGAATGTCACCCGCGGTCACCGGGCCGAGGCCCGATTTGCTGAGCGTCAAGATCGCCTCTTCACGACCGTGCATGCGCAGCGCAATGCCTTTAAGGTTCAGTAGTACTTCGATGATGTCTTCCTGAAGGCCTTCTACAGCCGTATATTCGTGCAGGACGCCATCTATTTCAGCTTCCTCGATTGCATAACCTGGTATCGAAGACAACAGAACACGCCTCAGCGCGTTGCCCAGCGTATGCCCGAAACCTCTTTCCAAAGGTTCGAGGGCAATTTTCGCCCGGTTGGGATTGATGGCATCTACTCCGACCGCAGTCGGCTTCAACATGTTTTCTATCACACCCATCATGGGATGTTCCTCGTCAATTCAGAAATGCAAAAGGTTGGCACGGTAAATAACCGGGCTACGCCGCCTACTTGGAATAAAGTTCCACAATCAGATTTTCATTGATGTCCGGTGGCAAATCATTGCGGTCCGGATATTCTTTGAAATTTCCTTCAAGCTTGGTCGCATCTACCTCGACCCATGCGGCCACCAGGTCCATATCCTGGCTCAGTGCAACGGCCTCCTTGATACGGAGTTGATTCTTCGCCTTGTCGTTCACCGAAACCACGTCGCCGGGTTTCACCTGGTAGGAAGGAATATTCACCTGCCTGCCGTTGACTGAAATGGCTTTGTGGGAAACCAATTGGCGGGCCTGGGCACGTGTGACCGCGAATCCCATCCGGTAAACCACATTATCGAGACGTCCTTCCAGAAGTCTTAACAGATTCTCGCCAGTCGCGCCCTTTTCCTGGGCAGCGGCCTTGTAGTAGTTCCGAAACTGCTTTTCCAAGATGCCGTAAATACGCCGAACTTTCTGTTTTTCTCGCAACTGCAGAGCATAGTCGGAAAGTCTTTGACGTCGTGATGCGCCATGCTGCCCGGGGGGTTGGGTCAATTTACACTTCGACTCCAGCCCTCTAGCGGGTGACTTGAGCCCAAGATCGCTCCCCTCCCGACGCGCGAGCTTGCAGGTAGGTCCTGTATATCTAGCCATTGTACGGTTCCTCAGACGCGACGTTTCTTCGGCGGACGGCATCCGTTATGCGGAATCGGCGTCACATCGATGATGCTGGTTATTTTGTAGCCCAGGGCGTTCAGTGCTCTGACCGAGGACTCACGCCCCGGCCCCGGCCCTTTCACCCGAACTTCAAGGTTCTTGAGTCCGAATTCGAGTGCGGTCCGGCCTGCAGCTTCGGCGGCGACCTGCGCAGCAAAAGGCGTACTTTTACGAGATCCCCTGAAGCCTGCTCCACCCGAGGTGGCCCAGGATAAGACGTTACCCTGGCGGTCGCTCAGGGTAATGATTGTGTTGTTGAATGACGCATGGACGTGAGCAATCCCGTCCACCACGGTCTTTTTGACCTTTTTGCGCGCTTTCGTCTTGGGCTTAGCCATTGCTTAATCTGCCTTACTATCGCTTGATCGGACGACGCGGCCCTTTTCGGGTTCGCGCATTGGTTTTGGTTTGTTGACCGCGCACTGGAAGTCCGCGCCGGTGCCTTAAACCCCGGTAGCAGCCGAGATCCATCAACCGTTTGATATTCATCGCCACTTCACGACGAAGATCTCCTTCGACGGCATACTGACCGACCTGTGCGCGAATGCTTTCCACCTCAGGCTCACTCAGCTCCCGGATTTTAGTATCGGGACGCACGCCGGCAGCATCGCAAATAGCGAGAGCCCGTGTACGGCCGATTCCGTATATGTTGGTCAGTGCCACCCAGGTGTGTTTCTGGATTGGCAAATTGACACCCGCAATGCGAGCCATCCTACTTACTCCTGCTCAAAGTTGGTCTGCTCGAGAGAGAACAGCGCATTATATCCAAACAGCGGCATCGGTAAAACCCCATAATTCGGGTCAACCCTGGCGCTGTTTGTGCTTTTTCTCCGTACAGATGACGTGCACCACGCCCTTGCGACGGACAATTTTGCAATTGCGACAAATTTTTTTAACTGACGCCTGCACTTTCATGGCCACTCTCCTCAAATTTCTGGCCGCTGCGGCTTTTCAAGCAGCGGGCACTGGATCATTAATTACCGGATCCGCTTCAACGTTTCACCACACCCGAACGACCATAGGATTTCAGGTTGGTTTTCTTCATCAAACTGTCGTATTTGTGTGAGATGAGATGCGCTTGCACTTGGGCAATGAAATCCATAATGACCACGACGACGATCAAAACCGAAGTACCGCCAAAATAGAATGGCACGGCCCATACAACTCGAAGGATGTCCGGCAACAGACACACTGCCACGAGGTACAGCGAGCCCACCATCGTCAGGCGAGTCAGGACATTGTCGATATAATCGGCCGTTTGGCGGCCTGGTCGGATTCCCGGTATGAATGCCCCCGAGCGTTTTAAGTTATCAGCCGTCTCTTTCGAATTGAACACCAGCGCCGTGTAGAAGAAACAGAAAAAGATGATCAACGCAGAAAAGAGTATCGTGTAGGGCAAATTGCCCGGCGTCATGGCTGCCGCCACGTCCGTTAACCAGGCCAATTCATCCGAACTGCTGAACCAGGTGGCCAGCGTCGACGGGAAAATAACGATACTCGAAGCAAAAATAGCCGGTATTACTCCGGACATGTTGATTTTCAGGGGCAGGTGAGTTTGTTGATTCTGGTAGGCCACCCTGCCCTGCCGCTGAGCGTAATTTACAGTGATAAGACGCTGGCCACGTTCGACCCGGACGATGAAATAAATCACCGCCAACACCAGCGCCAGAATCAGCAATGTCGCGGGAATGCTCAGTTGCCCGGTATTGACCAGTTCGAGTGTACCTGCGATTGCACGCGGTAGTCCTGCGACGATACCGGCGAAAATAATCAGTGAAATACCGTTACCCACGCCGCGCTCAGTGATTTGCTCGCCCAGCCACATCAGAAACACGGTGCCGGCCGTCAAGGTCACGACCGCGGTGAAGAGGAATCCCGGCCCTGGGCTGAACACCACAGAACCCTGAGCTTGCAACGCCAACGCAACGCTGCCCGCCTGAAATGCGGCCAAAACGACAGTAAAAATCCGCGTGTATTGCGTAATTTTCTGGCGTCCACTTGAACCTTCTTTTTTCAGCTGCTGGAGCTGTGGCACGGCACTGGACATCAATTGCATGATGATGGATGCAGAAATGTAGGGCATTACGCCCAACGCAAATAGCGAAAATCGCTCCAGCGCGCCGCCCGTAAACAGGTTGAACACGTCGATGATTGTGCCCTGTTGCGCGTTCATGAACTGCAGCAATGCCTGCGGATCAACACCCGGCACAGGTATGAAGGTTCCCACCCTGTAGAATATCAGCGCCGCAAAAACAAAAAGCAGACGTTGGCGCAGCTCTGTCAGCCGCCCCATGCCTCCGAGTGTTTCAGCCATTTGCGAAGCAGAGCGGGACATTATTCGACCGAACCACCTGCGGCTTCGATGGCCTCACGCGCGCCCTTGGTGACGTTTACGCCCTTGACTTTGATCGCGCGGTCAATCTTGCCGGTGTTAATGATTTTTACTTTTCTAATCGGCCGACTAACCACACCGGCAGCCTTCAGGGTATCCATATCGATCACATCATTGTCCATGACTGCGATTTGGTAAAGCCTGACTTCGGCGCTATAACGCGCTTTTGCAGATGCGAAACCCCGTTTGGGCAGCCTGCGCTGCAAGGGCATCTGACCGCCCTCGAAACCGACCTTGTGAAACCCTCCGGAGCGCGATTTCTGACCCTTGTGGCCACGGCCTGCGGTTTTACCGTTTCCAGAGCCAATGCCGCGACCCACGCGCTTGCGCTGCCGCTTACTGCCTTGGGCTGGACTGATCGTATTCAGTTTCATATCGATACTTCCCTATTCGTGAGGTTCGCAGAGAGGATCAGACCTCTTCCACTCGTACCATGTAATCGACCTTGCGCGCCATTCCGCGCACTGCCGGCGTGTCTTCCAGGACAACAGTCTGATGCATCCGTTTCAGACCCAGGCCGCGAACACACTCCCGGTGTTTCGGCTGGGCGCTGATGGGCGAACGCACCAGTGTGACTTTGATCTGCTTCTTTGCCATGAGTTACGACCCGTGATTTTCCAGAATCTCTTCAACGGCCTTGCCACGCTTCGCCGCGATGGCATCTGGACTGTACATTTGCTGAAGCCCCTTGATCGTTGCGCGGACCAGATTGATAGGGCTGTTCGACCCAACACTCTTGGCCAATACGTTACTGACACCGACCGTTTCCAATACCGCGCGCATCGCACCTCCGGCAATGACGCCCGTACCTTCTGAGGCCGGCTGCATGTAAATTTTAGATCCGCCGTGTGTTGCCTTGACAGAGTGCCATAAGGTTCCCTCTTTGAGAGACACCTGGATCATGTTGCGACGGGCTTTTTCCATGGACTTCTGAATGGCCACCGGAACCTCACGGGCTTTTCCATAGCCAAATCCGACTTTTCCAGCACCATCACCCACCCCGCTCAATGCGGTGAAGCCGCATCTGCGACCACCCTTGACGACCTTGGCAACGCGATTGACCGCTACCAGCTTTTCCAGCAAACCATCGCTGTTTTCTTTGTCTACTCTTGACATATGCCTACCTGTAAATTCCGGACTTATTTGACCGTGTTAAAACTGCAGCCCGCTTTCCCGCGCCGCGTCAGCCAGTTGTTTGACGCGCCCGTGGTATTTATACCCTGAACGGTCAAAAGCTACGTTGGTGACGCCAGCCGCTGTCGCGCGCTCCGC
>CAXQNK010000064.1:0-5886 GCA_964225175.1 Candidatus Nitrosopumilus sp. | reverse complement strand
CAAGTAGTCCAAGGTCAACTTAAAGGCCTGGTCGGCGAGGCCCAGCATCTCAGCTGCAGCGCCGATGCAGCCAATATCCATCAGGCGGTCAATGTGCTCTGCGGTGACGTGCTTCTGGCCCAGCCATGCGCTCTTGTCGACCTCAACCGAATTGAGCTGAATGGTTGGCGCGTGACTGATGTCCAGCGCCCCATCGTCCTCGAGCTGCACGCCGTCTGCGTCGCTGGGCACGACAAATAGCCCGAGGCCTGACGGCGTATTGGCGAGTACCAGAAAATGGCCTGCTCCGGCGCCATCCCAGACCGCACATTTCATTCCGGTGATGCGAAATCCTCCATCAGTGGGTTCTGCCTTTGCGTCGCACCGCCATTGGTCCCGGCGGGCCGTCTCATCAAGTGCCACTGCCATGGTGCTTTCTCCGGCGCAGATCGCCCCGAGAAGACGGGTTTTCTGGTCGCGATCTCCAAAGGTCTGAATCGCTGACACAGCCATCAGCGACGTGCTTCGCAACGGGCTGGGTGTGAGGTGCCTTCCGCATTGCTCGAGAACAATGCCGAGGCCAGAATATCCATATTCAAGGCCGCCATAAGCCTCCTCAACCAGGATTGCCGACCAGCCCAGCTCGACCATCTCCTGCCATAGAGCCGGGTCATATCCGCCCGCCATGGCCTCGTCTCGCACAGCGCGCAAGTGAGCTACCGGGGCCCGCTGCTGGAGAAACTCGGCAGCCGAGTCTTGCAGCATTTGCTGTTCTTCGTTAAGTCTCAGTTTCATGTTCGTGACCTATTCCGGGAGCCTGAGCAAACGCTTGGCAATGATATTCAATTGAATCTCACTGGTTCCACCTTCGATGGAGTTGCCTTTGCTTCTCAGCCAGGCCCTTGGAAGATGGCCCTCCCTGCTTTGCTCTCCTGTCCAGGACAGGCTTGCACTGCCGCGCACCGACATCAACAGTTCCATCCGGCGCTTATTGAGTTCGGTGCCGTAATACTTGAGCATCGAAGATTGTGCGCCAAGCCCCGCACCTCCTGAGAACTCTTGCCGCAGGCGTTCAATGGTGAGGTTCAAGGCCTGCTCATCGACTTCGAATCGCGCAATATCAGAACGCAGGGCGCTGTTACTCAAGGGTTCGCCATCCCGGCAGTACAGGTCCCGTGCGGTTTCACCTATTTCGCCTGTTCGGATGCTGCTGAAGCCGGATGAACCGATCATCTCGCGTTCATGGGTCAAAAGGTACTTCGCGACGTCCCAGCCGCGATTGAACTCGCCCACCAGCTGATTCTTTTCGACCCGAACATCGTCAAGAATGGTCTCGGTAAATGGTGATTTACCGCTGATGAGCCGAATCGGTTGAGTTGACACGCCTTCCGTGGTCATGTCGAACAATACAAAACTGATCCCGAGGTGCTTTGGCGCATCGAAATCGGTCCGCACCAGGCAAAACATCCAGTCACCGAGGTTGCCGTATGAAGTCCAGATTTTAGAGCCGGTGACACGGAAATGATCACCATGATCCTCGGCTCTCATTTGAAGGCTCGCCAGATCAGATCCGGCATTCGGTTCGCTATAGCCCTGTGCCCAGCGTATTTCCCCGCGACAGATTTTCGGCAGATGTTGCTGTTTGAGTTCCTCAGTTCCGAATTTCAGCAGGGCGGGGCCGAGCATCGAGATGCCAAAACTCTCGAGCGCTGGCCGTGCGCTGATGCGCTTGAGCTCTGAGCGCAAAACAGCCGCCTGTTCCCCATTCAGGCCACCGCCACCATAGGCGGCAGGCCAGGTAGGCGCGGTCCATCCCTTGGCGCCCATTTTTTCCAGCCAGACCCGTTGATCCTCGCTTTGAAATTCAAAATTTCTCCCGCCCCAGCAAATATCTACTTCCGATGCGTAGGGGTTGCGCATGGATTGCGGGCAATTGTCCTCAAGCCATTCGCGGACTTCTGTCCGAAATTCGGTCTCGCTCACCGTATTGTCTCCTTGTAACAATTCATCTTCACTGCGCATGTCGGCTCTGCCTCACCCATGCATCAATGGATGCCAGCCAACACGCATTGCCCGCTTGATACGAATCCTGCGCATCGGCAACGGCGTTCCGGGCAAGCGATCATCGGGGGTTGAATGTTGGTGCCCTGTGCACCCTTTTGTTTGCGTCGGACCCATCGGCAACGCCGCCTGACGAGTGTGCCACAGAATGAATCGATCTGCCGTAAAAACCATGAGTGAGCACTTAAATCGGGGTATTTTTGGTGTTTGGATGTGCCCACAAAAGTGGGCGGATCAAGAAACACTCAACAAGTGCAGGCTGCTTCAGTTTGGCGTGATGCGCTGCCAGGGAATTAGTTCATGTTTTGACGACTGGGATGAACGGGGCCCGGCCTGATTGCGCTAAACTAGAGCGTATTCCCAATGCGTTCAAACAACGTATAGTGATGTGTGATCGCGGCGCATCCGTGGTTACTGAATGAATGAAAATGGCTAAATCTGGATTCTGAGGATGAAGATTAAGCGACATGACACGCCAGTGAAGCTGGCCTATCAGTACCATTCGGCCCGGGGCATGGCACACGGGCAGGTCATGCTCGTGGCTGGACTGGGCTTGAACACGGCCTGCTGGCCCGAAGCCCTTATTACATCCCTGAATGCGGCTGGGTTTGACGTCGTTGCGCCGGACAACAGGGATATAGGACGTTCACCGCTACTCAACCATCTTGGACGGCCGCCTCTGATCCGCCTTGCCGCGGCACGAAAATTAGGCATTGGATTGCGACCGCCATATGATCTTTTCATGATGGCTGGTGATCTTCTGCATCTGGTCGACGAGCTGGAGCTTGAGACTTTTCATGTGATCGGTCTGTCCATGGGCGGCATGATCGCTCAATTAACCGCCAGCATGGCGCCAGATCGCGTTCGGAGTTTGACTTCGATCATGTCCACGACCGGCGAGGCAGGGCTGCCACGACCGAGCCGGGACGTGACTCGACTTCTGCTCAGGAAGCCTCGGCCGGACACGCCTGATGGTCGCTTGGCTCATGCGTTGAAAATGTGGCAAAAGATCTCATCGCCGGCTTACCCGCGAGACGATTCGGAATGGCTTTCGCTGATCATGAAAATGGCGGGCCGTGGACTCGATCCGGAGGGGATACGCAGGCAATTGGCGGGCATCATCGGAACGCCCGGCTGGACTGAAGAACTACGGATGGTCATTGCGCCCACCTTGGTGATCCATGGTTCGGAGGATCCGCTTGTGCCGCTGAGCGGAGGTGAGGCGACAGCCCGTGCCATTGCAGGTGCAAGGTTAAGAGTTTTCGAAGGTATGGGACATGATTTGCCTGAGCCCCTGCTTCCTGAAATTACGGCTGAGATTCTCCGCCATATCAATCAGGCCCAAGGGATTAGAATTACCCGCCAATCCACCGGGAGGCCTGAGCGCCCGATAGCAGAAAAAAACGGAAAAGTCTGAAAGGGTCTATTTTTTCCTTCGGAAACTTGACCCACTCCGTACCCGAGCCGCGAAGAAAATTCATGCTCAGTTCTCCCCTCCGGACTCTTAGCGCATCAGTTCACCGGCGTTTTTGAAGTCGCTCAGACGTTTGACCTGGCAACGGGTTTTGTTCGGTGTCTCATGCGCGAGTTGGTGGGCTTCCCTGTTATGCTTGTCAGAAACCAGTGGTCACGGTCCGAGATCACAGGGAGGAAAACCATGACGTACAAGACGGTCTCGCAACCTTGACATTATCCGGATTCGTTAATCCTTGCGGTTTCCGGAACCTGGGAGAGGCGTTCGCGGCATGTTGCAGCGAACGCGCCGATTCAATCGCTTTTCGATGTGAGGATCAGGCCTTGTCTTATCGACAGCTGGACGTGTCAAGCGCCAGTTTCGCAGCTTTTTTGCGGCGGGAGCTTGATTTGCAGCAAGGAGACCGATTGGCGATCCAGCTACCCAATATTCTTGCTTATCCGGTTGTGGCCTGGGGCGCTTTGCGTGCAGGCGTGGTGATCGTGAATATCAACCCGATGTACACCATTCCCGAGCTGGTCTACCAGCTACAGGATTCGGGGGCAAAGGCCATCGTAGTGCTGGGCAATGACCAAAGCATTTTTTGTGGCGCATTCGCCCAGACAGCTGTCAGCACGGTGATCAGCGTGATGCCGACTGAGGCGATGTGCGCTGATTCGCTCGCCGCCCTGGACAAATTTATGCATTGCGATCTGCAGACGATCCTGGCCCGAACTGATGTGCCGATCAGCCATGAATGCAGTGTCGATATGGATGGACTGGCGGCTTTGCAGTACACGGGCGGAACGACCGGCGTTTCCAAAGGAGCGATGTTAAGTCACGGCAATCTTTATGCGGGCTACCGATTGGCCTCGGAATCGTTTCCGCTTCCTGCAGGAATTCATGAAATCGTGATTGCGCCCATGCCGCTCTATCATGTCTATGGATTTACGATGAATGTGGTGGGCCTGTGCCTGAAGGGTGCCGAATCGGTACTGGTGACTGATCCAAGGGATATTGCGAATCTCGTCAAGGTGATGCGAAGCCACCCCTTCACAGGCATGGCAGGCATCAACACGCTGTTCATAGCGCTATTGCAGCATCCCGAGTTTGAGCAGATCGACTTTACTCATGCAGTGGGTATTATCGCTGGAGGGTCGGCCCTGGTTCCTGAAGTAGCTCAGGAATGGCATCAGCGCACGGGAAGTCAATTATTCGAGGGATATGGCCTATCGGAAACTGCCGCGACCGGCACCGTTAACACGCGGGATAACTATCGACTTGGTACGGTGGGTAAACCCATCAGGGAAACCGAGTTTCGTGTGGTAGATCAGGCAGGTCGAGCCTTGCCCAGCGGGGAGAGCGGCGAACTGCAAGTCCGTGGTCCTCAGGTAATGCAAGGCTACTGGCGACGGCCTGAAGAGACATCGAAAGCCCTTGATTCCGACCGGTGGTTTTCTACCGGTGACGTCGCCGTGATTGACGATGATGGTTTTATCCGCATCGTAGACCGGGTCAAGGACATGATCCTTGTGAGTGGTTTCAATGTGTTCCCGGCAGAGGTGGAGGCAGTATTGCATCAGCACCCTGACGTTTTGGAATGCGCGGTGATCGGCGTCCCTGATGCGCGATCTGGAGAATCAGTAAAGGCCTTCGTGGTTTCTCGCTCAGGCACGGGCTCGGAGACGGACCTGAGAGCATTTTGTGCCTTGAGCCTGACCCCCTACAAACTGCCAAGGCATTTTCAATTCGTTGCCGAGTTACCCAAGAGCGCGGTGGGCAAAATACTGCGCAGAGCCCTGCGGGATCAGGGCGATGAATGAGAGTTATGCGTCAGTGCGCTGATCCGGAATAAGCGCTGGAAGAGCATCTGCTATGAAAATTATGCTTCGGGTTTCAAGTGCCCTCCTGGGCCTGGGGTTAATCGGCATGTGCTGGTTTTGGTGGCGTGCAGATGTTGAGCCGGTGACCTGGGTCTCCGCACCAGATCCGGGTTTCTCAGGTGTTTGGTCACCCAATAACCGCCTGTCTGCCATGAAGCTGCTGTTTGAAGGTGAGTGGCCCGGACCTGAGGATATTGCCCAGGACAAACAGGGTCGTTTTTATACCGGCCTTGAGGATGGCCGGATTATGCGTTTCGATTTGGCCGGAAGATTCGAGGAGTTCAGTCATACCCGGGGTCGACCCCTTGGTCTCGCGTTTGACGCGACACAGAACCTTATCGTTGCTGATGCGATTCGAGGACTGGTGTCGGTTTCGCCGGACGGAGTGCTCAGGGAATTGGTGTCCCACTATGGCGGCGAGCCGCTCAGATTCGTTGACGACGTGGATGTTTCTGACGACGGAAGGATATGGTTTTCGGACGCATCGGAACGGTTTTCTTACGATGACAG
>CAXQNK010000063.1:0-7022 GCA_964225175.1 Candidatus Nitrosopumilus sp. | reverse complement strand
GTCGAACTGAAAGACTATTGACATGTCGTGCTCTATAGCGTCGAGAACACTGGCTGCATGATAGAAAGATTAGTTACTAAAAGGCAGGTAAAGACCGTTAAATAAGGTCGCTCCCTCCCAAACGAAGGAGAAGAAATATGCAACGCAGCACCCCGCAAAGATCAGGATGAGTTCGGTCGTGAATCGCGAAGAATGCCCTGGATCGGTAATATGAAATATGGACATGGATGCTAAATTTTGACCCCGGGGTGTTGATTTACTAACCATTGCATTGCCTGTGACCCAAGAGCTGCCACTTGCAGTCGCTGCGCTGTCGGATAAGACCCCATTCGGGAGCATGAAGCGTCGCATTGAGGATACCGAATAATTCTCGGCAATATCAAGGTGTCAGGTATAGCGGACGGACCGGGTTTTCTTGGGTATGTCCAGCACTCATTTGTAAGAACACGCAGGCATGCCTGACGTCTTTGCCTCGGAAACGAGAGTTGATATTCAGGGCACGGCGTTAATGCGGCGTAATTCTGCACATTATTGGTGAGCGGCCGGGCACCGGGCATCACACCCTGTCGATTTACATGACGGTGGCTTCTGAGCACAACTCGTCAAGGCCGAGCACAGCAGATCACAACATCACGCACGTAGTCTCGGGCATTGCGATGATGGCTTTGAGGCCCGAAATCGCGGCGCTGGACGCGGTGCGGGTGCTCAATTCGATGCAGGATGCGTGAACCTGCAGATTGGCGCTTAGGGCTCAGTCGGGAGTCTTCTGAGCGTTACCTGCTGCAAAACCATCATCCAATGGCTCAGTGTCATAGACAAAGACCCTGGAAACATGCCCTCGGGCATTGACGTGGAAAACGTTGCAGTTGCGCATCACAGAACGCGTTCCGTCCGGATCGCCCAATTCCAGTTCGAAACGAACCGCAACACGCTGGCGGGAGACATCGGCAATCACGTCGAAATCGCGAAATTCTATGATTGGAAACGTGTCCCTGAATTCCTGGAGGTGGGCCCTCAACGCAGTGAGGCCATGGTAACGGAATCCGGCGGACATGAAGCGCACTTCGGCATCTTCTGAGAAAATGGCGAGCATGGATTCAACATCCCCCCGGTTGCAGGCAAGGAAATACTCCGATACTGCCAGGTCGGTCAGGGCTTCATGATCAAGCGGCATCGGGGTCTGCCTGCGTGCTCACCCGTTCCGGGGAGCGGTGTTTTTCAATCTTCATTACCACGTGCTCACCCGAAGTGGTCTTCCCGTAACGAGCCGGGTGCTCGGCGGAGCAGCAAGTCGGTATGCACTCCACCACGGCGTCATAGTTGGGTTGGTGAAAAAACGCCATGGAGTATCGGTCGCTGTGGCTATGCTGGTCGGCTTCGGGCATGACCACGCGGTGCATGGTCGAGCGCCAGCGATCGTTAGTCCATTCCGCCATGAGGTCGCCCAGGTTCACGACAAAGCTGCCCGGTACATGGGGTACATCCAGCCAGCTGCCATCCTGGCCCTGCACTTGCAAACCTCCAGGAGCGTCATCCTTTTGAAGAATGGTCAGGCTGCCATAATCGGTGTGAGCGCCTGCGCGCAATTGGCCCGAGGGCGGCACGCCCACAGGCTCGGGATAATGGATGACGCTGAAGTTGGTGATGTGATGGTCTACCTTGTCGTCGAACCAGTGCTCCGGCAAATCCAACGCGAGCGCGAAAATCCGCATCAGGCTGGTAGCCAGTGCCTCCATGGCCAGATAGTAGCTTTCCCATATTCTGCGCATGTCTGCCGGCTGTTCCGGCCATTGGTTTTCAGCGAAAAACGGCCCCGCCTGGGGGCCTTTGTGATAGGCGTCATCGGGCACACGAACCGGGCCGATTGAGTAGGACTCCTTGAGATCGGGGGGTGCAACTTTGTCCAGTGATGCCGCCAAGCCTTCCGAGCCCATTGGGGTGTAGCCCCGGTAGCGATCGACGGGCATGCGAAGAAGAAGTTTTTCCTCGGTGGGAAGGGCAAAATAGCGCTGACTGACTTCCCGCATGGCCGCTATGAGCTCCGGGGCTATGCCATGCCCGGAAATCACCAGGAAGCCGATGTCCCTGCACGCCTGGTCCACGGCCGCGGCCACGCGTCTCTTGTCCTCTTCTGAGCCTTCGAGGTAAGGGGCGATGTCGATGACTGGAATCTCAGCGATGGCCATTTGCGGTTCCCATGCGATGAACGACAGTCATCATAGCGCATTGCAAAGATCCGACGTCTAAGCGTACGCCGGAGCGGGAATTGAGAGGGACCGTGGAAGAGTGCTTCTCAGAACAGGTCGATGTTGTCTTCGATACTCACGGCCAGGGGTCGGCGCGCCAGTTTCGCCGCCTCTGAAGTTGGCACCATGAACTCCCAGAGCTCTGCTGGCATGCTGGAACCTTGCGGACGCCGGCGTTCTGAATCCCAGTTTTCGTGTTCCGCCACGTCCAGTAATCCAGCGGCCAGTTCGTGGTCAAGGCCCAGCTGCGTGGTCAGTTTGTTCAATACCTCCTCGATGAACAGGGACCGAGCCTCCTGCATGGAGGTCATCCTGATGCGAGCGTCGAGCAGGGGGTCCGCCTGTTCCGGATGTCCAAACCAGGAAAGAACTTGCGGCAACCTTTGGGCGAGTGCGTCGGTGATGTCGTCGATTTCCTCGGGCGTGAGCGTTTTGAACCAACCGTCGATGTTCAGCCGATGGAAATACGTTTCTTTTCCAAAGTGCGTCACCAGGTTAGCCAGTTCCGGAAGGCTTCCTTCCTTGAAGGTCGCGAGAAAGCGCCAGAGTGCTGCCTCGGCGAGGAATGCGCACAAGTAGAAATCACCACGGTTTCGCGGTGGGCGATCGAGTAATTCCATGTCATGCAATTGCTCAGAGGAACGACCGAATTCCAATTGATGCTCCGGGAGGTCAAGCACTTCCTCCATCATTCTGAAGAGTGCCCTGGTATGGCCGAGCTCATCCTGGGACATTCCTGCGAACGCGGTGGCGTCCGTGAGCGTACGGCTGTTTAGCATTACCTTGATGTACCAATGACCCAGCTTCCACTTGCTGTCCGCCAGGCACAACAATTCGCTAATCAGGATTTTTTTAAGGTCAGAATCTATTTTCATCTCTTCACTCTAGTCAGGGATTCGGTTTTCCCATTTCATCCAACCGAATGCACTCTCGCATTCTCGGCATTTGAACAGCACCTCGGAGACGGTGCCCCCGAACGGGCTGACAATTTCCGTTTGCTTCGATTCGCACCACGGGCAGTTCACGTGATCCGTCGCTTTATCGTCGAACGTTTCCGGTTCAGAGGGCTGGATTGATGCGGCTGTATCGGTCACTAAGCGTACCCCAGCTCGTTTCCTGAGCCAGCGCCAATGCACCGGATGAAAGCGGCGCTTGGCGCCACACACATCTCAACCCAGGGCTTTTCTGAATAAGTCATCGCGGCTTGCGCGGCAGCCAGTTCCCGATTGGGGGCGTAAACGCAGCCAAGGTGCGCCAGTGCTCCGTCGAGTTTTTCACGGGCAAACACTTCATACATCTCGAATCCCGTGGTTTCGGCAATCTTGCTCATCGTTTCCCTCAGATCACGTAGCCGTGGGTTCGGGCCCGTTCAACCGCCGAATGGGCCATATCCGATTTATCCCAGTTTTGGGCCCAGTCCACCCTGACGCGCACATCGTTCACGCCCTCAATGGCGCTTGCGGCCTTCCGAATGTCTTGGCGAATCAGTTCATATGCAGGGCAGCCCACGCAGGGGAAGACAATGGTGATCTCAGCCTGACCTGCATCGTCGACGTCGATACCACGGACCATGCCCATGTCATGCAGGTTGACACCCATATGCGGATCCATGACCGCATGCAGTGCCGAATCGATCTTTGACTTCAGGTCTGCCACAGTGCGCTACCCCATTCCTCGCGTTGCAGCCGCTCATATGCCGATGGCCTCATGGGGCCGCCACCCTTCCAGTAGTCGATGAGGCTGTTCCAGTCGCTTTGCTCGCGAATCCATTCATGGTTGTCGTTGTCCGCGATCATCGGGACCGGCTGGTCATCATCGATAACCCACTGTCGACTTTCCTCATCGAAGTGCGCGGGAAATTTGGCGCCTTTAAGACGGGACAGCCATTTACAGGCGTTTTGCAGCCATTTGTTGCGCATGGTGTCATTGGTCCATTTGCGTACTTGGTAGGTGAGTTGGTCGCTCATGCTTTTCATGCTGTCGGGGCGGCCATACCATTGGTAGCCCCAGGGGAATGTCCAGTCAATGGCTTCCTGGACGGCCTGGCGCGTCTCCTCGGAATGATTCCAGTAGTATTCAGTCCAGTAGGCGCCGTGCCGGAAATGGAATGCTTCCTCGAAGTTGACCTTTCTCAGGGCGCGCCTGTAGGGCGCGTAACTGCAATGCAGCTCGATATCCCAAGTGGTGTAACGACCGGATCGGTCCAGCAGGGCCTGCATCACCACGAACTCGATGTAACTGCGTACCGGAAACTCCATGATGGGGAAGGACACGTAGCGCATAGGGTCTTCGTTAAACGCCTTTTCCTGCATGGATACGCCAAAGCGCTCCAGCAGCATACCCTGCTGATGGGCGTGGCCCACCTCGTCCTGAATTGAAGCGGATATGGCGATCTTAGCGCCGAGGTCTGGGCATTTGTCGTAGCCCGTGTAGGCCCATGTGAGCACCGTCACCTCACCCTGCGCCGCGATGGTAAGCGTCTTTTCAAGGACGGCCCGGTAACGCGGCGTGAACTCATCCATGTCTTCGATCAACTCACCCGCGTGAATGCGTTTGAGCAGCGCGGCTTCCGCAGGCTCCATACTGTCATAGTCGAATAATTCCATCGTCTCGATGTTAGCCACTGCCATGCTCCATCCTCTCGATTAACATTGCTAATTTTACAGACATACTGACCAGATAGTATGTATTTTTACAAAACGGGCGAGTAGGCGCAAGCAGCGAGCGAATGTGCACTTTGATTGCGGTGTATAAGGGTGGGTGGGTGCCGAATGAAACGGGTGGGAATCAGCGCTTGATCCCATTCAAAACCATATCACGCGCCGATCTTGAGAGCGCCTCACCGTCCATTTCGCCTGCACTGCGGTACCACTGCAACAGCAGCCCATCTGAAAACGCCATCATCGCTTCGGCCATTGGTTCAGGAGCGGTTTCCATGCGAAGTGTCCCATCGTCGTGCCCCATATTAAAAATATCCACCAGTTTCGATTTCATCTGTTGTCGAATACTTCTGACCACGTCCAGCGCGGGACTGGCTTCGTCATGAAATTCCAGAGAAATCAGCACAGGCAAAAGTAATTCGTCCCGATTTTCGACGGCGATGCGTGCCAACCAATTCAGGAATTGAGAGATTTTGATCTGTGCGGGCTCATTGCTCTCCTCGAGCTGATCAAAAAAGGGTCGATAGAGCGTTCGCTCGGACCGATCAAGTAATTCCGTGACCAGTGCGAGTTTGTCTTTAAAGTAAAAATATACCGCGCCCTTCGTCAGCCCCGCCTTTCCGGCAATGTCGGCCATGGTGGTGGCTTGGTAGCCGCGGGAGACGAAAAGGCTCAGCGCGGCGTCAAGGACGGCCTCCGTGCTTTCCTGTCTCCTCTCCAGGTTACTGCGACGTTTTGGCGGCATAAATTCCACTTGAGCGGGTGATTTTGCCCAAATATAAAATTATCGGACTGTCCGGTCTACTGACCGGTCAGTATACTTTCAACTCAACCAGCAGGAGAGCCAAGCTTGGTAGAAAAGATTGTCATAAGCTGCCTTGACGATTTTCGGAAGTGGTCGGGGTGTCATTTGTTCACCTCGGAGCCCATCGAGGTCAGCAAAGCTCGCATCCAGCAGTTCTGCCGGTCCGTGGATAACGACGAATGGATTCACTGGGACGAGGAGCGCTGTCGGGAGGCTGGATTCGATGGGGTCATCATGCCGGCGTTCATGGGGCCGGCATTGATGTCCAAGGCATATTTCCAGTACGTCGAATTCAAGGGGGTCGAGGGACTCTTCTCCGGGGTCAATCGCCTGCGTTTGCTCAAGCCGGTGCACGCGGGTGAGGCCGTTTACCAGCGGTGGCTGGTCGGCGAGGTTACCGAGCGGAAACGGGGGATTTCCGTGATATACCATGTGCAATGGTTTGTTGATGGCGGTCCAGATCCGGTCATCGTTGCCGAGTACGTCCTGCGCTACTGGTGACGGGTGATGGGTTTCATTCAGACAAGAAAGGTGCTCTTCGGTGAT
The DNA here is from genome assembly GCA_964225175.1 of Candidatus Nitrosopumilus sp. Taxonomy (GTDB): domain Bacteria; phylum Pseudomonadota; class Gammaproteobacteria; order Xanthomonadales; family SZUA-36; genus WTJD01. Next base: position 765 of record CAXQNK010000063.1, on the reverse strand, counting down.
TGTGACCCCGCGGGCATATTGTATACGCCAAGGTTTGCCGATTACCTGGTTGAGGCATCGTTGGCTTTTCTCGGTTCCCGACTCGGATCGCCCGTGGAGCGGACCATGTTCGACCAGGGTATTTCCTTGCCCGCCCGGGCAATGAACATCGAGTTTTTAAAGTCGATGACCTGGGACGACTTGATTTCCATCGAGGTGGACGTCGCAAACCTCAGAACCCGGGCATTCACCTTGTCGGTGCTTGGCCGCAAAGACGAGGGAACTACAGCTTTCAGGGGGGAATTGGCCATGGTGTGCATTTCCACTGAAAGTCTCAAAGCGGTCGCTCTGCCCGAGTCGCTCAGGCGGGCCCTTAGGACCACTGGCTGAATGGGGAGTGAATTGATGGGATCAACTCAGCAGGATTTGATGCGATTTGGTTTTAGCGAGGAGCATCAATCCATTTACGATATGGTCTGGCGCTACAGCAAAGAGGAGCTGCACCCCCTGCTGGAACGGATGGACCGAGAGGACTGGTTTCCTGAGCGCACGCTCAGGTCACTACATGGTGTCGGTTTGCTTGGACTGACGATACCCACGCAGTATGGCGGGCAAGGGCTCGACCTCATCAGCCAATGCGTGGCTGCCGAGGCCATGACTTACTGGAACCACTGCTTCTCGATTTCCTGGCTGGGCAGTGAGAACGTATGCGCCCACAACATCGTGCGCAATGCTTCTGAGGAAATCCGCCAAAAATACCTTCCACGCCTGTGTGATGGCAGCGCT
>CAXQNK010000062.1:0-7117 GCA_964225175.1 Candidatus Nitrosopumilus sp. | reverse complement strand
CAAAAGTAAATCCTTCTTTCTGTTGAAAGTCGGTGTAATCAACGACTGATCCATCAATTGAAACCATGGACGTCAAATAAGGCCCATTGTTGCCGTATACCGCGGCAAATTTTGCGGACGGTGCTGCTATTGCCGAGCCGGCGAAAGTAGAAGCCAGCATCGTGGTAAGAATAATAGAACGTTTCATTAATCAACTCCTTCTGGTGGTATTTGAAACATCGGGTACGGGCCTTCCTTGTATAGACCCAATGCCCCCTATGCCCGCGGAGAGACCCCTAGTGCCGGGCTTAGCGTCAGACTCTACAGAAAAATTCCCTCCGATTCAAATGGTCTCGCGACTTTAATGACTATTTTAGGAGCAAGGCGTGGCGTGGCGTCGTTGACCATCAATCCGCCGGCAGAATGCCCCCTTGTATGGGCACCTTGAGCACCGGAAACGCCTCGTCGTTGGTCTCAATGATCACCTGGGCATGGATAGGGCCGGGTTCGAGTCGTTCGGGCATCAAGGTGAGCGTCATCTGGTAGCGGTCACCATCGGGACCACGCTCCGAAGAAATCGCAATGAATGGCACGTCAACCCGGGCGATCACTTCGAAATCGTCGGTGCCGGTCCGGTAAACCATCAGCGTCTGGGCCAGTTGCTGTACTGCGACATCATCTGTGGCAATGGCCAGAGGCAAGCGGCCCATATCCACGCTGTCAGGAAAATGGTAGACGCGTTCCCTGATCCATGTGTCAGCTGTGACGATCAGCGGCTCAGAGGTTGGCGGTTGTGCGTGCAGCGTGATGCGGTCCGTTTGTTTGCCAGGCGCTGCGGAACCATTCAGCAAGAGGTTCAAACGATAGTGCTGTCCCTCCTCGATGGTCTCCAGCTGGACTGAGAACCGCTCGGAGGCCTCCTCTGCCGAGAGGATATTCAGCGGCTCATCGCGATGATTGATGATCTCCAGGCTGGCGCGCCGTTGGGCGCCGGCGTGGGTGGCGATACGGAAAAATGATCGCGGTCTGAATTCGATGGGGGGGATGACGTATCCCTCCACGTTAAACGTGACGGGCCGCCAGGCGGCACCCTCGAATTCAACGCTGATGGTGCCTTCGTAAGGGCCGGGCACCCGCTCCTCACCCAGTATCAAGCGAAAGCTTCCCTGGCCGTCCGGGAGAATGGTTGTCGTGATGTCCTCGGCGCGAAACGGCGGGGTTAGGCGGATATGTTCAACTTCCAGAAGACGTCCCGAATCATTGTCGAATTCGATCACCTGGGACACGGGCTGATCGGGGCCGACCCGCCCAAAAGACAGCGTCGCGCTCTCTTGGGAATGGGCGGGAGAACTGGCCAGCATGATGCTGCAGAACACCCAGCGCAGTTGAGCTTTATAAATCATGAGAGCCGTCATTGGGCCTGAATCGGGGGACGGTGTCCAGAACGAGAACGGCCACCGCGAGGATGGCCGTTCCACGTGCGTGATGTTTGAGAGCGATTAATTGCAGTTATAGATGTAATCTGTTCCATCGTTGGGATCAACGTTGATCCATGTGAATTCGTCATAAAAACGCAGCTGCGCGAGCCGCAGGCCGTTGTTGTCATAGTCCCACAGGTATCCGTACTCGTCGTCACCGAAAAGCGGGGTGCGCACCCAACGGTCTTTATCCGCATCGTAGAGCAGGACGGTCAGGAGCTCTTTGCTGACATTGCGCGCTGTGTGTTTGCCTTTGCCGCGGGTCAGGTAGACGGATTCAGACGAGCAGTACTCTTGCCCGAACTCGTCAACCAGACAGGTCGTCATCACGGCGTCGCGATTCGGCGTGCCCAACTCCCGCACATAAACGCTGTAGTCCGAGTAGCCATCGCAATCCGCATCTGCAGCCGGTAGCTGGAATGTAGCGCCGTCGCCATCCGTGCCATTAGCGTCAATGACCCGGAAGTCGCCTTCCTGCAGGTAAATCTTGGCGTTTCCATAGAGCGGCATAAAGATACGATGACCTTTGTTGCCTTTCATGTCGGCGTTTTTCTCGCTGGTACCGATCAGGTTGAGATTGTAATGAGCGCCAGAGGGCATTCCGTTACCGTTGCCGCCCTTGCCCGCGAATACTGTGACACTGGTAAAACTCGCGATCAGAATGATCGCAAACTTGGTGAATCGCATAGTGCATCTCCCTTGTTTCGTCTTGGTAGTCTTTTCCCGAACGCTCGGGGGGGCAGTCCTGTGCCTCGCACTCAGAGCAAATCGAGAATGGCCCTTGTGGCCAGGCTTGCGCTAGCAAGCCTGGCGCTTGGAATACCATAAATGCAGGGGCCTGTGCATGCAAGGAATGTCCGCGCCTGTGGCTGTAGCGCCTTGAGCGCACGCAGGACCATAGAGCTTCCTTCGGGCCGGGGGATGTGTTACCGGGCGCCGAAATCCGAAATCAGTGAGACCCGGCTCGCCTCGGGTATCACGCACTCGTGACGATAATAGTCATGCTCCACGCCCATGGTGAGTGCAGCGCCCTGGTGCAGGGTGGCAATCATGTCGTCGTTCAGTTCAAAACGCATGAAGTGCACTGCCGATGTTTTCTCTTCGTTGGAGCGCTCGAGGTCTTCGTTGGCAATCGCGTAGACGCGTTCAAAGCCCTCTACCTGCATCCAGACCAGGTTTTCGATACCGCGAAGCATGGCCAGCTGTCTGCGGCGCTCGTCCACGTCAGGGAATTCCAGCATGGTGGTGCACTTGAGGTTGCTGCCATCCGGTATCAGGGGATTGTACGCATCCAATTCCTCCTGGATACCGTCGGCCTCGAAGATTTTCTCAATGCGCAGCATCTCCTGTATCTGGTACTGAATCGTCAGGCGGTCTTCGAAATACAGGTGCAGGTGTGGGCCTATTGAGACCCTGCGGTCTTTCTTGTGCTCAATGACGTTGGCGCGGAAGCCGGCGCGCTCGACGGCGTAGCGCTCAAGGGTCATCAGGTCAGTTTTGGTCAATGGGTTCATCATCATTTCTCTCAGTCCTGTGCAAAGGTGGTTAAAAGGAAAAGGGTCTCCCTCCTAAATCCCGTAGGCTTTTCTGAGCAGCGAGAGCGGGTTGGTCTCGCCATTTTTTAACTCGAGCCCGTCCGCAATCTGGGTTGCGGCCATGGGGCAGTCGGACACCAGGTAATCAGCATCCATCTTCTTCGCCCGGTTCACGACCGGGCGGGCAATTTTCTGGGACTTGGCGTACGTCTCCTTGCGGACACCGTAGGTACCGTCGTGTCCTGAGCAGCGCTCAATCACCTGGATGTCCGCGTCGGGCACCAGTGAGAGCACGTCCCTGGTCTTGGGACCTATGTTCTGGACGCGCTGATGGCACGGCACGTGCCAGGCCACCGTCCCGATCCCGTTTGTGAACTCCGTGTTCAGCAGATCCGCCTTGTGCCGATGCATCAGGTACTCGAAAGGATCGTAGATGTGCTGCTTGATCTTTTGCAGGTCGGCGTCGTCCGGGTACATCAGCGGCAGCTCCTGCTTGAACATCAGTACACAGGATGGGATGGCCGCAACGATGTCCCAGCCCTCATCGATGAGACGCACCAGTTCCGGGACGTTTTTCCGCGTGTACTTATCCACCGTTTTCAGGTCGCCCTGTTCCAGCTTGGGCATCCCGCAGCACTCTTCCTTGGCCGTCATTCGCACCGGAATGCCATTGTGTTCAAACACCTTTATAAGGTCATCGCCAATATCCGGGGCGTTGACATTGCAGTAGCAGGTGGCAAACAAAGCCACTTTGCCGCGCGTCGGGCCGGCTTCACGGGCCTCCAGCGGCGCCGGGGCGCGTTTACGGTTGCGCCGGCGCAGCGTATCGCTGTGGAAATCGGGCAGGTGGGCCTCCCGGTGTATACCGAGTGTGCCCTCCAGCACCTTTCGCAGGGCCGGACTGCGGTTGGCGGCATTGATCGTCTGGCTGACGACTGGAATGCTGCCCACCTTACCGGTCAGCTTGGTGTTGCTGATCAGTTTGTGGCTTAGCTTGCGCTCGCCCTTCTTGAACTGAATCGCCTTGGCGCGCAGCATGAGGTGAGGAAAATCTATGTTCCATTCGTGCGGGGGAATGTAAGGGCACTTGGTCTGGTAACAGAGGTCGCACAGGTAGCACTCATCGACCACCTTCCAGTAGTCTTTCTTGTCGACCCCGTCCACTTCCATGGTGGTCGACTCGTCCACGAGATCAAACAGCGTCGGGAAGGAATCACACAGGGAGACGCAACGCCGGCAGCCGTGGCAGAGGTCGAACACCCGCTCGAGTTCTTCCATCAGCGGAGCTTCTTCGTAAAACGCCTCGTCCTTCCAGCCCAGGGCATGGCGGGTAGGCGCCTCGAGGCTGCCCTCGCGTTTGTATTGATCGGGTCCTGACACTTCGTGTACTCCCTTGTGGATGCTCAGGCTGAGAAGGGGCGCCGCGGCGCCCCTCTCAAACCGTCTGAATGACTGCGGTGCTCAGTCCATCTCGTCCAGCGCTTTTTGAAAGCGATTGGCGTGTGAGCGCTCTGCTTTGGCGAGCGTCTCGAACCAGTCGGCGATTTCATCGAAACCTTCGTCCCGCGCGGCGCTTGCCATGCCCGGATACATGTCGGTGTATTCGTGGGTTTCGCCCGCGATCGCGGCTTTCAGGTTGTCGCCCGTTGAGCCAATCGGAAGCCCCGTGGCCGGATCACCTGCCTCTTCGAGGTATTCGAGATGACCGTGCGCGTGCCCCGTTTCTCCTTCGGCGGTGGAGCGGAACACTGCGGCGACATCGTTATAGCCTTCAACATCCGCTTTTTGAGCGAAGTAGAGATAGCGTCGGTTGGCCTGAGATTCACCAGCGAAGGCGTCTTTCAGGTTTTGTTCGGTTTTCGTTCCTTTCAGTGACATGGTCTTAAAATCCTCCATAAGGGCATTGCTTTGATTCGGACATGCATGATAGGCGTAATCGGGCGATAGGTGAAATTGAATTATTCGATCAAGTTAATAGGCGGGCTCAATTAACCGTTTCACGCCTTGAGCTATCGCGACTACATAACAGTTGCTTGCCTTTTGACCAGCACTAATAATGAAACCTTCCGGGTGAATTTAATGTGAGGCGTGCATGAACAATCATTGGGGATCCCTGATTATCTTTCTCTTGCTGGTCATCGGGGTATCATTTTTCGCCGCCCAGTTCACGCCGGGCGAATGGTACGCTGGCCTCGTCAAGCCCGCGTGGAATCCACCCAACTGGCTGTTTGCGCCCGTGTGGTCATTGTTGTACGTGATGATCGCGGTGGCCGGGTGGCAGGTCTGGATGTCCGATCATTCGCGCCGGGCACTTGCGCTGGTGCTCTGGAGCGCTCAGTTGGTCCTGAACGCTGCCTGGTCCTGGTTGTTTTTCGGGCTGGAACGCACCGGTGTCGCGATGTTCGAGCTGGCCGCCCTGCTGGTGCTTGTCATTGTTACGGCAGCCGTGTTTCGCGATATTCGCCGCAGCGCCAGCATCCTCTTGCTGCCCTACATTGCCTGGCTGGGATATGCGCTGTCGTTGAATGTCGCCATTTGGCGCCTGAACGGAGGGGGCCTCAATACGCTGCTGGGCAATTAGCCTCAGCGGCGGTCAGGCACCCAACAACTGTCCGAGCCGCCCGGTCAGTATGGCCAGGTAATTACCCAGCGCGTAGCCGATCAGCGCCATGAGAATGGCGGCCGGCACCAGGCTCTCACGGTGATGCGCAGCCACAATGGGCGCTGAGGCGGCACCGCCGATGTTGGCGGCCGAGGCGATGGCAACTGTGTGCACGTCCACTTTAAACAGCCACGCTCCGAAGAGGATGAACGCTCCGTGGATAGCGATCCAGACGTAGGCCAGGGAGATGAATCCGACGGCTTCCTGCCATTGAATTTCGCCGAGGTTCATGGTGGCGCCGACCCGGGCCACGTACAGATAGATAATGGCCAGGGCGATGGACTGCGCGGCGGGCAGTTTTCGTGCGGGTGTCGCCGACGCCAACAGCCCCAGCGTGGTAACGATCAATATTAACCAGGTGCCTGCCGAAATCACCGTCGCGCCGCCGACAACCACGGGCGGCAATTTCTCTGACATCGCCATGGCGACCCAGGTGCAAGTGATGGCCAGCAGCGAAAGGTACAAGAGATCGATAAAGCCGGGCGCTGGCTCGGTGCCCTCGTAGGCCGCGGCTGCCCGTTCCATGGCCTCGACCCTGCCCTCGGGCACGCGAGCCCAACGGTTGAATCGATCAGCAAAGCTCTTGCAACCCAGCAGCAGGGGCAGCCAGATCAGGTAGACCATCTGGTCTGCAGCAGCCGCCAGGCCGAGGTCGCGCCCGCTGCCCTCAAGCGCCGCGTGGGCCGCGGTCATGTTACCCGTACCGCCAATCCAGCTTCCCGCAAGCGTGCCGAAAGTTCGCCAGCTGTCATTGGCCAGCGGAAAATACTCGCCGATGCTCAAGGCCTGGCCGAGACTGTAAGCCACCACGCCGCCCACCACGACACCAATACTTCCCAGCAGCATAACGAATACGCCTTTGCCCATGATGCGAACCGCACCGACCACATCCACTTTGACCAGCATGAGCACGATGAAAATCGGCAGGCCATAGTGACGAAGAAAATCATAGGCCTCGCTTTTGAACGGGATCAGGCCGGTGTTGGACAACAAGACGGGTGTGGCGTAGATGAAGATCAATGGTGGCAGGTAGGAGAAAACCCGCCAGCGACTCACCCGTTCCAACCAGAACCAGAAACTGACCACCGCAATGAGCACAGCCATGACACCGGCCGGGGATGCAACGAGAGGTGTATTCATCGTGATGACTCCTTGTTTAGTTTTCTGCGCACGTGGTCCAATTGTTCACACGCATAGGCCAGGCTGTCGAGCGTGCGGCTCGTCGCCCGGCTGATCTCGTCTGCGTTCAGCAGCACGAGGGCCTCGTTGCGCACGGCATCCATCCGCGGCCATTTCCGCCAATGTGCCAGCGGGTCGGGTCGCCCCTTGGTGTGGGGCGCGAAAACCACCTGGGGCTGACCCAGCAGGACAGCTTCATGCGCCACCTGAGGTGCCAGTACCGGCTCCTGTGCGAATATGTTTTCTCCTCCGCATCGGGCGAGCCCCTGGCTGACCAGATGCGC
>CAXQNK010000061.1:0-3319 GCA_964225175.1 Candidatus Nitrosopumilus sp. | reverse complement strand
GGAGCAGCCGGGGTGAGCTGGGGACTTTGACGGGTTCAGAGCAGGTGGCCGCACCGCCCATGCTGCAGGGCGAGCCGTTGTCTTGCGGCCTGTATATCAGCGAGCTTATGATCCGATTCCTGCACCGGGGAGATCCACACCCGGAGTTATTCGAGCGATACCGGTCGACCCTGGCCGCGCTCTCAGTGAGCGACGCTGTGCAGCCTTTGTTGCGTGTGTTTGAGAAACAGCTCCTCGAAACCGCAGGCTATGGTCTGATGCTTGAGCAGGAGTCAGGCACCGGTCGCCCTGTGCGAGCCGAAGCGCTTTACCAGTACCGCCCGGGCCTGGGACCCGTGCGCATATCATCAGGGGATGAGAAGCATCCTGAGTTGCTCAGCGGTGAGGCATTGCTGGCCTTGCAGGCCGAGAAAATCGAGCGTCACCACCAAGGTGCGCTGCGGCGCCTGATGAGAGATGTGATTGCATTTCACCTGGGTGAAAAGCCGCTTCGATCACCAGGCCTTTTTCGGGATCTGAACAGCCAGAAAAGTACGCGCTCAGGTTAGAATAAGCACGTTAATGAGATGGCTCAGCGGCCCGGGGAACACGATGGAACCTGATTTGAGAGAGCGACTTCTTCTTGGCGTGAATATCGATCACGTGGCGACGATCCGCCAGGCGCGAGGCACCAATTATCCTTCGGTCCTGGAAGCGGCGGCCGTGGCCGAAGATGCGGGTGCTGACGCGATTACAGTGCACCTTCGCGAAGATCGCAGGCACATTCAGGACGAGGAGGTGGAAGCCCTGTGTCGTCAGGTCAAGACCCGGGTGAATCTCGAGATGGCCGTCACCGACGAAATGCTGGCGATTGCCGAAGCCAATCGGCCTGCCGATGTCTGTCTCGTGCCGGAAAAGCGAGAGGAGTTGACGACTGAGGGCGGGTTGGATGTTTGCGCGCACTTTGACTCAGTCAGGAAAGCCTGCGGGCGTCTCTCAGGGGCCGGGATTCGTGTATCACTGTTCATTGACCCGGATCGCGAACAACTCGAGGCGGCCCGCGACTGCGGGGCTCCGGTGGTTGAATTGCACACCGGGCGTTACGCCGACACCGAAGGTGCCGCTCAGCAGGCGGAACTGCGGCGAATTCACCAGGCCACGATGCATGGACATGGCATTGGCCTGCAGGTGAATGCGGGACATGGTCTGCATCGTGACAACGTCGGTCCGATCGTGGCGATCCCCCACCTGGTAGAACTCAATATCGGTCACGCCATCGTCGCCCGGGCATTGTTTGTTGGCTTGGCAGAGGCGGTCAGGGAAATGCATGTCCTGATGCGACGAAACGGCGGGAGCTGATGGGTCGTCGTAAGCGTCTCCCGCTCGATCCATTTCCACTGTCAGTTCAGTCCTTACTGGATAATGGGCGAGGGTATGCGGAGCGCGAGGGCCAAGGCCTTGAGGTTTTTGACGCGCTTCCTGGTGAGAAGATCAATGCTCGCTACCTGTTCGGTCGGCGATTTCGCGGCAAGGTGGAAACCCTGGAGGTATTCAACGCCGCGCCTGAGCGGACTGAGCCGCGCTGTCCACATTTTGGCACGTGCAGTGCCTGCAGCTTGCAGCATGCGACTGCAGGGGCCCAGATTGAATTCAAGCAGCAATGGATGCTCGATCAATTGTACGCTCACGATGGGCTTCAACCCGTTGAGGTGCTGGCGCCACTGCAGGGCGCGACCTGGCATTATCGGCGCAAAGCGCGACTGTCCGCTCGCAGCGTGCCTGCGAAGGGCCGTGTCCTGGTGGGTTTCAGGGAGCGTGATGGGCGCTTTGTCACCGACATGAGTCAGTGCGAAATACTGCCTCAACGCTTCAGCCAGCGATTGCCCGACTTGTCCCGGCTGCTCTCAGAACTGGATGCCGCAGCAAAGATTCCCCAACTGGAACTGGCTTGTGGGGATGACGGATGCACTCTGGTTCTCCGACATCTCGAGCCCTTGAGCCTTGCGGACAGGGAACGCCTTAAGCGTTTTTCAGTTGCATCGGGTCTCGATTTCTACCTCCAGCCAGGTGGGCCGGAGACGGTCGAACCCCTGTTGCCGGCGGTCAGTGAGCTGAGCTATGAATTACCGGCTTTCGGCCTCGAGTTGCGTTTTCATCCGATGGATTTTGTCCAGGTGAACGCGAGCTTGAATGAGCTTATGATCCAGCAGGCCCTGGCGTTATTGGCTCCGGAACGTGGAGACCAAGTGCTTGACCTGTTTTGCGGTTTGGGCAATTTTTCTCTCCCCATCGCGCAGCATTGCGCCTCGGTGCTCGGGCTGGAGGGGGATCCGGATCTTGTTCGTCGGGCCGGGGACAACGCCCGTCGGAACAAGATAACAAATGTCGAATTCAGGCAGGCTGATCTTTACGATAGCGAGCCTGGCTTGCTGGATGGCATCAGCGCAGACCGGGTGCTTCTGGATCCACCCAGATCAGGGGCGGGCCCCTTGCTGGCCGCCCTGGAGCGGACTGGCGCAACGCGCATCGTTTACGTGTCCTGTAACCCGGTGACGATGGCTGCGGATGCCCATACCCTGGTCGAATCATTCGGTTTTCGGCTTGTCAGCGCGGGTGTAATGGACATGTTCCCGCATACGGCGCACGTGGAATCAATGGCGTTACTTGAGAGATAGAGATGGCACTTGAAATAGAAAAAAAGTTTCTGCTCAGGGACGATCGCTGGCGTGAGGATGTTGAACGGAGTGTTGCCATGCGCCAGGCCTACCTTGGCGGAGATGGGGTTTCTGTCAGGGTTCGGTTTGAGGGCGATCAGGCCAGGCTCAATATCAAGCAGATGCGCATCGGGCCATCACGGCATGAGTTCGAATACAACATTCCGCTAGCGGACGCTCGACGGCTGATGAATATGGCCAATGGCGGCGGAACGGAGAAAACGCGTCACTATGTCCGCAATGGTGACCTGGTCTGGGAAATTGATGAATTTGAAGGCGACAACGAAGGCCTGATCGTTGCCGAAATTGAACTGCAATCGGAAGACCAGCCTTTCGAAAAGCCCGACTGGATTGGTGAGGAGGTGACTGGTGAGGAACGATATTACAATGTCGCCCTGGCTCGGAGGCCCTTCAATAAATGGTGAATAAAGACCGACCCACGCAGGGGATGCCTGGCTCTGAAGGTGTCGGAACACTGGGGCCATTGATGATCGGCCTTGCCAGCACGAGTGTTCAGCCCGCGGAGGTGGATGCCTTGCAGCACCCGGCGGTGGGTGGCGTGGTTCTGTTCACCCGAAATTACGTCAGCCCGGAACAGCTGGGAGAGCTGACGGATGCCATTCGAA
>CAXQNK010000060.1:0-8028 GCA_964225175.1 Candidatus Nitrosopumilus sp. | reverse complement strand
GCCTCTTTGGACCAGTCAGATTCGAGACGGTAACAGCCCTTTGGCAGTACCCAGGGCAGTTGAGCCAGTTGGTACAGCCACCCTTCCTCAGCCATGCCAAACACCACGGCCTCCACATGGCCCTCGGTGCCTGGCAGGGCACGCCATTGCCCCGGTTGGGCGTCAAAGTCAGTGTCCTGCAACCAACGATGATGTCGCCCGGGCACTGTGTCCATCCAGTCATCCAACTCGGTGGGGCGCAGCGGGATCAGGGGAATGGTTGCTGTGTCTTGCTCGCGTTCGAAACCCAATGAATTCTCCAGTCAAACCCCGGCCACAGTGTATGCCAAGTCAGGGGCCGGAAACAGGGCTGAGCCGGGCAGTCTCCGTGCTGTGCATGGTAGCTGCCCCATCAAGAAAGCAGCGTCTGCGAGGCTATTGGATTCGCGCGATGTAAACTTCGCCGTTTCGCAGAATCTGCAACAGCATGGAACTGCCCGACACCGCAATGGCGGCGCGGAATTCTGTGAGATCACGCACTCGTCGGCGATTGGCGCCCGTGATGACATCGCCTTCTCTTAATCCTTTCCAGGCCAACCGGCTGTCCTCTGCCAATTGCTCCAGCAGGACACCCGCCTCACGCTCGCTGCGCAAGCGGGGCGGCAACTCGCTGAATACGGCACCTTCCAGACGGGTATCAAGATCTGCGCCTTCCAGTCGTGGTGGAGGCTGAATGACCAATTGCATTTCACGCGAGGAGCGATCTCTGACAAATTTAATCTGGACTTCCCCTCCGACCGGAACCTGGCCCTCTGCATTCATGAAATCCTGCGCATTGCGAATGGGTCGCGCAGCGAGGCTGAGAATGACATCACCGGGCTGCAGACCGGCAGCCTGTGCCGCGGAATTCTCAAGGACTTCGGCCACCAGAGCGCCACCGCCGGGCTCAACGCCAAATGCGCCGGCCAGCTCGCTGGTCAGGTCCTGCACGATCATGCCCAGGGTTCCGCGACGGACTTCCCCAAACTGGACCAGTTGTTGCATCACGAAACGGGCCATGCCTGAGGGAATCGCGAACCCAATCCCTACATTGCCGCCGCTGGGGGTGAAAATAGCGCTGTTAATACCCACCAGCTCACCACGCAAATTGATCAGCGCGCCGCCTGAATTTCCAGGGTTGATCGACGCATCCGTTTGAATGAAATTCTGGAACTCCAGCCCCCTGACGCCCGTTCGCCCTAACGCGCTGACGATTCCGGAGGTGACGGTTTGGCCCAGACCAAACGGATTGCCAACCGCCACGACAAAATCGCCTACCCGCATTTGATCCGAATCGGCGAGCGTCAATGCACTTAGGTTTTCCGCAGCGACCTGGATCACGGCGAGATCGGTCTCAGGATCGGTCCCGATAAGCGTTCCTGCCAGGCTGCGCCCGTCTTTGAGCGTTACAGCAATATCGTCGGCACCGGCAATCACGTGGTTATTGGTCAGCACGTAACCCCGCTCGGCATCCACCACCACGCCGGAACCCAGGCTCTGTGATACTCGCTCGCGCGGCACATCCGGTATGTTGAAAAAACGCCGGAATATCGGGTCATCCAGCAACGGGCTGCGAACGCGATAGCGGGTTTGAGTGTAAACATTGACTACCGACGGCGTCACCTCTTCCAAAATGGGCGCCAAGGACGGCAGCGGTTCATTGCCGACCGATGCAGGCAACGCAGCTTCAGCAACCCCGGCTGTCAGGGCGAGGACGAAACAAAGCAAGCGGTTCATTACACTCTCCAGCAAATCAGCGTTTCGATTTGACCATGCACCCGCGCTTCAGTTCGTTCGGCGGGTCCCGAGACGCTCTCGAGTCACTATGGCGGCCACTCACAATGGCCCGGAATGGTTGCGCCAAACTCCGATTCCGGATATATAGTCAAAAAGTATTCATAAAAACACAATATATTGTGTCACACAGGCTAACGGAGAATGCATTTGGAATGAATCTTCGACAACAGGTTCTGCGAACAGACGTATCGGGCATGCCGCTTGAATGGGTGAACTACCAGGCGGCGGTGCGGCTGATCTCGCTGAACCAGGTGAGCTACACGCTGGGCCGGACACTTTACAGGATTCATGGCGGCATCAACGCACTGTCCGGGCTGCAAAGCCGGGTTGAAGTTAACGCCATCATCGCCACCCACGGGCAGCACCCCCGCAAGCACCTGTTCAGCGACGGTTACGTTCCGCCATTAAGCAACAAGGCACTGTTTCGTCGGGACCAAAGCCTCTGCCTGTACTGCGGCAAGCAGTTCCCCAACTACCTGCTCTCCCGCGATCATGTAAAACCGCTCAGCCAGGGCGGGCGTGACATCTGGACCAACGTGGTGACTTCCTGCAAACGCTGCAATAACTTCAAGGCAGGAAGGACCCCGGAGCAAGCCGGTATTGAGCTGTTGGCTATTCCTTTCACACCGACCCATGCCGAGTATGTTTACTTGCAGGGGCGCCACATCCTCGCCGACCAGATGGACTTTCTCCTGGCCCACTTTCCCCGCAACAGCGTCCTGCGCCGTCGCGTCGAGAGTGGTGAAAGCCTCCTCACATGAGTCTTGAGCCGGTCTACCTTATCGACGCCAGTATTTATGTTTTCCGCGCCTGGTATTCCGTACCGGACCATTTCGAAACGCGATCAGGTGAGCCCACAAATGCGGTCTATGGGTTTACAGGCTTTCTCTGTAATCTGCTGGAACGCGCCTCACCGGAATACGTTGGAGTCGCGTTCGACGAATCTCTGAGCACCAGCTATCGCAATGAAATCTACCCGGACTACAAGGCCAACAGGGATCCTGCCCCGGAAGAATTGAAACGTCAATTCGGCTGGGCACGAGAAGTGTCCGAATCGCTCGGGCTGAAATGTTTTGCAGACTCTCGTTACGAGGCGGATGACCTGATCGGAACACTTGCCAGTTATTGGCGCGAGCGCGGCCACCCAGTCTGCGTTGTCAGCGGGGATAAAGACCTGGCCCAGGTCATCCGTGAGGGCGATCACTGGTGGGATTTTGCGCGCGACAGAAAACTCGGGCGCCAACAGCTCCATAGACAGTTTGGGATCTGGCCGGAGCAGATGGCTGACTACCTCGCCCTGACCGGCGACAGCGTGGACAACATCCCCGGGGTTCCCGGCGTGGGTCCCAAAACTGCCTCGGCCTTGCTCGGTCATTTCGAAGACCTGGACACGCTCTATGAGCGCCTCGATGAGGTGCCTTTTCTCAGCATACGAGGCGCTAAAACCCTGCGAGAAAAACTGGCAATGAACCGGGAAGCGGCCGAATTGGCCCTTCAGCTCACCCAGATTGAAACCGCCGTGCCCTCTGCCCTACAGAGTCCCGAGGTCGCCCGTGGCATTTTGGACGAGGCGCGGCTGAATCGATTATTCGATACCCTCGCTTTCGGCGCGATGTTAAGACAGCGCTGCCTTCTCACCGCGTGAATTCGAAACCCAGTCAGTCACCGTCAGGGGTCTCCTCAGCGCTGTCCTGAAAGCCCGGCGGCTGCATTCGCCGTCGCGCTTGTTCCTCGAGAAACCGTTGCATGTCGGGCTGGACGATATTGCCTACCCCGATCACGCTCGCACGAGCCAGCCGAACCGGCGCCTCCTGATCCGCGTTTCGATAGACCTTGCTGTTAGCAAAAAACACCAGCTCATCACCGTGGACAATGCCGTTGCCTGGATGATCGAAGAGCGGATCAGCAACGGCAATGGGCGTCACATTCACCACCGCGGAGCCGTCACCATTCAGCTCCAGGCGCAGGATGCGCTGGGGTTGAATTCCATTCTGGATGATCAGGAGGTCGTCACCCACGGAACTTAAGCCGTCAATACCCCAGAGATTGACCGTATCGTTATGCCCGACAAGGCTGATTTTGCCGGTGCCCAACTCCAGGCGCACGAGGCCTATCTCGTAATCCGCCAGGTACAGTGATTGCCCCTGCCCGGGCAAAGCCAATCCGCGGAGACTGTCCAGACTCCTCGAGGCGAAGATAGGTTCAAGGCGCTCACCCCCGGCAGCGAGCAGGTAGACAATGGGCTGCTCCCTGTCCGCCATGATCAGGTGTCCCGTGGCCGTCATCACCATCCGGTAAAGATTGTGCTTGAGTCCATCGACAGGCGCCGGGTACCGCCTCACCAGTTTCAGGGTATCCAATTCAAACTCGAACAAGTCAGACCGGCCTCGATCAATCACATCGAAGGACCTGAAGGCTGGCGTGGCGCTGCTGGTGATCCACAGTCGATTGCGATTCGAGTCAACGAGCAGGTCATTGATCGACCACAGTCCGTTGGCATCATTCGGCACCAACAGTTCCTCGGCTTTCTGGCCTTCACGAAGCGCAAGCAGTTGTCCCGTGGCGACGCTTCCAGTCAGGTATGCGTCTCGAGTCGGGTCCCAATCAAGAGCTTCCAGGCGCCCAAATTCAGCCGACAGCTCAGCGACCATTTCCACCGCACCCAGTGGCTCACCTGCCCGGACCATCAGATCATTCAGATAATCATAAATTTCCTTGTCCCTGAGGGGCTCAGATTCCGGGGACTGGTCAAAATCGTAAGACAGGCCCTGACGCTGCATCTTGACCATGGTATTGAAGGCCCGCGTGTAATCGCCGGTTGCCGCGTTGGCGAGAACCAGTTGGTACATGTACTGGGGGTGACCGGGGCGTAATTCACTCAAGCTTTGAACCGTGTCGCGAAACATCTCCTGATCGCCCTGCGCATGTGCCGCATTGGCGCGTTGCCGCAACTCAGAAACGGATACCTGGGAGTTTCCCGCTGGCTGAGCGAAGCCAGAGGCTGCAAGCATGACGCACAAAAGCATCGTGACCGCTTTTTGAATCATCAAAAACCTTCCTGCTCAATTCTGCCGTTTGACGCCGTGACCATGGATGAGTTCAACACGCGAAAGCATCAGAAGAGTTGGCCACCCTGTCGTTCACGGCGCTACAATCGGCGCAGTGTACCAAAGCCGCGACGGATTGAGCATATGAATAACGAGGAACACCGCTATAGGGGACGCTATCTCGGTATTTCCGAACGCTCGGGCTGGGAATTCGCAACCCGGGTTAATGCCAGGGAGGTGGCTGTGCTGGTTGCACTGACCGATGCCAATGAACTGGTGCTGGTCGAACAATATCGAGTACCGGTCTCCCGGAACGTCATTGAGTTGCCCGCGGGCCTGGTTGGTGACCACGGCGACCCGAATGAGCCCACTTTAGAAGCCGCCCAAAGAGAATTGATTGAAGAGACCGGTTTTTCTGCCGGGCGCCTGACCGAGCTGCTCAGCTGCCCCAGTTCCGCCGGCATGTCTGATGAAATCATCACGTTCTACCTGGCCGAGGAGCTTGAGCAAATCGGACCTGGTGGGGGAGACGCAAGCGAGGACATCCGCGTTCACCGAGTCCCCCTGGATACGGTATGCGACTGGTTGGGCGCGCGTGGCGAGGAGGGTTATTACCTGGATCCCAAGGTCTACGCGGCTGTCTTGTGGCTGGAAAGACTCAGCCGGGGGCAAGTCGCATGCCCCGGACCGGAAAGTTTGTGACCACTTGGAGGCCCACGATGAATTTGTACGCTGCAGCCCTTGTTTTCTCCGCTGGCATAGGGATCGCCAGCGCGACCCCAGCCGGGCCGATAGCCATCGCAATTCACGGAGGCGCTGGCACCATAGACCGCGCAGAGATGTCCCCGGAGCTCGAAGGCGCTTACCGGGACCGGCTCTCCGCAGCCACACAGGCCGGCTACAACATACTGGAACAGGGCGGGCGCAGTGTGGATGCGGTCAGGGCCGCCATCAATATCCTTGAGGACTCACCATTGTTCAACGCCGGCAAGGGTGCAGTATTCAATGCCGCTGGCCAGAATGAACTCGATGCCTCGGTGATGGACGGCGCCACCCTGAATGCCGGGGCGGTCGCCGCCATTCACCACATACGCAACCCTATAGACCTGGCGATCGAGGTGATGGAGCACTCACGCCACGTCATGATGATTGGCGAAGGTGCAGAGGTCTTTGCTCGTGAACGCGGCATCGAGTGGATCGATCCAAGCTATTTTCGAACAGAGCGTCGCTGGCAGCAGTTGTTGAAAGCACAATCACAACAAGCTGCTGCCCCGCCGCCCGGCTCCTCGTTTTATTCAACCGTGGGTGCAGTGGCGCTGGATCAGTCGGGTAACCTGGCTGCCGGCACCTCGACCGGCGGAATGACCAATAAACGTTACGGCCGAGTGGGCGATTCACCCATTATCGGCGCCGGCACCTATGCCAGCAATTCCAGCTGTGCGGTGAGCGGCACGGGACACGGTGAATACTTCATCCGCTACGTTGTGGCTTATGAAATCTGCAGCCGAGTCGCCGGCGGCGCGAGCGTTCGCGAGGCCGGTGATGGCGTGATCAACGGCGTCCTCAGGGACGCGGGCGCCGATGGTGGCGCCGTCATCATGGCTCCGGATGGCAGCATCTACATGCCCCACAATACAACGGGCATGTACCGGGCGAGCATCAATACCCGGGGTGAATTGTTTGTTGGCATCTACGGAGAAGACAGTGGGTAAGCAGGGAACTGGCATGCCCTGGGTATTTCTGGCGCTGGATATGTTCGGCGCCCTGCTCGTGGTGGTCGGTATATTGGCGGCTACCGGTCAGGACCTCGGCATCGGTATGCTGAGAACCGCCGCACCGGGCCTCATTGTCATCGGCGTGGTGCTCTGGGTGCCCATGGTGGTCTGGGCCGTGCAGCGCGGGCGCGCGCGTTAAACCCGGTTGCGGTTAAGCCGTTAAAGTCACGGCAATTCGGGCCGGGCCAGTCCTTGACTCGCGAGCGGGTCTCACCTTTGAAGCCGGTCCAGGAGCCGTTCCGTGGCCTGGGCGCGATTGAGCGTGTAAATGTGCAGCCCGGGCGCTCCATCTCTGAGCAGCTGTTCGCATAGCCGCGAAACAACATCAAGGCCGAAGGCTCGAATCGACTGCACATCATCCTCCCAGGCCTCGAGGCGTCGCAGGATCCATTTGGGAATCTCTGCGCCGCAGATGGCCGAGAACCGTGCCAGTTCCCGGTAATTGGTGATGGGCATGATCCCCGGACGAATGGGTATTTCGATGCCCACGCGACGACAGTCGTCAACGAAGCGGTAGTAACTGTCAGCATTGTAGAAATATTGCGTTATTGCGCCGTCAACGCCCGCGTCGACCTTTCGCTTGAAGAATTCAAGATCAAAAGCCGGGCTGCACGACTCGGGATGGAATTCGGGGTAGCAGCCCACTTCGATATCGAAATGCGTGCCGTATGCGTCCCGAACGAAACCCACCAACTCGTCAGCATGATTGAATGGTCCGTTAAGCGGCGCTCCCGGAGTGCGGTCCCCTCGGAGCAGCACCAGACGGCGCACTCCGGCGGCATGATATTCATCGAGAAAATGCCGCAACCTTTCTTTGCTGTCAACCAGGCAAGAAACATGTGGCGCGACGTCCACGCCGGAGTTCCGGGACAAATTCATGACAGTTTGGTGGGTTGCATCGAGGCTGGAACCGCCGGCACCAAAAGTGACCGAGACGTATTCTGGTTCAAACCGCCTTAACTGACACCAGGTTTGCTCCAGGAGCATCGACTGATCCGGATTGCGTGGCGGAAAAAACTCGAAAGAAATGGGTGTTTCTAAGTCGCTCATCAATGACTGCCACATCTTCAGGGTCCGGGTGTGTCGTATTGCAATTGCGAACTTGATCAGCGCCCGCCCCTTTGCGGGGCGGGCCACCGTGATAGCAGCGTATGCCGTGACAGCTCACGGCAGAGCAATTTCAGTAGCGGTAATGCTCTGGCTTAAATGGGCCTTCCTGTTCCACACCGATGTAATCTGCCTGCTCCTCAGACAATGGGGTCAGGTGCGCACCGATCCGGTCCAGGTGCAAACGAGCCACTTTTTCATCGAGGTGCTTGGGCAGAACGTACACGTCATTTTCGTATCGGTCACCGTGGCAGAACAATTCAATCTGAGCGAGGACCTGGTTG
>CAXQNK010000059.1:0-17587 GCA_964225175.1 Candidatus Nitrosopumilus sp. | reverse complement strand
AACAGGGTGTCAATCTCAGCCTGACCGGAAACAGCCAATCGAACGCGCGGGTGTCCGCCTACCTCCAGAGTCTGGATGCCAGTGACCTGTTCCTTGGCCCAGACCTCAAGGTGGTCAAGACATCATTAAGACCTGCGACGCCCGTCGAGCCCTACGAGTTCTCAATTGGAGTGACACTGCGAACAAAGCGAGTCGACGAGGATGGCATTGAGTTGGATGAGATGGGCGGAGACGAGTAATGCTTAACGATTTCCGTAATGTTGATTACACCAATCTGGGAAGTGCGCCCACGACGGTCAGGTATACGCTCTTGGTCATTCTGCTCGCGGCCTTGATCACCGGCGGGTACTTCATGATCATCAGCGACAAGTGGGACGAACTGGAACGCGTTGAGCAACGCGAAGTCACTTTGAAACTGGATTTTGAGGCCAAACAGCAAAAATCGGCCAACCTTGAAGCCTACGAGCAACAGCTGGAGCAGATGAGAGAGCTGCTAAAAACGATGTTTCGCCAGTTGCCCAGCAAAACCGAGATGGATAAGTTGCTGGTTGATGTCTCACAGACCGCCCTCGCAGCCGGCATAGACGTTCAATTGTTTCAACCCCTGGTAGAGGAGAGCAAGGATTTCTATGCCGAGAGACCCATAGCGATACGGATG
The DNA here is from genome assembly GCA_964225175.1 of Candidatus Nitrosopumilus sp. Taxonomy (GTDB): domain Bacteria; phylum Pseudomonadota; class Gammaproteobacteria; order Xanthomonadales; family SZUA-36; genus WTJD01. Next base: position 16,929 of record CAXQNK010000059.1, on the reverse strand, counting down.
GTGGGTGATTACCACCAGTTCGGCGATTTCGTGGGTGGTGTTGCTTCATTGCCGAGGGTTGTGATCATGACCATGCACGACATTTCTCTCAAGGCGGCCGGCCCAGGCGCTGGAGGCAGACTGATGCTGGAGGGCCAGGTCAAAACCTACCGATATGTCGATGAAGAAGAGATGGCGGAACAGGGTGCCGGACCATGATACAGCCTGAACCAAGACAAGGGTCCCTGGCTAAGCTCATTCCTGTCTTTGTGGTCGGAGCACTTCTGACCGCTTGTGGAAGTGACATGTCGGATCTGGATGTGTACATTGCAGAGGTTCAGAAGCGGCCTGCTGCGCCCATTCCACCCATTCCTGCAGTAAGAACCTACTCGCCCTACCAATACCAGGGGCTAACGGGTCGGGACCCGTTCAGGCCATCAACATCAGAGGGTCTCGACGAGCAAGCCGGTGGAGCCAAAGGCAGTGGCCCGCGGCCGGATTTGGAGCGCCCGCGTGAATTTCTGGAACGCTTCGAGCTAGATACACTGGCAATGGTCGGCACCTTCGCTAAGGAAGATGATTATTGGGGGTTGGTCAGGGATCCGGACGGTGTGATTCACCGGGTAACTGTCGATCAATACATAGGTAAGAATCATGGACGAATTACCCGAATCGCGACCAATGAAGTGGTTCTGAGCGAATTGATCACTGACGGCGCGGGCGGCTGGATTGAACGGGAAGCTGCAATGGCGTTGGAAGGCACGTGAAGCCTGTGTACTCAGGTGGTCTGGGGCTGCGAGGGAAAGCCATGTCGACTAAGGATGACAATATGAACAAGGTGTTAGAAACCCGAGGGATGGTTGCGATGATGGGAAATAAGCTTGCGAGTTTGGCTTGGTTGATAGGTACTCTCGCATTGACGCCAACTGCGATGGTCCTGGCGGAAACGAGAGTAACGGCGGCTGATTACCAGATCGGAATCGGCGGAGAAGTATCGATCACATTGTCCACGGAGGGCGATGTGCCAGCGGTTAGCGTATTTGAAACCACCGACCCGGCCCGAATCGTTCTTGATCTTTCCCAAACCGAGAGCGCCATGGATACCGGCGCTGTGACGGTGGGCGCGGGGGCGGTCAGGGGCTACACCCTGCTGAGCACCGGTGGGCAGACTCGCCTGGTCGTGGACCTTTCGCGGACCATGGCATTTGATTATGACGCCAGTGACGGTGCGATCGTCCTCACCATCGAGGGCGGTGAATCACGCGTGGCCTCAGGTGACATGGGTTACCGTGATACTTTCTCTCTCACAGATGTGGATTTTCGGCGTGGCACCAATGGCCAGGGCCGGGTGATCGTCGGTCTGGATGGCGCCGGGTTTGACTACGTGGCGGACGCCGGTATGGGTGAACTGGTTGTGGAAATTTTCGACACCATATTGCCTGACCGCTTTGATCAATTGCTGGACGTGGTGGACTTCGCGACGCCGATCCAGATCATTGACTTGAGTTCCTCTGGAGAAAAAACCGTAATCGAGCTGTCCATTTCCGGTAACTTTGAGCATATGGCCTATCAAGACGGTACCGACCTGGTGATCGAAGTGGCGCAGGTTCTGGAAACCGAAGACGGTGACGACCTCTACTCAGTGACCTTGTTCGAAGATAAAGAATACGAAGGTACCCGCGTCACCTTCAATTTCCAGGACATCGCCGTTCGGTCAGTGTTGCAGTTGATTGCAGATGTGTCCGATCTCAATATCGTTGTGGCCGACAACGTGTCAGGAAACCTGACGCTGCGATTGACCAATGTGCCCTGGGATCAGGCCCTGGACATTATTCTTGACGCGAGAAATCTTGATAAACGACGTAACGGCAATGTGATCTGGATCGCTCCCACAGCAGACATCGCGGCTCGAGAGCAGGAATTGCTTCAGGCGATGGCTGATCGCCGGGAGCTCGAGCCCGTCGTGACCCGCCTGGTCACGGTGAATTATTCCGATGCGCTTGAAATCAAGGCATTGATTGAAGAGTCAAGGAAAAGTGGTGGCGGGGGAGAATTTGCGAGTTCTGAAGGCATTTTGTCTGATCGGGGCTCGGTGACTGTGGATGAGAGAACCAATACGCTTGTTGTGAGCGACACCATTTATCGCGTGGAGGCCGTCAGGGCGCTTGTCGCGGAATTGGATACGCCGGTGGACCAGGTCCAGATCGAATCTCGTATCGTGGTTGCCAATAGTGACTTCAGCCGCGACCTCGGTGTGCGATTTGGTGTTTCCGCTCTGCACCAGGGGAGCAACATCCTCGCGGTGTCAGGCAATGGAGCTGCCGCCGATCTGCTGAACCCAGCCACTAATCCCCGAGATGACGGCCTTCTCGACGTTGCACCGATTCCCGATCGATATAACGTGAATCTGCCGGCTGCAGCGCGGAACGCCGGGGCCATTGGGCTGTCGTTCCTGGCGGGAGACTACCTGCTCGATCTGGAGCTGTCCGCGCTGGAGACCGACGGTGAGGGTGAAGTGATCTCCACGCCACGTATTGTCACGGCCAACAAGGAAGAAGCGTTCATTCAGCAAGGTGTCGAGATTCCGTACAATGAGGCCACATCTTCCGGTGCAGCCGCGTCCCAGTTCAAAGAGGCCGTGCTGGAACTCAAGGTCACGCCGCTGATCACTCCGGATGACCGAATCCAGATGGAGTTGGAAATCAAGCAGGATACGGTCGGCGATGTCGTTCCTACCGGATTCGGCGGTTCGGCAATTTCAATTGATACCCGCGAATTAAAGACCAGTGTGCTGGTGCGAAACAGTGAAACAGTGGTGCTGGGTGGAATATTCCAGGACGAGCGTTCGCAGAACGAAGAGAGCGTCCCCTATCTCAGCAGTATCCCCGTTGTGGGGGCGCTGTTCCGAAACCGAAGCAACTCATTGCGTAAACGGGAACTACTGATATTCATTACACCTACTATTGTCGAGGATCGACCGACCGTCGATTGATTCTCCAGGGTGAACTCAATGTGGAGAACCCGGACCGGATCAGGTCCGGGTTTTTTTTAGGTCCTCACACGCCACCAACGCGCTGCATTTCACGAGGTTTCGTGCCGTGAACGAGGTGTTCCTTGCCACCGCGAAGTGTCCGGTTCTGATCAGCATTCCTCACGCGGGTACGCATATTCCTGAATCCATCAGGTCGCGTTTTAAACAACGGGCCCTCGAACTGCCGGATACGGATTGGTATATCGACCAGGTATGGGATATCGCAGTTGAACATGGTGCGGGCCTCCTGATCGCCAGGAATTCACGTTATGTCGTTGACCTCAACCGCCCCCCAGACGATCAGCCCCTGTATACACGAGAAGGCACCGGGTTGATTCCTCTGACGACCTTCGAGGGTCAAGACATTTATCTGCCCGGAGCTGAGCCCGGAGCTGCAGATCGCAAGGAGCGCCTTGACCGGCACTGGCGGCCTTATCACCGCATATTGAGGAATGAACTGGACCGCCTGGTGAAGGCGCATGGATATGCGATTCTGATCGACGCCCACTCAATCAGAAGCAACTTGCCGCGCCTTTTCGAAGGGCGCCTGGACGCATTGAACCTGGGGAGTCATGATGGAAAAAGTGCGGCCCGTGACCTGATTGTCTTGGCCAAGTCACAATTTGATCGTTGGGAAAATTACCGGTGCGTGTTAGACGGGCGTTTCAAAGGAGGCTACATCACGAGGCACTATGGCCGTCCGGACAAAAATGTCCATGCCCTGCAACTGGAGATGGCTCAGCGCGTGTACATGCAGGAGAATCCTCCGAGACTCCTGCCCGCGCCCCTTGCAAATGTGCGCGTTCGGATCTCCGAATTCCTTGAGACCCTGTTGACCTGGAGGTCTGTAGATGAATAACCTCAAGATCAGCTGCGCGCATGCTCTGGTGGGTCAGGAATGGCGTGACGACGTGGTCCTTGGTGTTGACGAGGCCGGCATGATACGGGATGTCCGACAACATCAGGAAGAGACCCCCGGCGAGTGGCTCAGTGGTTTCGTGGTTCCGGGAATGCCCAACGTCCACAGTCATGGATTCCAGCAGCTCATTGCTGGTCTTGCCGCGCCGGGTTCGGGCCAGGGACAGGACAGTTTCTGGAGTTGGCGTCAAGCGATGTACGCCTTGGCCACTTCGATGGGCCCGGCCGAATACCAGGTCTGCCTGAGCTGGGTGTATCTTTACATGTTGAAATCGGGGTTCACCTCCTGCGCAGAATTTCATTACCTGCACCACCAGGCGGACGGAACGCCTTTCGCTCAAAAGGAGGAGATGAGCTTGCGGATCATCGCTGCGGCAGAGACGGCTGGAATGCCCCTGACGCTTTTGCCTGTTCTGTACCAGCACGCAGGCTTCGGGGAGCAGGCCCCGGAGCAGCAGCAGAGGCGTTTTGTGAACAGTCTTGATGGTTACCTTGATTTGCTGGATCGACTGCAAAAGGAAATCGACACCCGGTCTGCGGTGCGCCTCGGTATTGCGCCTCATTCCTTGCGGGCGGTGCCGCGCAATGTCATCCGTGCGCTGGATGAGGCGGTGACGGAGGCCATGCCGCGGCACATGCATATTGCTGAGCAATCTGCTGAAGTCAGGGAGTCGATTTTTTACCTGGGCGCCCGGCCCATCGAGTGGCTTGCCGATGAAGTGGATCTCGATGAACACTGGACCCTGATCCACGCAACACATGCACAAAGCCACGAGTTGGAGCGCCTGGCGCGCCGGGGTGTCAGCCTGGGTCTGTGCCCCATGACCGAAGCAGACCTCGGTGATGGATTGTTTCCTGTTGATGACTGGCTGGAAATGGATGGCAAGATTGCTGTCGGATCGGACAGTAATGTCCGAATTTCACCCGCCGGGGAATTGCGCCAGCTCGAATGGGGTGAGCGACTGCGAACAGGGCGTCGAAACGTGCTTGCTCGGCGGGGCCACAGCGTAGCTGAAACCCTCTATGCTCGGTGCTGCAGCGCAGGAGCGACAGCGATCAATCAGCCCTGCGGCCTCTTGTCCAAAGGATTGAGGGCAGATCTTGTAGAGCTTGATGAGCAGCACCCCCTGCTGCGAGGATGCAGGCCGGAGCAGGTTCTGGAACGCTGGGTTTTTTCAGGGGGAGAAGACATGATCAAATCGGTCTGGGTGGCGGGCAAGCCTGTTGTTGTGAATGGAAAGCACCCGGCGGAGGATGATATCCAGTCGAAGTATTTGCGCTTGCGCGGACGCATCGGGCTATGAACAGTGAGCTGCCCTTCGCACCAGCTAGTGAACGCAACAAGCGGCCAATCCTGGAGTGTCTGCGCCTTGTTGCGCCGCAGCAGGGTGAAGTCTTGGAAATTGGTTCCGGAACCGGTCAGCACGCCGTTTTTTTTGCAGAGCGACTGCCCGGTCTCAGCTGGCAGGCCAGTGAGCGTTCAGAGGCATTGGGAGGTTTGAATGCCCGTATTGAACGGGAGGCAGGTGTACCCATGCCCGCAGCGATCTGCCTGGAGATTGAGCGTGACCCATGGCCGAACCAGAAATTTGATCTCGTTTTCTCGTCCAATACCTGCCACATCATGTCGTGGTCTGCCGTACAGGCCATGATGCGCGGTGTGGGCGAATTGCTCAGGGAGGGTGGTTGCTTGTGTATTTATGGACCCTTTAACAGGAGCGGCGAATTCACCGCTCCGAGCAACGAGGATTTCGACAGGCAACTTCGCTTGCGGGACCCGCAAATGGGGCTGCGGGATATCGAGGCCGTGGAGCAAGTTGCACATCTCCAAGGGCTGGTCATGGAAGCCATATGGGATATGCCAGCGAATAATTTTTTCCTGGTCCTGAGAAAAACCCGAGCGGGTGAAATAGGGGATGCCGCTTGAAACTCCGCCCCGGCGTCTCCAATCCAGACAAGGTGCGGATCGATGGGATGAAGCCATGAAAACGACACCTGAAGATTACAAACTTCTGAGGGCGCAAGCCCGCGAGCTGCTCTCGGGCGATACGCATCCGATTGCCAACGCCGCCAACCTGAGCGCGTTCATGTATCAGAGCATCCCCCACCTGAATTGGGTCGGTTTCTATTTCCTTGAAGATGATGATCTCGTGCTGGGGCCTTTCCAGGGGAAACCGGCCTGTGTACGGATTCCAGCAGGCAAGGGGGTATGCGGTCGGGCCGTAGCGGAGGCATCCGTTCAGCGAATAGCGGACGTACACCAGTTCGCGGATCATATCGCGTGCGACGCAGCTTCGAATTCAGAACTGGTCGTGCCCATTTTCCACGACGGCATCGTGACCGGTGTCCTGGATCTCGACAGTCCACGATACGACCGATTCTCCGAAGTGGACGAGCAAGGGGTTTCAGAATTGGCGCGGGTCTACGAAGCGTCAATTCGTCCCTGATTACCGTTCACGTCTGTTGGGACAGGTGCTTTCGAGTCAGCCAATGTTTTAGCCGCCCTGATCCCTGGTCTACTCGCCAACCCCGTGGAAATTCGATGACCGCAAGCGTCCCGGTCGGCATTTTCATGATTTGCCGAGCATCCGCACTGCTGGAAACGGTGATCGCAAGGTGCTCGAAACCGGGGTTATGTCCTACCATCATGATGCGATCATCGGTTTCAAAGGCTTCTTCGGCGAGAGATTGAAGTCGCCCGGTGCTGGCTTCGTAAATACCCGCCTCGTAGGACACATGCTCGGGAGTCAATTGCCAGGCGGATAGAAAGGGCGCGAGCGTCTCGCGCGTGCGGACAGATGGTGAGCACAATACCCGTTGCGGTGCGACGAGCGCATCGCTGACCCAGCTGCACAGTTGCCGCATGTGTTCAACGCCCCGTTCCGCCAATTGGCGTTCAAAGTCAATAACACCGGGGTGCCAAGGAACGGCCTTGGCGTGTCTGAGCAAGTATAGCGTCTGACTTACGGACATGTTTTTAAACCCGCTGGCGGCCACAATCCCATTGCGCGTGAGCGCGAATTATACGCCAGGGGCCGCGCGCTTGCCCGCTTCCAGGGCTGAGCCAGGGTGCAGCGCATTTGATCGGAGCCAGTGGTTGGCCTGACCGGAGAAGGAAGCGGCGCTGCAGGCATGGCTGGCTGTGCCTAGCTGTTCCCGCCCGTGATGACAATGCCCACTCGCTGGCCCTTGAACACAGCTGGAGATTCCTGAATCGCCGCAATGGCGGTCGCAGATGAGGGTTCTATCCGCATGTCCAGCTGTGTTTCCAGCAGTTTCATGGCGTTCAAGATGCCGGCCTCACTGACCGTGATAACCCGGTCGAGATGCTCTTTCAGAACCAGGAAATTGGTCGCCCCAAGCAGCGCCCTGAGCCCGTCCGCGATCGTATCGGGCTTGAACTGCTGGATGCGCCGGCCAAGTTCCAGGGATTCTGCCGTATCCGCCGCGCCCGCGGGCTCAGCGGCGATCACGCGTGTCGCCGGCGACAGCTCGTTGGCCACCAGGGCGCAGCCCGCCGCAAGGCCACCGCCGCCAATCGGCATGAGCAGTATGTCCAGCTCTGGTACCTGTTGAAACATTTCGATCGCCACCGTGCCCTGGCCGGCAATCACCTCGAATTGATCATACGGGTGCACAGCGATGTGGCCCCCGGCAATCAGGCTGGCAAGGCCTTCCTCCCGCGCCCGTTGCGTGGCATCGCAAAATTGTATTTCACCACCATGGCGGCGGACATTTTCAATTTTCGAGGGCAGCGCGTTCTCAGGCATCACGATGGTTGCCAGGCGACCGTCATCCCTTGCTGCTGCAGCAAGTGCAGCACCGTGATTTCCCGACGAGTGGGTGGCTACCGCGCCGTTGATGCCCGCCTCGCGCAGACAGAGCACCGCATTCATGGCGCCGCGAATCTTGAATGCCCCCATGCCTTGCAGCTGTTCGCACTTCAAGTGGGCTTCACAGCCCAAAACTGAATCCAAGTTGGGGGAATTGACCACAGGTGTCCACTCAACCCGCTTGTTGATCCGTTCGTGCGCCCTGAAGATATCGTCGCAGGTGGGTGGTGCTGGAGGATGAGGGCTGATCAATGAATTCTCGTGCATCGGTGAGCATCTAAAATTAGCGGTCTTGCCCAATTTTGGCAAGTAGCCCAGGTGATTCCGGTCCGGTGGGAAAATCCTCGTAGACTGGCTCAAAAGGGGATTTATAATACGCGGCTATTCAAGTGCCAGATGCACCAAGGAATGACGTCATGAAAGAAGGACAGGTCAACCAAATTATTCACCGCCATGAATACCGGGCTTACCCCTGGGAGATCGAGCAGTTGCGGCTGCATTTTACGCTCGAAGATACCGCTGTAATTGTGCGCTCACAAATGCAGATTCAGATCAAGCAGGGTGGCGAGCACACCGGCGGCCTCGAACTGGACGGCAAAGATCTTGAAACGCTGGAGCTGAGCATTGACGGGGAGGTACTGGAAAAGTCGCGTTTCCAGATCAAAGGCGAGCGAATGATGATCAACGACGTGCCTGCGCGTTGCGTTGTCTCGACCCTCGTGCGTATTCGCCCCGCAGAGAACACCGCACTGGAAGGGCTTTACCAGTCCGGTGAGTTTTTGCTCACGCAGTGTGAGGCGGAGGGATTTCGGAAAATCACCTGGTTCCCGGACCGGCCGGATGTGATGACCCGGTTCGAGGTGACGCTTGAGGGCTCGAGGGTGCATTACCCCGTGTTGCTCTCTAATGGCAACGCGGTGGCGGAAGGTCAGGATGGGGATCGTCATTGGGTGCGTTGGGACGACCCATTCCCGAAACCGTCATACCTGTTTGCCCTTGTGGCGGGTGACCTCGCGCACGTTGAAGACCATTTCACCACCTGCAGCGGTCGGGAGGTGACCTTGCGGGTCTACGTAGAGAGAGAAAATATTGACCGTTGTGACCACGCCATGGAGTCGCTGATCAAAGCCATGCGCTGGGACGAGGCACGTTTCGGCCTGGAATATGACCTGGATATCTACAACATCGTGGCCACCAATGACTTCAACATGGGTGCCATGGAGAACAAGTCGCTCAATGTCTTCAATTCGAAGTATGTTCTGGCCAGCCCCGACACCGCCACGGATTGGGACTACCAGGCCATTGAAGGCGTCATTGGTCATGAATACTTCCACAACTGGACAGGCAACCGGGTGACTTGCCGGGACTGGTTCCAGCTGACCCTCAAAGAGGGTCTCACGGTGTTCAGGGATGAGGAGTTTTCTGCGGATATGCAGTCCCGGGCGGTCAAGCGCATCCAGGATGCGCGGGACCTGCGCAATCGCCAGTACCCGGAGGATGCGGGCCCCATGGCGCACCCGATTCGGCCGGATCAGTATGTCGAGGTCAACAATTTTTATACGGCCACGGTGTATCAGAAAGGCGCTGCGGTCATCCGTCTTTTCCACACGCTGCTGGGCGAGGATGGATTTCAGCGGGGAATGCGGCTGTATTTCGAACGACACGATGGCCAGGCAGTGACCTGTGATGACTTTCGGTCCGCAATGGCGGACGCTAATGACGCTGATCTTGACCAGTTTGGTCTTTGGTACAGCCAATCGGGTACGCCGGTCGTCACCGTGCAGGCTGAATATGACGCGTCGTCGGCACGTTACTCCCTGACCCTCAAACAGGACACGCCTGCAACGGCTGACCAGGCTGAGAAATACCCGCTTGTGATTCCATTCGCCGTCGGTTTGCTCGACCGTGCCGGTCATTGTCTGAAAGTCCGGCTCGCGGGAAGCCATGAATCATCCGCTGCCGAGACGCATGTATTGGTCCTGAAGGACGCGGAGCAGACGTTCATATTTGACGATATTCAATCGCAACCCGTTCCGTCGCTGCTCAGAGATTTTTCTGCGCCAGTCAAGGTCGAGTTCGATTACGACCCGGCCGATCTGGCCGTATTGATAGCCCATGACAACGATGCGTTCGCGCGCTGGGACGCGGCACAGCGCCTTGCCCAGGATTGCATCCTCGAACAGGTTAAGCGGCGTTCGGCGGGGCGGGATATGCAGCTGCAAACCGAACTGCTCAGTGCATTTCAGGGGCTGCTGCAGGATCATTCAGCCGACCCGGCCCTGCTGGCTGAAGCGATGCGATTGCCTGAGGAGGATTACCTCGCGGAGCAGATGACCCCCGTTGATGTGGACGGAATTCATGTCGCGCGCGATTTTGTTCGCGGGCAACTCGCGAACCGCCTAGCCAGTGACTGGCTTTCGTGTTTTCAGCGGGTGGCGGACGAGGGCGCATATCAAAAGACCCCCGTTGCCATGGCGCGACGCAGTCTACGAAATGTCTGCCTCTCATTTCTTTCGATGACCGAGGAGGGCAGCCGGTATTGCATCGAACAACTGGGGTCCAGCGATAATATGACCGACACCCTGGCTGCATTGGGATGTCTGGTGCGAATTGGCGATCCCGCCGCTGAGTCGGCACTGGAGGCTTTTGAATCACGCTGGATTGACGATGCCCTGGTCATGGACAAGTGGTTCGCGATCCAGGCGACGCAGCCGGGGCCGGAGACCGTTGAGCGTGTGAAGACTTTGATGACGCACCCGGCGTTCAGTATGCGCAATCCCAACAAAGTTCGGTCCCTGGTGGGTGCGTTTGCGATGGTCAACCCGACGGGATTCCACGCCGCCAGTGGTGCGGGTTACCAGTTTCTCGCAGACCGTGTGATCGAACTCAACGCGAGTAATCCGCAGGTTGCCGCACGGATGGTGTCGGCATTCAATCGATGGAAACGCTTTGACAGCCATCGTCAGGCGTTGATGAAACAAGCGCTCGAGCGTATTGCAAAGCAGCCTGCGCTATCTCCAGACGTGTCAGAAATCGTGAGCAATGCCCTGAAGTGAACGTTTCGCAATTGACCATCATCTCTGGTGGTCAGACCGGTGTCGATCGGGGTGCCCTGGATGCCGCCATGGCGTTGGGCGCACCCTGCGGCGGTTGGTGCCCGCAAGGCCGTCATGCAGAGGACGGCCCGATTCGAGACAACTATCCGCTGATCGAACTGAAGGGTGGTGGCTATCGCGATCGCACGTTAAAAAACATCGAGGACAGTGACGCGACTCTGGTGCTGAGATTCAATGCCTGCAGCCCCGGCACCGAGCTCACGGTCAAGCATGCGCTCAATTGCGGAAAGCCGCTCCTGGTGATTGAGCCTCTGATCACGTCGATAGAATGCGCGCAGGAGCAAGTTGCACAATTTTGCCTTTCTAGGGGGGTGCGGTCCTTGAACGTGGCCGGTCCTCGTGCCAGCGAGGAGTCCACGGGCTATGAATTTGCGTTGCGACTGGTCCTCGCGCTCATACGCTTGCGATGCTCCGGCGATCACGTGTAAGTTCTCCGCATGAGCACGCTGGATGAAGTTTCCCTCGAGGCACTGTTCATGATCAGCGTCACCCTGATGCTGGTCTGTCTCGAATGCGGTTTTCGGGTGGGGTCAAGGCCCGGTTTAAACGCGGTGAAGGCGCAGGCCTCCCAGGTGAGAACCATCATGGGTGCGGCGCTGGCACTGGCGGCGTTCATGCTGGCGTTTGCCTTTACCATCGCCCAGGAACACTATGAAGTCAGGGTTCAGAATATGGTTGAAGAGGCGCGGATCGCCCGCAGGGCGTTTCTCACCACCGATTTCCTGCCCTCAGCGCAACAACGTGAAGCCCAAAAGATCCTGCATGACTACGTGGAGGAGCGAGTGTCTGTCAGTTCGCGAGTCGATGCTGAAGGGCGAGAGGCCATTGACGACATTCTGGTTCGCTCCAATCTTGCCCAGGCCCGCTTGCTGGAACTTGCGGCGGAACGTAAGCCGGAGAGTCCCGTTGAAGCAAGCGAATTCGAGGAGATCGTTTTCTCGCTGATGGACATCCAGTCGCTGCGCATGCAGGGAACTTTTATGAACCGCATATCAGGTGTCATGTGGGCAATGCTCTTTGTAGTCGCTGGGCTTTCCATGGTCATTACGGGGTACCAGGGCGGCCTGATCGGCCGGCGCAGCCCCTTGGCGACCATTTCATTGTCAATCGCGTTTTCAGGTGTTCTGGCCCTGGTGCTGGATCTCGATCGGCCTTTCATGAGCCTGTTTCATATCGACGGCCAGATCATGCTGGACCTGCTTGTGCAGATACAGGAGCAACTGAGTCTGAATGGATAAGTCGGTGTTCTTCGGACCATGGCCCCACCAGTTGCTCTCGACCCTCGCTGTCCTGGTCTCGATGTCCTGTGCAAACACCCAGGATCGCGCAGGGGCTCAGGCAGATATTGAGCTGAAGATTGAAGGGATGGTGCTGGTGAACCGAACCGGTGCTTACGTGTCCGCCGCTCGCGTGTTGGTTCCCAATACAGGGCGTTTCGTCTCGTGCGGGAATATTGGGCCGGGTGCGGTGTGCGCTACAGGTTTTCCGGAGCTCGGATACAGCGGCAATCCGATTGAATTAACCTGGAGTCAGGGTGGCGCAATCTATTCCACGGGCATGCTGGAGTTGCGACTGAGTGAGCCAATCCTCAGTGCTGGCAAAGCACAGGTGCGACTGACTATCCTTGGTGAGGATCTGGCGGCAGCGGAGCTTGTGCCCTTGCAGGAATAGGGCCTGAAAGCGAGTGTTCGCTGTGGTTTCGCCCGTCCGATACTCCCGCGGTTCAGCGCTCGTTCACCTTGTTTATGCTAGTCTTTCTGACATGTGTAAACACCTTGGCGCAACAGTCGACTTGACTGCCCTGCTTGGCAGGGCGCTGCTTGTCGCTGCTTGTCTGCTGCTCACAGCCTGCGTAACGCACTATTATCCCGCGGCGGAATCTGCCGATGGCGTGTACTACGCAGCCGACGACTCTGGCTACGCAGCCCCGAGCACCGAATACGTTAGCGTCGGCTATTACCCGTGGTGGTCCATTGACCATTTCTATCTTCATTACGGCTCCTACAGCAGCAATTTCCACTTCGGAATCAGTTTCAGCTATCCGTGGAACTATTACCCAACCTGGGGATATTGGCCGGGGCCCTATTACTACCCCTACCCGTTGTATGTTGGTTTCGGGTACCCAAGTTATTACTGGCTCTATCCTTCATACGCCTGGTACGGATATCCCTGGCACAGATATCCCTGGCACGGACATCACCACTCCGTGTATGCGCACCAGTATCATCCGCATTACCAGAATCCTCATGACCCGCAAGAGGGCGGACACCCAGGTGCAGGGTCCGCGCCGGTGCCCGGCACTTATGATCCGCGAGCGCCTCTCGTGAGGCATGGTGAGCCGGAGGTTCCGCGCTTTGATTTCGCAGGGTCGGGTGCTGCCCCACCGCCCAACAGGGGCGGGCCGGGAGGTGACGGTATTCAGGAGCCCACCCGCTCCGTGGATTTCAATTCTGGCGGTTTCGACTCGTCTCGCGGAATTGATCTGGATCCCCATGGAAAATGGACCCGAAGCCGACTCGACCCCGTGTCCGTGACTCCGGTGGAGGGACAGCCCGTCGGCAGCGCATCATCCGAGGCGCGCCTGGTCCCCGCGGGTCGCTTTCATGCACCTGGGAATGACAAGTCGGGGGGTGCCCGAACGATGCCCGTGTCCGGCACCGTGGCCAGCGTGAACAATACAGGCTCCTCTGGGCGCTACCCTGCAACTCCTGCCCGAGGTCCGGTTACGCGCGGGCCAGCAAACGCTCATCCATCCCGTGGGCAGCAACCGAGAGCAGTCGCGCAGCCGCAGCCTCGGAATTCCCAGGGATTTACGCGATCCGCACGTCCGCCGACTTCCGGCCAGAGCCGGTCCTCTCGCGGACGTTCCGCTTCCAGACCGGCAGCTCCCTCCTCGCGTCCGGCCAATCGCGCCCAAAATAATCGAAACCGCTGATTTTCCCTGAAGCGGCGGAAATCTCTCGATCGAATTCATTTCCCGGGACCGGGCCCTGAGTGCGGGAAATATTTCTTTTTATCCTGAATTTTCAGTACAATACGCGGCCTCCGTTCAAAACTGACCCAGCATGCTGAAAACTTCTGCACATGATGTGATTGTTATCGGTGGTGGCCATGCCGGTACCGAGGCTGCGCTTGCGGCTGCACGCGCAGGCGCGAGGACGCTGCTGCTGACGCACAGCATCGAGACGATCGGGCAGATGAGCTGCAATCCAGCCATTGGTGGAATTGGAAAAGGTCACCTGGTCAGGGAAATCGACGCGCTGGGTGGGGTCATGGCCCGCGCGGCTGACGCCGCTGGGATCCAGTTGCGCACTCTGAACTCGCGTAAGGGTCCTGCAGTTCGCGCGACCCGTGCCCAATGCGATCGGAATCTCTACCGGGCATTTATCCGGTCCGCGGTGGAACACCAGGCCGGCCTGTCAATCTTCCAGCAGGCTGTCGAAGACCTGGTCGTTGAAAAAGGTCGGGTGACCGGGTGTGTGACTCGCTCGGGCCAGGTATTCCACGCTGCTACTGTCGTGCTGACGACGGGCACGTTCCTAGGTGGCAAAATTCACGTGGGTGAAACCCAGTTCGCGGGTGGCAGGGCAGGAGATCCGCCCAGCATCGCCCTGGCCGAGCGATTGCGTGAATTGCCATTCGAAGTGGGCCGCCTGAAAACCGGCACGCCGCCGAGGATTGATGGAAAAACCGTGAACTTCGACAAACTGGTCCCCCAGCCGGGTGACCAGCCCTTGCCGGTCTTTTCCTTCATGGGTGATGTCTCTGATCATCCTGCGCAGGTGTCTTGCTGGATCACCCACACCAATGAAGGGACTCACCAGCTTATTCGGGATGCGTTGCACCGTTCGCCGATGTATTCGGGCGTGATCGAAGGTTCAGGCCCACGTTACTGTCCCTCGATCGAAGACAAAGTGGTGCGTTTTTCTGACCGGGAACGTCACCAGATCTTTCTGGAGCCGGAGGGCCTTGAGACCATGGAGCTTTATCCCAATGGCATTTCGACCAGCCTCCCCTATGAGGTGCAGGTCGAGATGGTTCATTCCATTGAGGGCCTGGAGCAAGCACACATCACTCGACCCGGATACGCGATCGAGTACGATTTTTTTGATCCTCGGGGCTTGCGTGCCAGCCTGGAGACCAAGGCGGTTGCGGGGTTGTTCTTCGCCGGTCAGATCAACGGCACGACGGGCTATGAGGAGGCTGCGGCCCAGGGCCTCATCGCTGGGCTCAACGCCGCCCGACAGTCGCTCGATCAGGATCCCTGGTCGCCTCGCCGCGATGAAGCCTACATGGGCGTGCTGATTGATGATCTCATTACACAGGGCACTCGGGAGCCCTATCGCATGTTTACCAGTCGTGCCGAATATCGCTTGCATCTTCGTGAGGACAATGCAGATCTTCGTCTGACGGAGCAGGGGCGGCAGTTGGGCTTGGTGAACGATGAGCGCTGGGACGCATTCCAACGTCAACGTGATGCCATCACCTCTGAGCAAGAGCGTCTGGGCGCACTTTTGCTCGTGCCGGGGAAAGGACCGGCTGCTGCATTGGAGCAGCACACCGGCATTCGCCTGTCCCGGGAGGTCAGGGCTATCGATGCCTTGAAACGCCCGGAGCTCAACTACGCTGCATTGATGGAAATTGAGGGGCTGGGCCCGGGTGTGTCGGACCAGCGTGTTGCCGCGCAGGTGGAAACCCAGGCCAAGTATGCTGGATACCTGGGGCGCCAGGCGGAGGAAGTGGCGAAATCCAGGCGGAACGAAGCCCGGGAAATCCCCGCAAATTTTGATTATTACGAGGTCAAGGGGCTGTC
This sequence comes from Candidatus Nitrosopumilus sp., assembly GCA_964225175.1. GTDB lineage: Bacteria > Pseudomonadota > Gammaproteobacteria > Xanthomonadales > SZUA-36 > WTJD01. The sequence continues at coordinate 1,239 of CAXQNK010000059.1, read as the reverse complement.
CGCGGAGGCGAGAGAGAAGCTAGAAACCGTTCGTCCGGACACCATCGGGCAGGCCTCGCGGATTCCCGGTATCACCCCAGCCGCTGTTTCGCTGTTGCTCGTGTACCTGAAGAAATGGCGGTCACGCCGGGTCGCCTAGTTCATTTATTGCGAAAAATCACATCTTTACAACATCGGCTTTACACAAATTTAACCGGGCTTGCGTACCATAGGGATGCAAGTTGACTGTGCCTGGTGCATCGTCGTTATTTACAGGCAGTCCCCACACTTCTATTGCCTCATTACGATGCACCTTCAACCCCGGCTCCGAAGCCGGGGTTTTTTTATTCCCACTGAGCCGAAGGTCATTCACGCCAGCATGTAGATGGTGCGGTCAATCGGCTAGAATGAGCATCGCGCAACCAGCCAAGTTCGATGGAGCCGGGAAGGAGGTCTGGGCAGCAGTGAACGACGACACAAGCACAGCAGTCACCAACTTCATTCGGAATATTGTCATCGGTGACCTGGACTCGGGCAAACATGCCAGCGTGGTCACGCGTTTCCCGCCGGAACCCAATGGTCATCTCCACATTGGCCATGCGAAGTCGATTTGTCTGAATTTCGGCCTTTCCGCCGAGTTCGGCGGCAGCACCAATCTTCGTTTCGACGACACCAATCCCCTCAAGGAAAGCGAAGACCATGTTCGGGCCATCATGGAGGATGTCCGGTGGCTTGGTTTTCAATGGCATGAACTTCGCAATGCTTCAGATTATTTTCAGCCCCTATACGACTTTGCCGTACACCTGGTCAGAGAGGGACTTGCTTACGTTGACAGTCAGACCGCTGATGAGATTCGGGCAGGTCGCGGGACACTGACTGAGCCGGGTTCCGACAGTCCCTACCGAGAACGTCCGGTTGATGAGAACCTGGCGCTTTTCGAGGCGATGAAGCGTGGAGAGCACGAGGACGGCACGCACGTCTTGCGCGCGAAAATAGACATGGCGCATCCCAATATGAACATGCGTGACCCGGTCATTTATCGCATCAGGAACGTGCCGCATCATCGAACAGGAGACCGGTGGCATATCTATCCCATGTACGACTGGGCGCACGGTATTTCGGATGCCCTTGAGGGCATTACCCATTCGTTATGCACCCTGGAGTTCGAGGATCACCGACCCCTGTACGATTGGTTTCTGGACAACATTCCATCACCCTGTCATCCCCGTCAGATCGAGTTTGCACGCGGCAATATTGACT
>CAXQNK010000058.1:0-21060 GCA_964225175.1 Candidatus Nitrosopumilus sp. | reverse complement strand
ATGCTGTGCCGCTCCAAGCGGATCACTTATGATTGGTTCGGGCACCAAGCTTGCCATGGAAGATGCCATGGCATTGGCTGAGTATATGGACGCCGCCGGGAACGATGTCTCTCGCGCCCTTGAAACCTATCAGCAAGAGAGAAAACTGGAGGCAGACAAACTGCAGCGTTCTGCCGTTGTCAGTCTGCGCTGGTATGAACACGTGGACCGCTATGCCGCAGCCCAGGCGCCCGAGCAATTCACCTTCAATATGCTGTGCCGCTCCAAGCGGATCACTTATGAAAACCTCCGCCTGAGAGACCCCGAGTATGTGCGCTCCGTGGACCGATGGTTCGCTGACCACACGCGCGAAGTCACCGGATTTACGGACATTGACACGACAAATCCCACCGTGCCTGTCTTCCAGCCGTTCAGAATCGGGCAAATGCGCCTGGAAAACCGCTTTCAACTGTCCGCGATGTGCCAGTATTGCGCCGAGGATGGAAACTTGACGGACTGGCACCTCGTACACTACGGCGCTAGGGCTGTTGGTGGTGCAGGCCTGATCAACACGGAAATGATCTGCGTGGCCCCGGATGCCCGCATCACACCCGGATGCGCCGGCATCTGGAGCCAGGAACAAACCGACCAGTGGCGGCGAATAGTGGAATTCACACACGCCAACAGCCATGCCAAAATTTGCGCGCAAATCGGCCACGCCGGACGCAAAGGCGCCACCTGCCAGCCATGGCTCGGCGGTATCGATGAACCGCTGGAAAAGGACGGCTGGCCCCTGATCGCCGCTTCCCCGCTGCCCTACCTGCCGCATAGCGTCAGTCCTCGCGAAGCGAATGAGGAGGACATGCAGCGGGTCATCGGACAGTTCGTGGATGCCACCCTCAACGCCGAATCAGCCGGTTTCGATATGCTGGAAATCCACCTCGCACATGGCTACTTGTTGTCCGGGTTCATCAGCCCGGTGACCAACCATCGACAAGACGTATACGGAGGAGACATCGAAAGGCGCATGCGTTTCCCATTGGACGTGGTCCGCGCCGTGCGTTCGGCCTGGCCGGATGCCAGGCCGCTTTCTGTGCGGATTTCCGCGACCGATTGGGTGGATGAGGGGCTAAGCGGCCCCGATCTGTTGCGCGCGGCCGAACTGCTCAAGGCCGCCGGTGTAGACGCAATCAATGTATCCACCGGCCAGGTGACCCACGAGGAAGACCCCATCTATGGCCGCATGTTCCAGGCGCCGTTTGCCGACCAGGTCCGCAACGAGGTAGGGATTGCCACCATCGTCGCCGGTAACATCACCACGGCCGACCAGGCCAATACACTGATCGCGGCGGGACGCACGGACATCGTGGCCATGGGCCGGCCCATCATGAACGAGCCACAACTGGTGCTCAATGCCGCGGCACATTACGGCTTTGCCGATCAGCACTGGCCACCTCAATATGCCTCCGGAAAACCTGCGGCCGAAGCGCTGGCGGAAAAACTCAACCAGGAGATGCATGAATTGCGCATGGCTGCTAAGCCAGCAAACCCCAGGGACGCTCTCAACATCGCCAAAGCCCGGGGGCTGATCGAAAACCGGGACACTCCGGACCAGGAATGAAATCATGACCTACACGCAAGATGAACTGAGCCTTCTGGTCACACCCACCCATGTCCATCGAAAGGTGTACACGGATCCTGGCCTGTTCGACCTGGAGATGGATCGCATCTGGGGCCACAGCTGGGTATTCATCGGGCATGAAAGTCAGGTGCCTGATCCGGGCAGCTACACCACGCTGGAAGTCGCCAGTCAGCCCCTCGTCATGGTTCGGGACGAAGAAGGGGAGATTCATGTTCTGTTCAACCGTTGCGGACACAAGGGTGCCAAGTTGGTCGACAAGCCCTGCGGCAATACGGGACGGCGTTTCGTGTGCAGCTACCATGCCTGGAATTACTGCCTGAACGGGCGCCTGGCCGGCATACCGCATCCCGATGGCTATGCAGAAACCGGTTTCAACCGCGAGGATCCGCAATACAGCATGCAGCCGCTCGCCCGTTATGACAGCTATCGGGGTTTTGTCTTTGCCTCCATGGACCCGGGCGCACCCGACCTTGTTACGTGGCTGGGTGGCGCGGCCGAGGTGCTGGACAACCTGTGTGACCGATCTCCGGAGGGTGAGGTGGAAGTGGCCGGCGGTGTGTTGCGCTACCGGCACGAATGCAACTGGAAAATGTTCCTTGAAAACCTGAACGACACGATGCACCCCATGATCGTCCATCGTTCGGTGGTCGACGCCGCCCGCCAGTACATCGAAACCTTGCCCGAGGATTCCCCTCACCGCGGAGAGGCTGAAATCATCCTGCCTTTTGGCGCGTCCTACAAGAATTTCGAAGACACCGGCATCACCGGTTTCAAATACGGACACCACTACGATGGTGGCAAGACCAGCATCCACGCAGATTACCGAGTCGACCCGGATTACGAAGCGGCAATGCTAGCGGCGTACGGGCCTGAGCGGACTCGAGAAATACTGACGTTCAATACCCACAACACCCTGTATTACCCGTCACTGACCATTAAATCGGCCATCCAGAACATTCGAGTTGTTCGGCCCATCGCCGTGGACCAGTGCATCGTAGAGACCTGGTCATTCCGCCTCAAGGGCGCGCCTGATTCCATGCTGCAGAAAACGCTGCTCTATTCCCGCCTGATCAATTCGAACGGCTCCATGGTCGGCCCGGATGATTTGACGGTGTACCGGCGCATGCAGGAAGGGCTGGCATCCCGGGCCAATGATTGGGTGGAAATGCATCGCAATTACGGCCGTGACGAGGACCTCGGTGACCGTCATGTGAACACCGGCACCAGCGATCTCGACATGCGCAGTCAGTATGCGGCCTGGAGACATTACATGTGCGGCGAGGAATGATGACATGAGCCCCAGCAAACATCAGCGTGACGTTCTCAGGGAGGCCGAGAACCTACTCTACGAGGAAGCTCGCCTGCTGGACCAGCCTGATCTCGATGCCTGGATCCAACTGTACACCGAGGATGGCACCTATTGGGTGCCAGCCATACAGGACCAGGAAGACCCACTGAATCACATTTCGATCATTTACGATGACCGGGTCCTGATGGAAATCAGGCGCAGAAATTTCGTACACCCCAAGGCAGCATCCAAAGACTATCCCGTACGCCAATCGCATATCATCTCAAACATTCGCCTGGAAACAGATGGTTCGGATCCAGACGACTTCACGGTGACCTCTAACTTTCATTGCGTCACCTATTACCGGGAGGAGCAAACGCTCTACGCGGGCACCTATCGTCACCACCTGATCCGCACACAGGACGGACTGCGCATCAGGCACAAACGCGTCGACCTGATCAATTGTGATGGTGTGCTGGGGACGATGATCATCTACCTGTGAGCCAACCCTGATGCCCAGAACATCTGCGCCCGACACCCACGAGGCTGCCTCAAGGCTTGAGGACATGGCGACCCAGCGGGTCCCGGAGGAACATACCGTGAGCGGTTGGCACATCGCGCTGATACTTGTTGGGATTGTGATCACAATTCCAGCATTTCTAACCGGCGCCGAGCTGGGGTTGGCGCTTGGTGTAAAAGGGATCTCCGTTGCCATTCCGGTGGGAGCATTGACTCTGTGCCTCATAGGCTGCTTGACAGCGACGGTGGCCGTGCAATCACGACTGACCACCTACATGATCATCAGGCGAGCCTTTGGTTTCTCAGGCGCTCGCCTGGTAAACCTTGTTATGTCTGTTTCTCTGTTTGGCTGGTTCACGGTCACGGCGCGTTTTTTCGGCCACTCAATTCACCAGGGCGTCATGGGTACATTGGGCGTTGATCTCGGACGTACTGTCCCTGTCATCTTGGGCTGCGTCCTGGTTGCTGCGACGGTTATTTTCGGTTTTCGCGCCATTGAAAAGCTCACCCTGTGGACCGTGCCGCTGTTATTGGCGATCATAGGATGGCTGATCTTCATTGCGCTTTCCGGATCCGACGCAGGGCCAGCAAGCCCGGCGCAGCCACAATCCATGAACGTGGGACAAGGTATCACGGCCGTCGTGGGGGGGTTTATTGTCGGCGCCATCATTTTGCCCGACTTCTGTCGCTTCGCAAGAAACCTTCGCCATGGTCTGCTCGTGGCGATCACACTTTTTGGCATTGCATATCCGCTGGTTCTCGGCTCTCTTGCCGTGGTGGCCATTGAATCAGGTGAGAAAAACTTTATTCTCCTGCTCACCGGTATGGGACACGGCGCGCTGGCCTTGGTCGTGCTGGTTCTTGCTACATGGACGACCAACGCTGGAAATCTCTACTCAAATGCGTTGGTACTTAAAACCTTGCTGGAGCGGGTTCCCCAGTGGAAACTGGTCATGGCCGCCGGGGGGCTTGGTGCACTCATCGCCCTAACGGATTTACCTGAACATCTCATCGGGTTTTTGGTGATTCTGGGCATCAGCATTCCGCCAATTGCGGGCATTTATGTCGCAGATGCGCTTATTTTCAGACGTGATCAGCCCGATGTGAATCTGATTCAGAACCTGTCACCGCCCACCAGTCAGATCCTGTTGGTATGGCTACTCGGCTCAACGCTTGGTTTTGCGACCAATGCAGGCTGGATGACGCTTACAAAAATCCCGGCCTTCGATGCCATGCTGACCTCTTTTGCCGTTCATCTTCTCGTTTGCCAGTTTCACGCTCGCAAGGGAAACACACCGCTTGATTCCAGCGTGGAATAACTTTTGCGAAAGGCGCAGTCAGGCATTAGTATGGCTGGCGGGGAACATCCTGAGTCCGCGACCACAACCCGCAAATTTAAAATCATGAATAAATTGCGCATAGGCATCGACGTCGGGGGCACCAATACGGATGCCGTATTGATGCATCAAGAGACCGTGCTTGCAAGTGCCAAAAGCCAGACCACCGCTGATGTTACCAGCGGCGCCGTTTCGGCGATCCAGGCCGTTCTCGATGAGTCTGGCACCCAACCGAATCAAATATCGAACATCATGGTGGGCACAACCCACTTCGTGAATGCGTTTGTGCAGCGGCGCGACCTGTCTGAGGTTGGCATCATCAGAATCGGATTGCCCATGACCTCCGGCATTCCGCCCATGGTCGACTGGCCAGAGGAGCTGAGAGCTCAAATCGGCCATCATGTTTTCATGGTGGGCGGTGGGAGTTACTACACGGGCGTGGATTACGCTCCCCTGGACAAGACAGCACTGCAGTCGGCGGCCATCCAAATTCGGGACCTCGGTCTGCAATCCGTGGCAATCTCAGGAGTTTTCTCCCCGATTCGCCCTGATCTCGAGGAGGCCGCTGAGGCAATTGTTCGCGAAACGAATGGCGATATTCATGTGACCTGCTCTCATCGGGTTGGCGGCGTCGGACTGATCGAGCGAGAAAATGCAACCATCATTAACGCCGCATTATGCAAATTGGCTACACAGGTTGTCCGAGCACTCGAGGAGGCGCTGCGCTCGGTCAGGATCGATGCGTCTTTGTACTTCACGCAAAATGACGGCACATTGATGAGTACGGAGGCCGCGATTAAATATCCGGTCATGACCTGCTGTGCCGGGCCCACCAATAGCATTCGCGGAGCGGCTTTTCTAACCGGGTTGGAAGATGCCATCGTGGTTGATGTCGGCGGGACAACAACCGATGTCGGGGTCCTGCTGAAGGGCTTCGCCCGCGAGACCATCGATGCCGTTGAAATGGGTGGAGTGCGAACGAACTTTAGCATGCCCGACGTATTGTCGATCGCCTTGGGTGGTGGGACCATCGTTCATTCGACAAGCGAGGGTGACATGACGCTTGGGCCCGAATCAGTTGGCTACCAATTGATTGAAAAATCAATTTGCTGTGGTGGCGATATCCTGACTTTGACCGACGTTGGGGTCGCGAGGGGCTTACTGGATCTGGGCGACAAATCTCGACTCGAGTCGGTCGATAACTCGCGCATTGAAGCCGCCGCCCGGTTGGCCAATGAAAAACTGGAGATGACCGTAGACCAATTGAAAACCAGCGCGAAACCCGTTCCGGTCGTGCTCGTCGGGGGCGGCAGTGTGCTGCTCGATAATCGCCTGCAAGGTGCATCCCAGGTGCTCAGACCCGATCACAGCGCGGTGGCAAACGCTATTGGGGCGGCAATCTCACAAGTCGGTGGCCGCATTAAGAAGATATTTGACTTTGGAATGGAAGGGGGACGGGATGCGGCACTTGAACTCGCCATACAAGAAGCTCGCGATGAGGCGATCGCCGCCGGCGCCGTGCCCGAGTCCATTCAAGTGCTCGATATCGAGGAATATCCAATGACTCACATGAAAACAAGTGCGGTTGATGTTCGCGTTCGAGTGGTCGGCGATCTGAACACAGACATGGAGCAAGCGCGTGCAGATCGATAAAGTCCAGACGGTCAAAGATCTCGCTCGCGGCGCCGTGCTTCTTGGCACGGGCGGTGGTGGCGATCCCTACATTGGTCAACTCTTGTTACAACAGGAAGTGGCTGAGGGCCGATTTGCACAACTCATCGAGGCTGAAACCCTTGATGACGAAGCGCTCGTAGTCAGCGTCGCAGGTGTTGGGGCACCTACAGTCCTGGTCGAACATCTACAGGCCAAGGGCGTCTGCAGGCGGTTACTCGACCGAATGGAAAAACATCTGGGCCGCAAGGTAGATGCCATTATTCCGGCTGAAGTAGGCGGACTCAACTCAATCATCCCGCTGGCCCTTGGGGCGCAAACGGGACTACCCGTAGTCAATGCGGACGGCATGGGGAGAGCATTTCCCCATATCGAGATGGTGACCTTCAGCGTCTATGGAAAAAGCGCCTGCCCCATGTTTATAGAGAATGAACTCGGTGATTCAGTCATCATCGAGAGCACAACTTCCAACAACAAGGCCGAAGAAATCGCCCGGGTCGTGACCGGCGCACTGGGTGCAATGGTCTACAGCAGCTTGTATCCAATGTCGGGAGCCGACGTGAAGACCAAGGCAATCTTGGGTTCGATGAGCTATTGCCTGAACATTGGTGAGGCGATCAGGCGTGCAAGGACCGAGAGTGATGATGCATGCGAAGCGCTACTGACAATGCTGAACAATCCCTCTGAGCAGCAACACGCAAAAATGCTGTTTGATGGAAAAATCACGGACATCATTCGTGAGACGCGCGATGGATGGCATTTCGCAACCGTGAAAATGCAAGGGCTTGAGAATGCAGCAGACGAGTTCGTTATTGAAACCCAAAATGAGTATCTCTCCGCTTATCGCAATGGGCAAGCAGTCTGCATTGTCCCGGACCTTATCGCCACCCTGGACCGCGAGTCGGCTGAACCCATCACCGCAGAGAAACTCCGCTACGGTCAACGACTCAAAGTCATCGGACTCTCGGCGGCACCCATGATGAGGCGCCCGGAATGTCTCGAAGTTTTCGGGCCCTCCGCGTTCGGTCTCGAGGAAGACTTCGTTCCCCTAGAGGATCTTTAAAACCGAAGAAGTTTGACCAATCGCCCCGGTGGACCGTGCGTATCGTCAGCCCCCTCGCCTTGCCAAGGCTCCGAGTATGAAGCCGCCTTCAAGTGATCTCAAACGCGTAATATTCTCTGGCCTGGCGTTTTGTAATGTATCCATCTTTCAAATCCGCTGCGACGGCGTCGCGGCAACGATCGCTCGGTGCTCCATGACCACCTCCCGTAGCCGAAAAGATTCGAATGACCTCGCCGTGTCTCACCGGCACCATCGTGCACATGTGGTAACGCTCCTGACTGCCGTCGCTGCGTATCACCTGCGCGTAATTGTTGGAGCCCTCGCGCCCTCCCTGCAGGCTCCATGGTTTAGATTCGGTCCGGGTTGCCGCGTAGGTAAGATACACTTCGTCGGAGGTCACACGGTAGTCGACGACGACACCTTTCCCACCGCGATGCCGACCCTCGCCGCCATCTTCGTTATGAAACGCGTACTGATCGACTTCCAAGCCATACCTTGACTCGAACAGCTCTATGGGAATGTTGAAAGTTTCGCCATTTCCACAGCAAAACTGACCGTTATCTCCATCCAGGGACTCGGAAGCGCCCCAACCGCCCACGAGAGGCTCGCCCATCACAAACAGCTCCCCGGTATGCGGATGAACCCCACTCACGAACGTCGCGCCAACGCTTCTCTGATGCCCTGCAGGAAGCCGATCAGGCACCAGAGGTGCCAATGCCTTCCAGACCACATCAATCGCGGCGATAAGCCCCTCATAGTAGATCGAGACGGGAGCGGGAGATGTCGCGCTCAGCAACGTGCCCTCCGGACAAATCACTTCGAGAGCCCGAAAACAACCTCCATTGGCCGGTATCTCAGGGTTAGTGATGGCCTTGAAAATACAGCGCGTCGCCGTCACGAGGCCGGTGAATGAACAATTGATTGGCCCAGGCACTTGCGCGTCAGTGCCGGTAAAGTCGACGACCATGCTATCGCCCCTGACCTTTATTGAAACACGCAATTTGAACGGACCATTGCCCAATCCATCGTCTTCGATGATATCTTCAGCTGCGCAGACCCCATCGGGCAGGCGCGCAAGCTCAGCGCGGGTGATTCTCTCCCCATAATCCAGCAACTCGTCCATGGACAGCACCACCTGGTCACGTCCATACTTACCCGCCAGTTCGACAATCCTCTTGGCCCCCACCTGCGTAGCCGCTACACCGGCATGCATATCCCCCAGCGTACTCTCCGGCAGTCTGACATTGCTTCTGATCAGTTGTTCGAGCGTTTGGCTGAGTTTTCCTCTCCGATAAAGTTTCAAAAAATCGAATTGCAATCCCTCCTGGAAAATTTCCGTAGATTGCGTTGAGACGCTTCCCGGATTGGCACCGCCCACTTCTGTCCAGTGCGCTTTATTGACGGTGAATGCGATCAGTTCAGACTCGAAGAAGACGGGACATATCACCACCACGTCTGAGAGATGTGACCCGCCACCCGCATAAGGATTATTGGTAATGAAAACGTCACCTTCCAGGATTTCATCCGGCAGGCTGTAGCGTTCCAGCACCCCCTTGACCGCTGTATCCAACATCGCGAGAAACGCTGTGACACCATTGCCCTGAGCGATGAGGTTACCCGCTGCATCAGTCACCCCGACCGCAAAGTCGTTACTCTCGTAGATGATGGGACTCATGCTGGTTCGGATCATCGCATGAAACATCTCCTCGCCAACGGCTGTCAGTGCGTCTTTGATGACCTCTCGGGTGAAATTGTCGCTCATGTTGCATTTCCATGGTGTAACAAAACGTGATAATTGCCAAATTGATCCACCGATGCTTGATGTCCCGGCGGAATCACCAGGGTCATCGAGGGTTCCTGGATGACAGCCGGGCCCGAAAGCTCCATCCCCGCTTCCATTCTCAAGCCATCATAAACCCGAGCCTGGTGTTCTCCGTGCGTATCGAAATCAACCATTCGCTCATGAAGCACGGTATCCTCGAGAGCAAGTCCGCTGACAGGCTTTACTGCGAACTGTGGCTTCTCAACCGGGGAGATGGCAACAAGATGGAAATTCACAATTTGTATTTCCGCATCGAGTCGATAAGTGTATCGCTGCTCGTGAGCTGCATGAAACGCGCTGACAATGGCCGGAACGTCTGGCACCTTATCCGCCTTCATGTCAATGGGCACCTTGACGGTATGCTCTTGTCCGATGTAGCGGAGGTCGAGCTGGTGAGTGAATCTGAGACTTGGCTCCAGCGCCCCCCCCACACTTCTGCCCATCTCCACCCTCGCCATTTTCTCCAATTCAGCAAAAACCTCCCGAACGGTGCGGGCGGCCCTATCTGTAAGCTCGAGCAAATTGGTTTGCAAGTAATCCTTTCGGATGTCCGTGAGAAGCATTCCCACTGCTGAAAAAACGGCCGAGTTCGCGGGCACAACCACCCTCGGAATATTCAGTTCTTCGGCCAGTGCCACCGCGTGCATGGCACCGCCGCCGCCAAATGCGATCAGGCAGAAATCGCGTGGATCGTGACCACGGTTCGTGGAGACCAACCTCAGGGCATTGGCCATGTTGGCATTGGCAACGCGGATCACACCACGCGCGATGGATTGGGTATCCATGCCGAGGCGACGTTCCAGAGGCGCAAATGCGGCTCGCACCGACGTCATATCAGGTTCCACCTCACCCCCCACAAAATTACGCTGATCAATACGTCCCAGAAGCAGATTCGCGTCTGTGGTCGTCGGATCAGTGCCACCGAGCCCGTAAGCTGCCGGGCCTGGCATCGCGCCAGCGGACTGCGGTCCCACATGCAACTTCAGGCCACCATCGACCCAGGCGATGCTTCCTCCGCCGTTACCGATTTCGACGATTTCCGAGACGGGTGTCTGCACCGGGTAACCGGGATTGGTGCGGGTTTTCTCAATATGGTATTCCGTTGACACGGCGATATGGCCATCTTCAATCAAAGCGCACTTGGCCGTTGTTCCACCAATATCCAATACCATGAGGTTGTTCATCCCGATCTGCTCACCCAACCATGCAGCAGCGTAAATTCCACTGGCGGGGCCAGATTCAATCATACTGATCGGATTATCAAGGACTGCCTCAACGTCACTGATGCCGGTATTGGACTGCATCAGGAAAAGCCCGCTCGACATGCCTTCCCGGTTCAACTCTGTCTGCAGTGCCCCGATATACTGTCGCGCCACCGGATGGACATAAGCAGATAGAACGGCCGTGCTGGTGCGCTCGAATTCACGCCACTCCCTGCTGATCTTGTGTGACGACAACAGGGACACCTCGGGCCAAATTTCGCGAATGGCCCTCTCGGTTGCAATCTCATTCTCAGGGTTCACGTACGCGTGCAGGAAACACAGGGCGATCGCCTCCACCTGCTCAGCTCTGAGGTAATTTAACAATTCCGGCAGGGGGTCAAGATCAACGGGTTGATGTACATCACCCAAAAAGTCCACGCGCTCATTCAACTCGAGTCGCAAGTGACGCGGAACAAATGGCCTCGGTTTGCGGAAATTAAAATTGAACAAATCGGGGCGATTACCCCGTCCGATTTCGAGCACGTCCCGGAAGCCCTGCGTCGTGATGAGCGCCGTCTTCGCTCCCTTCCGCTCAGTGATGGCGTTGATAATGACCGTTGAACCGTGCGCGAAGAACCGGGTTTCTTCCGCGCTTATGCCCGCCCTGGCCAGAGCGTCGAGAACGCCACGTTCGAAATGTGGCGGCGTGGTGTGTGTTTTCACCGCGCAAACGCGTTCCGCCCCTTCACCGCCCGGCGCGACCTCGCAGAATACAAGGTCCGTGAACGTTCCGCCAACGTCAGTGGCTACCCGCACCAGTCCCCGTCCGGAATTCTCATGCTCGGACTCAAACAGCCACCCGTCGCAGTACCGTTAGAACTGATAGGTCAACTCGACCCCGTATGTCCTCCCGCGCGCGAGAAAACCGATGTCCCCAAACGCGCCCGAGAATGTGGCGGAGTTGTAGTCCTGCCAATATTCGGTGTCGGTGAGGTTCTTACCCCAGAGCGAAAGGATGAAACGCTCCGACTCCAGGGCAAGCCGAGCGTTGAGCAGCCCAAAGGGATCCATGGGGTTGGCATTATCCGGATGCCAGAATTTACGACCGCGATACTCGTAATCGACGCGCGCCCTGCCTGTCATGTTGGCACCGATGTTGGTCACGTACTGCCCACCAATATTGAAGGTGTAGGATTGGTTTTTGGGCGCCCTGTTGCCCTCGTCCTGCGGACGGAAAGCTGACTTCTTGATATTTGCATCCGTCACTCCAAGCGTGCTGTACATGCTCCAGTGCTCGTTGAAAAGTGCCTGCAACTCAACCTCGCCCCCGAGCATTTCCACTTCGTCGATGTTGGCGATAACCTGGGAGGCGGTCACCAGGTCGACGTAAAAGAACTGGAAGTTGTCGCTCATCGCATAGAACAGGGATACGTTCAATCGAACCTGATCGTTCATCAGGTCAGATTTAACACCGACTTCAAAGTTATCCAGCGTTTCATCCTGAAATTCGGCGCTGCCGATCGCAGGACCATTGAAACCACCTGACCTGAAGCCCCGGCTGTAGCTTGCATAGCCCAGCACGTCATCAGACCACCGTTTTTTTAATACGACTCTGGGCTGCCAGTCAGAGAACGTCTTCTCACGATTTGTCATGGGTGCGGCCGGATTGCTCACCACAACACCTTTATGACGTCTCGTATCCTCGTCGTAACGCAACCCGAGCGACAACTCGGTGCTGTCTGTCAGGTCAAATTCAACTTGCCCGAATACGGACCAGGCCTGATTGTCGTTATCTTCCGCCAGGTCAACAAAAGCGATGCCGGAAAAATCATCTCGCGAGTAGATCGGCGTGGTTGGCATGAAATCGAAGTCGCCCGTCGTCGTCAAGCTACGCTCTGTGTCCAGCAAATATGCGCCGAATATCCAGCGGAGACTTTGGTCTTCTGGTGATGCGAACCTGAGTTCATGACTCTGCAACTCAACGTCCAGTCCCTGTTGCTGATTCGCGCCCACCGGGAACCCAAAAAAGAAGTTCGTGAAAAACCACCCAAGACTCTCCTCCACACCTTCGGTGAAATCCAGGTCTGCGAAGTATGTCTCTTCGAGGTCGGTGCTGTTAAAAATGTAGGTAATGTCTGCAAAGTTGGTGTTCAGCGTGGCTTTGATCGTGGCCTCTGTCGTCTCCAATTTGTCCGTTTGGCCCAGCACGTTCATCGATGGATCGCTGTACGTGTTGGCTAGCGGATTGGGTATTCCCGTTGGGTTGGGTCCATTTCCGATGTTCGGATTGATCAGGAAAGTGTCACTGCAGCACCCACCCTCAACGTCTGAGCGAGCGAACCGACCTTCCAAGGAAAAATTTTCTGTCGCATTCCAGATCAGTTTTGCCCTGACATCTTTCGACTCGAAGAAATCCACTTTCTCGTTGAGGTAGGTGTTCGTGGTGACCCCTCCGAAATCCTTGTACGACGCGGTGACCCGGAACAGAAGTGAGTCTTCAATGATCGGGCCGCTCAAGGCGCCACTGAATTTCTTTTCGTCTCCATTCCCGAAGCCGCCTTTGACGAATCCCTCAAACTCGTTGCTGGGTGCCTTGGTAACAATATTAATCGCGCCGCCGATGGCGTTGCGTCCATACAGGGAACCCTGCGGCCCCTTGAGCACCTCGATCCGCTCAATATCAAAAAGCTCTTGCTTGAATTGCTTCTGGTTATTCTGCGGGACGCCATCAACCACGATGGCGACGGGTGAGTCCGCGTTGTTGATCTGCGTGACCCCGCGAATCTGGACGAAGGTGTTGCCCACCGTAAAAGAATCATCCATCGTAACGTTGGGCGTGAGGTTGACAAAATCCTGAGTGGTTTCAATTCCGGCCCGGGTGATCTCTGCTGCCGTGAATGCGGTGACCGCGACGGGCACCTCCTGTAGATTTTCTTCTCGGTACTGGGCCGTTACTACTACTTCTTCAAGCTGTGTCTGGGCCTGCAACGGCACTGCCAAAGCGGCAATCAAGACAAATATAATTCCTCTCGTAAAGTTTGAACCCATCACCTTATTTCCCTCCATTGACTTGAATCTGCATCGGCAGATACTAACATTAAGCGTCCTGTCGTCCCTTAATGAGAATCTGTCTCTGAATTTGTTAAGCGCAGAGATTACTATAGCGCCGTTTCAGCCTGAATAGCTATGCCAAACAATATGCGTTTTGCAATCTTGACACGCATCCCGGGCTTTTCGCGTGCATAACTCCGTAGCAAGGAACGCGCGGGCACATTCCGTGAACCTTGCTATCGACCCAGCCCCTGACGCACCAGTGCCTCGTAACTCTCAAAATCAATGTTGCTTCCACACACGATGATCGCCACCCTCTTCCCGGCGAGCTTTTCTCGCAGCGGCCCAATCAGTGCCGCAGTGGTCGCGGCGGCAGCCGGTTCCACGGCCAGCCCCCGATCCTCGAACATCAGGGCCATGGCACGGCAGATCGCTGCGTCACTGACCACAACGATCTCATCAATGTAATGACGACATACGGACAGACTGTAGGGCATTGTCATTGGCGGAGCCAGGCTGTCGGCGATTGTTTCAATCCGATCGAGAGTGACAACCTTTCCGGTCTTGAAACTGCGGCTCATTGCTGCGGCACCCTCCGGTTCGACACCATAGACCTCGCAATTTGGATTGAGAGATTTGATCGCGGCGGATACTCCGGCAGCAAGGCCCCCACCGCCCACCGCGACCAGGACAGCGTCCAGGTTCGGACAATCCTCGAATAATTCCAGCCCAACTCCCGCAGTACCCAAGACCGTATGCTCGCCATCAAATGGATGAATGACCGCACGGCCCTCATTGGTGGCAATCTCGTCGACCTTGGCAAACGCGGCCCGGCCATCCACTGCCATGACCAACTCCGCGCCAAATGCCTCAGCAGCCCTGATTCTCGCTGGGTTAGCGGAGGCCTGCATGACCACTTTCGCGTGGCTGGAAGCCGCCTTGGCTGCAAAGGCTATCGCGATGGCATGGTTTCCGGCTGACGCCCCTGTGACGCCCGAGCGGCGTTGGGCATCGTCTAGTGCCAACACGTTGGATAGCGCTCCGCGAGCCTTGAACGTGCCAGTCTTCTGGAATTGTTCCAACTTGGCAATTACCGTGGCGCCGTCTGGCATCAATGCATCCAGTTGCCGGCCTCCCCAAGGACACACGGGAGTCCATTCCAGGTAGGTAGCCAGTTCCCTGTGACGCGCCTTCATCAGGTTGACATCAAGGTGAATGTCCATGGTCAAATTCCCTCCTGACTCAGCTGATCAACAATCTTTCTGATCGCTGAGAGACCCCGTGCCAGGACAGCCTCTTGCCACTGTGTATCGCTGGGCGAATGCTGTTCCCACATGATTTTTCTGATGTCATCCAAGGCCAGATCGTCCTCCCCATGTTGATGCTGAAAATGTTCCTCAAGCAGCACTGGCAAGCTCTCAGATGGAGCCACCGTACCGAATTCGAATACCAGAGAGGTCAGCTCGCTGCCCACGAAAATGGACTCATATTCCCGGGTTGGATGACCCGAAGCCGAATGAAGTGCCTGGCCAAGTTGTTCTGCTACGCACGGCGCATGGACGTCCTGGTTCAGCCACAGTCTGGCGCGATCGACCGCCTCGACTGCTTGCAGACACACCGGTGTGAGCTCCCCTCGCGGCCCCACGCCCGAGTGAATATCGACGATAACCACACGTTCTGGCCCATGACGTTCAAGCCGAAGTACCTCGCTGAGGACGTTAGCTGACCAGGTTCGAGCATGCCCACCATAAGAGAATCCCGTCGGGTCGACGTACTGACCACCCATCACCGCGGCGAGCAAGGTTGCTGGGTCATGGCCGCTTTCAAATGCCTCCATGGCCTCCATCACTGGCACGGCACCATCAGCGCCATTGATGCTATCAGCCAACTGTTCGTAAGCCGAGTTCGTGGGCAAGGCGCATGAAAAATCAACAAAATTCCTGCAAAGATCGACGTTGTCCTCGTTGACACGCCTCCCCGCACTGCATCCGAAAGCGTTCACCGCGTGCAGCAATACGACCCCAAGATGTTCCGGCAAATCATGAGAATGGTTGCGCATCCACTCAGATTGCAAGGCCGAGCCGGCAGGCAATTCAACGCCGTGCATTCCCGACAAAATGACTAGCAAGTTGGGGGGATTCGGAACTCCCAGGCGCGCAATATCCACGCTTAATGGCTCACCCGTTCGGCCTTCACAGCTCGGATGCAGGAAAGCCTTTCGAGTACTTCCAGCGTAATCCGCACAGCGGATAAACTCCGAGCGTGCCGATTCGTAGTCGACTGGAAAGGGTCGAACACTCATGGCGAACCGAATATGTACTCAGTCGATTGCAAGCGCATGTAGCTCGCCATGCCACGCAGGCCGCCATCGATTCCAAACCCGGATTGCCCGCAAGGCTCAAAACAATGTGCGAACAAAGCGCCCATGGTGTTGACCGGCGAGCCGATAACACGGGTTCTTCCTGAACGAACGGAGCGTGACATGTGGTGAGCCATGTGGCTGTCACGGGTCCAAATCGTGGCCGCAAGTCCGTAGGAAGTCGCATTGGCCAGAGTGATCGCCTCTTCGGGGGTGCGAAATGTCTGTACTGCCAGAACAGGGCCGAATATTTCATCCTGGACCAGCCCACAACCATCAGGAACCTCCGTGAATACGGACGGGCCGAGATAGAACCCCTCGTCAGGACAAGCGATCGCCCGGCCATCCATGATCAATTTCGCGCCTGCCTCGATGCCCGCCTCGATGGCCGTCAGGACTTTCTCATATTGGGCTCGGCTGGCCATCGGCCCGGCAACGGTGTCTTCCTCATGAGGCGGACCCGGTACAAACGTTTTGGCTGCGCTTACCAGTGGCTCGAGAACTTGATCCAGAAGCGACTCATGCACCAACAGTCGCGATCGGGCAACGCAAACCTGGCCCTGATTGTCAAAAGCACTTCTTGCGATGGAGGCCGCGATGCCGCCCAAGTCTGCATTGCCCATATCCGCACAGACGATTTCTGGGCACTTGCCTCCGCACTCGAGCAACATGGGCTTCAAACCATGCTCACCACTCGTTCGCATGATGGCTTGACCTGTTGCCGTCGAGCCAGTAAACGTCAGCATATCGACCCTGCGGTCAGCGACCATGGCCTCACCGGTCTGAGCAGCGCCGGGCACAATATTCACGACGCCCGCCGGTATCCCCGCTTCGTGGGCCAAAGTCGCCAGGTGCATCGTCGAGGATGGCGCGATTTCAGACGGCTTTAATACTATGGTATTTCCGGCTGCGAGCGCTGGCCCCAACTTGAGCGCTGCATTTACAATCGGGAAATTCCACGGCGTGATTGCCGCCACCACACCGCGTGGACGGTATGTCTGGGTCTCCACAACGTCCACCGGGGTAGGTGCCGTTTGGCCCGGATAAAACTTATCAATGGCCTCTGCATAATAACGGATGAAGCCGGAGGCTACCGCGATCTCCTGCCTGGCGGCCGAAATCGGCTTTCCCATGTCGGTACTGTCAGCGCGCGCAAGTCGTTCAGATTCAGACTCAATGGTCTCCGCGAAGGCGAACAACAGTTGTCGTCTAGCCATCGGCGGCATGTTTTGCCATGGTCCGACGTCGAAGGCCCTCCTCGCTGAACTCACGGCCATTTCCACGTCAAGGTTTGAAGCGGCAAAAAACTCTCGCTCCACCATGCCGGTGGCCGGATTGATGAGCTCGAGCTTCTCCCCGGTGGGTGTCTGGCGTTCACCGTCATAAAATGGACTAAGATCAATTGGGGCTTCAGATTGTTCCATGGTATTCTCTCCGAATCAGGCCTGTCTGATGAGGTCAGCCGCTTTTTCTCCGATCATTATGCAGGTGGCGTTAATGTTTCCTGCTGGAATCCTGGGGATAATCGAGGCATCTGCCACCCAAAGCCTGTCAACCCCGTGAACCGATAATTTGGGCGAGACGACCGACGACGAATCTGTCCCCATCGCGCAGGTGCCGCATGCGTGATACATCAAAAAAGCGTGCTCACGCACATACTGCTCAAGTATGGCCTGCGCCCAGGAGTCCCCCTGCGGCTCAAGCATTCGAGTGATCGAGGCCGACAAGGCGTGCGTGCGATACAAGCGAAGTGCCCACCTCAAACCCTCGGCGAGATCCGCACAATCTTCCGGATGAGAGAGCAACTGGTGCTCAATTTCAGGTGCATCAGCAGGATCTGGGCTGGAAAGACGAATCCGACCGCTGCTTCTCGAATAGCACAGGCCTGCAGTCAACGTCATCGCGTTCCCAGGATACGGTCGACCCCCGGTTTTCGTTTTTTCAATGCATGTTGGAGAGTAGATCAACTGGAGGTTAGGGAACTTCTGGTCTGCGTTGCTGCGGATGAAGCCGTGGAGTTGTCCTACAGATGCAGTCAACGGACCCCGTCCAAAAACCAGAAACTGAAACAGCAAAGCAAGCGCGCTGAGCGGATTACGACGGCTGGTATGCGTTTTCATAGACGTTTCAGCAGTTGCACTTACTCCGGCATGATCCTGGAGATTCGAACCCACGCCGGCACGCGTCGCTATGGGCATAATGCCCATTTCACCAAGTTGGTCCGGGGGTCCAATTCCGGAGAGCATCAACAATTTAGGAGAAGCTACTGCACCCGCACAGACCACGACACCCCTGGACGCAGAGTAGCTGATCGAGCGACCGTTGAGGCTCGCGACCACGCCAACAGCTCGATTCTCGACGAAAAGTAATTTATCCACCCGAGCGCGGATGACTGTTTTCAGGTTCGGTCGATTTCCGACCGACCTCAGATACGCGGTCGCAACACCGTGACGCCAACCGCGTTTCTGGGACAACTGGCAAGGTCCAAAACCTTCCCGTGACGAGCCATTTAAATCCGGGTTGAATGGAATCCCAAGTTCCGATGCAGCGGCTAGCACCGAGGTATCCAGCGCATGAGGTGCCCTCGAGCCTCGGACTACCTGGGGGCCTCCCTTTCCCCGCACTGAGCTTGCTCCCGACTCATTGTCCTCTAGCTTCTGAAAGTACGGCAGCACCTCATCGTAACTCCAGCCATGACAGCCCAGCGTTGACCAGCGATCGTAATCGGCAGGGTGGCCTCGAACAAACATCATCCCGTTCAGAGAACTACCGCCACCCAGCATACGTCCCGCTGGCCAGACATCTCTTCGGCCCAGCCGACTGTCGTCCTTCTCAGCCGCGTACTGCCAATTCGTATCAAAATCGGCCAATGCAGCACCGACTCCAGCCGGCACTCGCGACTGCCACCGTTTATCGCTGCCCCCAGCCTCAAGGAGAAGAACCCGCGTCCCAGCGTCCTCGCTGAGTCGATGGGCGACCACGCAACCAGAACTCCCCGCGCCCACAACAATGAAGTCCCAATCACTCATAAACCATAATGTAGCGCAGCGAGTTTGAATTTACTTATGCAAAATGGGTCAGGGCTATTGGTTTCGAGTGATCTGACTCGGAGATCACAGTCAGCCGGCGAACAGCGCCCATACATGAAGTGACCGATTCATGGAATAATTAAGGCATGCGCAACTTTGGCGATTCAATACCGGGCAGTGACGCTACGTGGGTGAGCCGATATTTCACGCTTGATCCTGAGCAGCCCTTACGTGCGAGTGACGGTGTCCGTCTTATACCGCTTCTGGATGGAGAGCGGGGCTTTAAAGAAGTAATACACGTGGCCGAGGGGTTCGATCTCGTCATCAGCAACATGAGACATGAGAAATCAACCTCGATCACCTCCCATCAGTCAGACAGCCGCATGAAATTTCACTTCCGCCTGTCTGGAACAGGCGCACTGTCGGTCAATGATTTCGATCAGGTGTCCATCGAACAGCAAACCAATGCGCTGCTTCTATCGCCGAGCGGTGCGAGAAAGCATGAATTTTGTCAAGCCGGAGAGGTGGAAAAATCTGTGACGTTGATTTGCACGAGGGACTACCTGCGCTCGGTATTCCGGCGCTCGAGCGAAATGTTGCCCCGTGAACTTCGTCGCTACCTGAGCGGAAAGCCCGCTGAATATTTCTCAGCGGCCATGCCCCTGCAAGTGGACATGGCAAGCGCGTCCCGGGCGCTCATTGAATCACCCTATCAGGGGGCAATGAGATACCTGTTTGCGCAGGCAAAGTCTCTCGAATTGCTGTTTCTTTCAGCGCGCGCATTGATCGAGCAACCGGGAAACGTCTGGATCGACGGGCAGCACGTCCTGCATCGGAATGAAGAGCGCGTCCGTCAGGCGCGAGGCATTCTCGAAGAAAACTTTGAGACTCCACCTACGATTAGCGAATTGAGCAAGCAGGTTGGTCTCAGCCCCGTACAATTGATGAGATGCTTTAAACAGCTGTTTGGCATGACAGTATTCGATTTTGCTCAAGCCCTGAGAATGAATAAGGCGAAGCAGCTTCTGGAAGAGACTGATCGGACGGTCACCGACATAGCTTTCGATGTCGGTTACGAGTACTCGAGTAATTTCATCACTGCCTTCAAGCGCCATTTTGGGGTGACCCCCAACGCATCGCGACAACGTCGCAAGGTCCGCCCGCGATAAGATTGCATAAACAGTGGCATGCTTTTCAAAACGCACTCCGGCGAAAATTCTGTACAGTCGGGTCTGTCATGAAGTTTTGGAACAGTGTCAACAACCTTGGAATCTCTCAGTTACGATTCGGCCGGGCAGATTTGACGTGACGCGCATCACGCAATTGCCATGCGCTTGTTTTCTAACGCAGGGACAAATCCCCGCTCGCCCCGCAAAGTGCAGTCATTAATGATGGCTACCGATGGATTGATCAGCGGTGACCGGACACTTGCGCGCGACCAGCTGACCGATCACGTCACCCGAGCGGCCAGTGCATTGTGCAGTGTGGGTGTCGCGCAAGGAGACGTTGTCGCTCTGCTGCTACGCAATGATTTCAGCTTCTTTGAGGCCACTGGAGGAGCAGCGCTGCTGGGTGCGTCCACGGTTCCGCTGAACTGGCACATGTCGGCCGAGGAAATTGAATATATTCTCAGGGATTGTGGAGCCAAGGTCCTTGTCGGGCACACCGATCTGCTGACTCCAGAACTTGTGTCCCATTGCCGCAATATCGAACTCATTAAGGCACCGACCCCTGCTGAGGTGGCCCAAGCCTTCCAAATTTCCGGAACTGACGCGCAGTTGTCTCTGTCAACACGCGAATGGGGCTCGTGGATCGCCTCCCAGGTGCCGTGGACCGAGTCACCCCGGCAGGTAGTGGGCCCAATGTTCTACACCTCAGGCACCACGGGACGACCTAAAGGAGTCAAACGCAATCCGGTCTCCACAGAGGTATCTGAAAGAGCAGAGCAACGATCCAGGATCGCTTTTGGACTTGATGGATCGCCCGTGCGTTCTGTCCTGACTGGGCCCCTCTATCATTCTGCACCCAATGCCTATGCCATGAGA
Organism: Candidatus Nitrosopumilus sp.; assembly: GCA_964225175.1. Taxonomy (GTDB): domain Bacteria; phylum Pseudomonadota; class Gammaproteobacteria; order Xanthomonadales; family SZUA-36; genus WTJD01. The sequence goes on along the minus strand of CAXQNK010000058.1, from coordinate 53 downwards.
GTTCTTATGGATGGTGGCCTGCTGGTCATGCAGCCCAGGTTCGATGCAGAGGA
>CAXQNK010000057.1:0-12501 GCA_964225175.1 Candidatus Nitrosopumilus sp. | reverse complement strand
GCTAGATCTGGCTCCCAAGAAGGCTGCGGGTACGGCAGCTGGTTTTACCGGTTTATTCGGATACGTGGGTGGTGCGGTCAGTGCGAGCATCGTGATTGGGTGGGTCGTGGACCATGTGGGGTGGGACGGGGGTTTTGGTTTGATCACGGTGGCTTGTGTCCTGGCCATGCTGCTCATTTCATTGACCTGGAAAGCCGAATCGAGTCGCGTTCATCGCGTATGATAGCGCCGCGGTTAGGAATTCCGGGCCTGTCCAAAATTATGTAATGCAGGAGCGTGTCAGATGCAGAACTTATTGAAAACAGCATTTTTATTGATTTTTTTCACCGGCTCCCTCGTTGCCGATGAAGCCGTCCTGACGATCTCCGTTGAAGGCGGTGCATTCAATTCCAAATTCAAGTTTTTCGATGCCTCAGATGGTTGCCCCGAATATGTCGATATTCCGGGGGCGAAGGGGTTTCTGGGTGACGTTTTCGCGTCATCGAACGGCAAAACCAAGAAACTGCCTAAAGGCGAACCCGTTCACGTCTTCCTGTTTCGACCTAGGGACACGCCCGGAATCACGGCAGCCGGCGGTCCCAGGGAAATTCGTCGCCGGGCCTTGCAGGTGACTCTGACCGGAGATTCAGCGGAACTGGTCTACACGGGGTTTGAAGACAAGGTTCCGAATTGGCGTGCTTCCGATGGCGTGCTGGTCGAGCCGGCCACGGCCTGTGCCTCAGATGGTGAGGAACATTCTGAAGATGATATTGATGAGGACTTGCAGGAAGATGCTGAGGCGGATTCACATAATGACGATGAAGAAGAGGACTCGCTTGATGATACTGCAACATCAGCTCAGCATTGACTCCTGCCAGTACCTCGCAGGGTAAAGCCCAGTGCCGGAAAGGCTCGGGTTTCCGGGTTCTCAGGGCTGCACAAGCCAAAACATGCCACAGCCTCATGGCGCGTAATAGCCGCAACGGTGTGGTTTATAATGCCATCTCCAAGGTGCGAGATGCGTAGCCAGCCGAATCTTGCAACCTGGTGATTTTCAATCCAGGACAGAATTCATGAAACACCCTAACGCATTAATGCTCATTTGCTGTTCGCTAATGATGGCGTGCAGTACGGAGCAAGAAGGAAACGACCCGCAGGAGGAATTGACTGTGAATGCCACACCCCAGGAGCTACCTGCGCCAGAGGATGTCGCTGCGGCTCCCGATGATGCTGAACGCACAGAATCGGGTCTGAAAAGCAAGCGTTTAACAGCAGGCGATGGGAACGCATACCCAACTTCTTCAAGTGTCGTGGAGGTTCACTACACTGGTTGGATGACAGACGGAAAGATGTTTGACAGCTCAGTGCTGCGCGGCGAGCCGGCGACTTTTCCACTGAACCGTGTAATCAAGGGATGGACGGAGGGTCTGCAGTTGATGGTTGCTGGTGAAAAACGCCGGTTCTGGATTCCCGGGGATTTGGCTTACGGGGATACCCCGCAGATGGGGCGCCCTTATGGAACGCTGGTCTTTGATGTGGAACTCATCTCGTTTAGGGAACCGCCCCAGCCGCCACCGGTTCCCGAAGATGTCTCAGGCCCGCCTGCGGATGCAACCGTGACTGCCTCAGGTCTTGCCTACAAGGTATTGGTCACTGGGACAGGCGCCGTGCACCCCCAGGCAGACAGTACGGTCAAGGTACATTACTCTGGTTGGCAAACCGATGGAAAAATGTTTGACAGTTCTGTTGTCAGAGGTGAACCCATTAGCTTTCCGCTCAACCGGGTGATCCGTGGTTGGACCGAAGGCGTTCAAACCATGGTGCAGGGAGAAAAAACCCGATTCTGGATTCCCGCCGAACTCGCTTATGGCAACGATGCCTCGGGGCAGCGCCCCTCCGGAATGCTGGTTTTTGACATTGAATTGCTGGGCATTGAGTAGGCGGTCACCGGTGGGTGTTGATTTCGGCTGATGGCGGACTGGCTTGGCGGACTGGTGGTATGGTGCTTACGGGCCATACCAGGCCGCGCGAGGTCAATAAAAGAGACCATGCCGCATGTGAGCGGCTCGCTGGAGCGGACCGAAAAGCCTGAATCGATACATCATGTTTCTCGCCCGGATATTCACCATTGTCTTGATGAGCGTCTCCTCGGTCTAACCCCCAGGCACACTGCTTGTCCGAATCGCTTAACGCGGCAGAGTTGATTGATGAGCCAAGCCAAGGAAATGCCGGGTTCAGTGCATCAATCGTTGAACATTTGCCTCGTCACCGAGACGATCCGGGGCATCGGTGGTGTGGAATTGGTGGTTCGGGAACTGGCCGCCGATCTGGTGCGGCGTGGTCATAAGGTCACCGTGCTCACGCTGGATCGGGAAGCGGCATGCGAAGCTCAGTATGAGCAAGGTTACAAGCATATACAGCTTCGGAGTTTGCCGACTGATCGTTACGTCAAACGGTCCGGGCGCAGCCTGCTCTATGCAGGGTTCTGGTTGGCGCTTTGTTTCAAAAACTCACGCCTCGTGGACCAGATCATTCGCTGGATTGAAGACCACGAACCTGATGTCATTCATACCCATAAAATTCGCGGCTATCCGCTGAACCTGTGGCAAAGAATCCGGGCTGTGCACCGTGGTCGCCTGGTCCATACCTGTCATGACATTGAGCTCCTGAGTCCGCGTCAATCGATTCCCCAGCTGGCGAATGTTCTCAACCCGCTGGCCCGCGGGAGTTTACATTTCTGGAGAACGCTGTCGAGGTCTGATTCCACGGCTGTGGATGTCGTGTCAGCTCCCTCTGAGTTTATGCTGGGGCTGCATCTGGAAGCGGGTTTCTTTAACCAGGTGCCGGCGAAGGTCATTCCTAACTTCGCGGGGCTTGCTGATTCATTTGCCTTAACGCCGATGCGCGAAATATCAGGCGACGAGCGGGTTAGGCTTTTGTTTGTAGGGCGACTGGTAGAGGTCAAGGGCATTGAACTGCTGTGCCGTGCTGTCATTCAACACAATCGTTCAGCGACAGGCTTTTGTTTGCGAGTTGCCGGTGATGGGCCGCTTAGAGAAAAGGTGCGGGCCTATAGCGATCGCCATGAGTTCATCGATTATGTTGGAATGGCGCTTGGTCCTGAGAAAGAGGCTCTGTTTCACTGGGCGGACGTAGTCGCAACGCCTTCCATTTGTGATGAGGCATTTTGCATCGCTGCGGCCGAGGCGTTGAGTGCCGGGCGTCCGGTATTGGCGGGCAAGCGCGGGGCTCTCCCCGAATTGGTCGAGGATGGTGTGACCGGCTGGATTTTTTCGGGCGAAGACGCGCATGACATTGAACTGGGCTTACGGCGCATCGAAAGGGATAAATCCAATCTGTCTGAGTTTTCAGAACGTTGTTCAGTCGCTGCGCATCGATTCTCGCGGCCTCGCGTGATGAGACGGTACGAGGACATTTTTAGGCGATGAAACATTGGAGTGCTGAAAAATTCTCTACAGGCATGAGGTGAGGGGCTTTCACCGAACCCAAACAATCATGCTGATACACTGGGTGTGAACTGACCGGGCCTGTTCCTAGCGCCTTTGCTTGGCATGGAAATGACATTGATCGGATTGCAACTGTGACACAGACACTTGACGAAGCAGCAAACCCTTACATGTTTCTTGTCGGGTGTCCGCGCTCTGGCACCACGCTGTTGCAACGAATGCTGGATGCACATCCCAGCCTGGCCGTTGCCAATGACACTCATTTCATTACTCGTGCAGCTAAAACAGCGCTGCGCCATGCAGATAACCCCTCCTTAACTCAAGAATTGCTTGATGCTGTTCTGAAACACAAACGCTTTTACCGCATGGGTCTCGAGGAGAGAGAGGTCAGGGAGACCGCCGCGAGGTGTAAAGACTACGCAGAGTTCGTGTCCCGGCTTTACACCTTGCGGGCCAAGGGGCTCGGCAAGACATTGAGCGGGGAGAAAACTCCCGATTATTGCAGGCAAGTACCCGCGCTCGCCAAGTTGTTTCCCGCCGCAAAATTCGTCCATATTCTTCGTGACGGGCGGGATGTGGCCTTGTCACTGGCGGATTGGGCCAATAAGGGCAAAGGCCCTGGCCGATGGGCGTCCTGGGAGTGGGATAAATTGGGAACATGCGCGTTATCATGGCGATGGCAGGTTCTGCAAGGCAGGCGCGATGGTGATGCCTCAGCGGCAAGTCGATATTATGAGTTGCATTATGAGTCTCTTGTATCAGACCCCAAGAATACTCTGCGTAACTTGGCGAAGTTCCTGCGCCTGAACAACGTAGCATCAATGGTCAATTACCACGTGGGTAAAACGCGCAGCAAACCTGGCCTCTCTCCCAAATCAGCATGGCTTCCGGCGACCAGCGGACTCCGGGATTGGCGCACGCAGATGCAAAGAGAGGATGTAGAGGTATTCGAAGAGCTTGCCGCGGACGCTCTTGAAGTTTTCGGTTACGAACGCGCTTCTGAGGGCCCAACGCCAGAAGCCAAGAGCAGGGCGAGGAAGCTAAAGCGTTGGTGGCAAAGTCAGAAAATGGCGCGGGCATTGGGGGAATATGAGGGCGATTGACCACAACCCATCCTGGAAAAGGTCCAGGTTGCCCCGTTGTTCAAAGGTCGCTTACACAGTCTTTCCGGATCTCGCCAGTCGATCAATTCATCGCATAAAAGCGCAGTCCGGGTGTGGACTGATTGCTGTTAAACGCTCGATTGGATACTTTGTCTTCCAGTTTTAGCCAAATTATGAACCTGGATTTCGCCAAATGAACATTGCAAAAACCCAACCGGTGAGACTTGCGAGCATTGTTGCGCGCATCGTGATGATCGTTGTGTTAACGGGCTGTGGGCAGCAGACACCGATGCAGGTCACGCCCGCCGCCGATCATGTGTTCATCAATGGGGGTGTTTACACAGTCAATTCAGAGCAGCCATGGGTCGATGCCGTGGCAATCCAGGGGGAACGGATTGCCTGGTTGGGTGCGTCGGCTGATGCAGTCCAGTGGATTGGGCCCCAAACTCGTGTCACGGACCTCACTGGGCGCATGCTGTTACCTGGCTTCGGCGACTCACACCTGCACATGCTTTACGGCGGCCGGGTCGTGTCTGCTTGCCTTCTGGACCAGCACACGGATCCGCAGGCCATCGCTGAACGTTTATTGGAATGCTCGGAGCGGTTCTCCTTCGCCGGGTCAGATTGGATTTTCGGTAGCCGCTGGGCACGCTGGTCGTTTCCGGACGGGACGCCACCCGCCACATTTCTGGACGATCTTTTTCCTGATCGCCCGGTGGTGATCGAGGCCAGTGACGGTCACTCGGCCTGGGCCAACCGCGTTGCTATGGATAGGTCCGGAATCAACCTGGGTACACCCGATCCCGTGGGTGGGGTGATCGAGCGGGATCCGGTTTCTGGCAGGGCGAGCGGCTTGCTGCATGAGTCTGCGATGCAGATTGTTTACGATGCCATGCCTGCAGAGGGCCTGGAGGACCAGCTGGGATATATCCGCACGGCGCAGGACATGGCACTGCAGTTCGGGATCACCGCCGCAATAGAACCTGGAATGAATCTCGATCAAGCCAGGCTTTTCAGTTACCTCGAAGAATCAGGAGCGCTGAAAATGCGAGTGCTGATTGCACTGACGCCCCTGGGTATGGAGATCAAGGCTTTCGATGAGGGCATTTTTCGCACGACCGCGCGCCGGTCCGAGGTCGAAGGTGGGCGCGTTAGCGCCCATTCCGTGAAGGTGTTTGTGGATGGAGTGATTGAAAATGGCACCGCGCCGCTGCAAGAGCCCTATCTGAAGGAATCCATTCAACCGCTGGAACCCTTCTACCCGCCGGAAACACTGAAAGACTATTTCATCCGTCTGGATAGGGAAGGCATCAGCATTCACGTGCATGCCATCGGTGACCGGGGCATTAAAGAGACCCTGGACGCTTTCGAGGCCATGCGCGAGGCAAATGGCGAGTCGGACTCACGTCACCTTGTGACTCACCTGCAGCTCATCGATCCCGTGGACATCGGTCGGTTCCGCGAGCTGGGCATCGTGGCGAGCTTCTCAACGCTCTGGGCTTATCCGGAGGAATACAATACTCAGATCTACCCGTCGCTCGTCGGGCAGGATCGCGTGGAGAGATTTTACCCGGTGGGAAGCGTCAATGCGGCGGGCGGTATGATCGCCATCGGGAGTGATTGGAGCATCGATGAGATGGATCCATTCCTTGCCATTGAAGTCGCGCTGACGCGTCAGAATCCTTTCACCGATTCAGGTCCTGCGCTAAATGTTGGTGAAAGGATCGATCTTGATACGGCCCTTCGAGCCTATACATTCAACGTCGCTTACGCCATGGGTTTGGAGCGCGAGGTCGGAAGTATCGAAGTCGGTAAACGCGCTGACCTGGTGGTGCTTGACCGTAACCTGTTCGAGATACCTGCTTATTCGATCAGTGAGGCGAATGCCCTCCTGACCATGATCGACGGCGAGGTGGTGTTTGAGCGCGCCGCCTTGAGTGGGTCGGGGGAAGGTTGAACAGCATATGCATATCGGGGCGCCTGTGGACCGGGAGTTGAGCATCCCTTGGACTGGAATCTTCAGCGCCCCGGGGAAGGCAGTATAGAACGGCAAGCCACAGCCGGGCTGCCCTCGTAGCTGCCGGTGGGCAATTGCATGTCCTTCAGAACGAGGCTCAGTGCGTTCAAAGAGGATCCATCATCCAGCGTTACTCCACCCATGATGCAGGCACCCGGCCCGATGCAGCAGTTGTCTCCGATTCGAGATTGTTTCACTTTAAGCATCATGTTTTCGAAGCTGTGAAGCTGGAAAACCCCGTCGGCCACGCAGTCTTGACCAAGATTGATCGCGTTCCAGTCGAAGGCCTGGAGCGGCGATGTGATGAGCGTGCGCTTGCCAATCCGGCAGCCCATCAGGCGCAGAAATGTATTCGGCAACAGCGTGCCTGCGAAAAGGTTGATGGAATTGCTGCACCAACCGAAAAAACAATCCTGTGAAAAGAAATACGTGAAATGCCGTATTGACCAAAAGGGCGCGATCGCGTCGCTTCCCCAGCGACCAACAAGGCATATCTTGAGGGCCAGGCAGAGCAGGGGCAACAGCAATTCAGTCATCACCAAGGCCAGAAGCGCGCTGCCGACGACGCCCAGGCCGAAGGATTGCAGGACAAGAAAACTGGCGCTGTAAAAGATGATCTCTGCGGTGGGAATCGCACCAATCTTGAGTATGTCGAACATCAGAATTCTCAGCAGAAACAAGATAAACCCAGGCGCCTGGTCGGAACCCCCTGTCGCGTCTGCCACGGCGAATCGCAAGGCCGGATGACCGGCCACCGCGACGGGCATGGATCGGCGTGCGCGCATCTGTCTTCTGAATTGACTGTTATTGCATGGAGTCGCAACACCCAGCAAGAAGTCATTAGGGTACTGGCCCGCCTCCGTAATGCTGCCATTGCTGGCAAAGAAGCGTTCCGGCATGTCTAACTGTCCCAGTTTCAGATGATCGGCGTCGTGATCCAGGTGGTTGGTAATGCATCCATGCGCCCAGAAAACATCAGGGCCGGCATGCACGGCCTCGGGAATCATGTTGTGCATCACATCGCACTCGGACCCGCCGACCCGATCGAATCGCAGCCCGCTCAATGCGCGGAAATATTGCCCAAGAATCGACCAACCCCACATTTTTTGGACCTGATTCATCTTTTTTAATCGATACAAAAGCAAGAGTCCACGAAACTCCGAGCTCGAATAAACCCCGGGAGAGCTCCGGGTAAACCTCAGGAACAGGCAGGTCAGGATTGTTGCGGCAAGCACACTGAACCAGGTCGTCAGAAAGCCGAAGGCCAGCACATGTAAAGACAGGTCCCAGAACGCTGACATCGTGCTCTGCGACTGGGGTGAACTTAACGCTGGTATTCCAATCAATTTGCTGACGCCCCAGGCCACCATGGCGGTCGGCAGAACAATCAGCAGGGATTCCGTGAGCAATTGCAGGACCACGTTCAGCAACTCCATGGTGAATCCATGCTGACGTTTGGAGACCTGATGTTGTGTTCTGGCCAGTCGCGTATGTTTACCGGTGCAGCGCGCTGGCGATCCTTCCCAAAGCTCATTGGCACCGGTCGGTTCACGGATCGGAGTATATGGGGTGACCCACGTGTTGCGACCCACCGACACCCCAGCGCTGACCGCTGCGCGGGCGCCGATTTTGCATTGATCCTGCAGCAGGATCCGTCCTACCTCAAGGTGTTGATCATGCCACTGCGCGGTAAAGATCATTGCCCTTGATTGCACCGCGACGCCATCACCCATTGAGAGCATATCGAGTGGGCCCGAGAAGCTGACATCGCTCGATACCTGGACATTCTTTCCGAGTCGTGCGCCAAGCGCACGTAAAAAGAACTTTGAGACCACATTGCTGCGAATGACCAGCCGGGCGGGTCTAAGCACAAGAGCCTGTAGTCGACCGATAAACCACACCCACAGATGTGCTTTACTCCACTTTGGATAAATTCCCGGAGCGACGGTGTTTCGAATGGGGTGTCCTCCCAGGAGGGTTTTTAGTGACATGACCCAGATAAGATTGAGCATCGGGATGCACAAAGCCGCCAGGTAGGACAGTAATCCAACTGCGATGAAGTCTGCGGTCGACGCCCCTGTGATCAGTTCAGTGCTATTCGCGAATAGTGTTGCGATCACCACCAGAACAATAATGGGCGCATACATCAGGAGCAGAAGCAGACACTGCGCCATTGTGAACCAGGGCACACCGAGGCGAAGTGATGCAGCTGATCTGACGTTTTGCATCGAAAATTCAGATTGCTGTTGGGCCTTGGGCTCATCGGCCGCCGTCAACTGGCGTTCTGCATGCAAGGCAATCTTGCGGGGCGTATCAAGTTCAGTCAGTAAATCGCGGACGGTCACGCGCCATCCGTCGGCCTGTAACTGCTGGCTCAGATTGGCGATTGCGATGGAGTGCCCTCCATTGTCGACAAACGCATCGTCCCAACCCAGGGTTTCAGTAAAGACATGCCGGCAGGTGGCGAGCACTTCGGCGTGACCTCTTTCGGACAACCCTGGGGATAATTCGAACCCCGCCGCCGAATGGTTTCCGGCTGCCGGCTCGGGTCCACCCTCCGTCATGGGCAGTTCAGGGAGTCGCCTTCGATCAATTTTTCCAGACACCGGTTGCATCACGAAAGACTCTACGAGAAAGATTCTCGAGGGAACGGAAATGGCTGGCAGACAGTCGGAAAGTTCATCCAGAACCCGTTTACTCCAATCTGGAGGAGCAGCCCGGACTCCAGCGGATTCTGGTTCGAGGTGCCGAGGTGCGCTGACGAATGCAATGAGCTCTTCGTTCCTGTAGTCCACCACGGCGGCATCGATATCCTCGAAGCGGCTTTGCAGAGCGTCCTCGATGGGTTGGATTTCGACCCGGTGTCCCCGAACCTTCACTTGAGCGTCCTCTCGGCCCAGAAATTCGACTTGCAGACGGTCAATATCGATCCTGCACTTGTCGCCGGTTCTGTACAGACGGCCAAACTTCGGATGCTCAATGAATTTCTCTGCGCTCAGCTCCGGCAGATTCCGGTAGCCGCAGGCAATGTGAATTCCTCCAATGCACAGCTCGCCGGTTTCGCCATGGGGCAATGCGTTCGTGCCCCCAAAGGGCAGAATAACGTACGTGACGTTTGGGAAAGGAGAACCGATTGTGACCGGTTCGCCTGGGCGCAGGCTCTGACGACTCGTATCGGTGCTTGCTTCAGTGGGGCCATAGGTGTTGATGATCTGGCGACGATTGCGTGTCCAGGGTTCCACGAGGGACGACGGGAACGCCTCTCCCGCAGGAACGATGTATCGACACAGAGGATAGGGCAGATCGATCTCGGGCTTGCTCGTGAGTGTCGGCAGCAAGGTGGGCGGGCAGAACAGCACGGTTACCTCTGCCTCACGCAACACCGGCAGCAGTCCAGGACCGGACCGGACTTCCTCGCCGCTCAGCATGACCACGGTGCAGCCGGACACCCATGCACTGTACATCTCCGAGATACTGCCGTCGTAACCAAGTGAGGAAATCAGCGAGGTGGCGTCGATGCCTGCGGTCAGCTCGAAATAGTCCGCGTAGGTCAATGCGAGATTCACATAACCGGCATGGTGACACTCGACCCCTTTCGGGGCCCCCGTCGTGCCGCTGGTATACAAGATGGTCGCAAGCGACTCCCGCGGATCATGCAGCCAGTTCGGATGCTTGCGTGGGGTATGCTGCAGTTCCATTGTCGCCAGGTTGATGAAGGGGATATCGGCGACAGGGCTTGATCCCCTGGTCAGTAGCGCGGCGGGTCGCCCATCGGCCAGCATGTGAGCCATCAACTTCTCAGGCAATCGGGTGTCCAGAAACATTGCAGCTGCCCCCGCCTTCAAAATGCCAAGGTGTGCGGCAATAATGTGCCAGCTGTCCTGTTCCATCGCCACCGCAACCACTTGCCCTGGGCCGGTTAAATGGGCCGAAAGCGCCGAGGCTACTGCTTCGGCACGCTGGTTCAACTCGGCATAGCTGATCTTCTCCCCGCTGCTCGGAATGTGCAGGGCGGTGTGTTCCGGGAACCTTTGTGCTGAGCGTTCGAAGATTTCATGCAGCCATTTGGCGCCGCGTTGATGGGGGACGTTGTGCAGGTGATGCTCAGAGAAGCGGTCTGACAGGCTGTAAGGGCAGTCGTCCGGAACGTCCTCGGCTTGGGGATTTCGGGCGCGGAGGTATTGTCGCCATGCAGCGAATGAAGCAATCAGCACAACAAGGAAGACCCATGTTGCATTCAGCAACACTTCACCTGCCTCGCTGTCCCCGGTAGGATTGAAGGGGGCTCGTGGGGCTAAAATAAGACTCCATGCCGCCGGCTCGACGGGTGTCTAGTGTGACGCAATGGAATCCGCCTCCGAGCAGTTTGGAGTGTCTAAGTTTCAATGCCACCACGTCCAGGCCGTGTGACTCCAGCACGCGAATGAGGTCGGTCTGATCTCGGTCGACCACAACCACGTCCGGACTGATGCTGAACACATTCATGTCAATCCATTTGCTGCCGATGCTTCGATTCAGATAATCAGCGTCATACCGGTCATTGTTCTGCATCGGCGGGCTGTAGATCACCTCCCACTCCTTCAGAAAGTCTGGCAGCGTTTCGTCAGTGATGCGCGCCGGGTTACACAGGACCAGGCCAGGGCGCAGGGCGGCGAAAGTCGAATCAATATGGCTTCCGTAGTACACGTCCTTCAAAAAATGCACACGAAATTCTTCGCCGAGAATGCTTTGCAGCCAGGCCCCACCAAGCTCGTTGCCTGTACCGCTGACAAGATACAGCAGGTCGCGGCCAAATCGCAGGACATTGGCCGCGTCAAATGCCGGTTCGTCGTCCTTTGGAACGGGTCGGCTGGTATCGACGTCGAATAGCGTATCCAGCAGCATCGGTTTTGGTGCGGAATACCACTTTGCGCCGGCGGAAAAATACTCCATGAGCAGTTCCCTGTAACTGAAAGTTTCCTGCGAGCGGCTCCGGATCACATTCGGCGTTTCGATAATGTGGTCGCCGCACACCAGCATGACATCTCGCGGGCAATAGTTGTAGTAGCCCTGCGCGGTCCAGGCGTTGGTAGAGAATGACGCATCGTGCGGCCAGGTTGCCGGTCTGCGAACGACTGCTCCTGCGTCCTGCAAAACCTTGACGAAAGATTCGAGATCCTCCTCCGTCTCCTCGATCACTTGCTCAGGGAATGGGCCCTGGGGAATGTTCGAAATCTCCCGATCTGGAAATTCAGACAATTGGGTGCTTGGATCAGCAGTGGGATAGCGGGCATTCAATGGATTGCCAACGATGACCTCTTCGAGTGGATCCCACTCGTTGCAACTCCATACACGTGACATGGTCGGTATTTCCCGATGCGGCCTGAATTTGAATTGCTTTACAAAGAAAAGGCCGCCCGAAGCGGCCCTTCCCAGTCATTTCCCGAGTTGATTACTCGACCTTCTCCGTTTCCCAGAGTGAGCTGTCAGGGCAGGTCAGTGCACGACCTTCCATGCCGGCTGCGTCGGATTCAGGATAAGCGTCCCAGAACGCGCCCCACTCGGCGAAGCTGGGAACGTTCATGACAAGCACGACGTCCGTGTTGCCAACCGGGCGCACAGCAACCGGAAAGCGAACAGAAACCGACATGTTCTCGGCGCCGGGCAACTTTTTGGCAGCGGCGACCCACTCACCGATGCGTCCCATGACTTGATCCTCATCGATGTCGTCATTCATCTCGCATTTCCACATCTGGGTCACGTGGGACGCAGATACAGGCAGGGCCGCTATCAATACCAACACGGCAAACAGACTAATTAGGGCTCGCTTCATTGTATTTTCTCCTAAAGACGATGGACGGTTCTTTTGGCGGGATCCATTGCTAAATTGATGCGCCGCAGTTTTGGTCCCCCCTCTCCTGACGATCGGATTCTTCGATGCGGTCAGTGTGCGCAA
>CAXQNK010000056.1:0-37279 GCA_964225175.1 Candidatus Nitrosopumilus sp. | reverse complement strand
GCGGCCAGCGATCAGGCCTATGAGGTGCACGTCGAAAACATTCTCAAGCTTGAAGGGGGCGTTATCGAAGGCCTGGCCAGCCAGGGCATGGACGTGAATTCTGCGCACCGTGACATGGAACTTCGTGACCAGAGACTGCGATCTCGCCTCGAGGGAATTTCCCTTTTGGGCAGCTGTCCTGATTCCGCGCGGGCCGAAATCCTGGCATCCGGAGAGCGCTTCAGCAGCCGACTCATGGCGCTGTACCTTCGTCACCTTGGACTGAAGGCCCGCTGGAGCGATGCCGATGTCCTGCCGCCGGCAGATGAAACGGTCCTCGACACCCTGGTAGATCAGGATGCCGCCATGCCCCTGCTGAAGGAGGCCATGGTCGGCACCCGTGTGCTCGTTTTGCCCGGGTTTTACACCCTGGATGCTGCGGGGCGATATCAGCTGCTTGGGCGAAACGGATCCGATTACACGGCTGCTGCCGTCGCCGCCGCCCTGGGCGCGGAAAGCTGCCAGATCTGGAAGGATGTCGATGGGTTCTTTACAGCAGACCCGCGCATTGTCTCCAACGCGCGGCTGCTGGACCAGGTGAGTTTTGCAGAAGCCATGGAGCTGTCCTACTTTGGCGCCAAGGTCATCAGCAGCAAGGCCATCGCACCATTGGCCGCCGCAGGCATCAGCTGCGAAGTTCGAAACACCTTTTTCCCCGAAGGCCAAGGCACGCGCGTTCAGTCCGCGGCGCGACAGACCGCCAGCGTGCGCGGCTTGTCACTGCTCGATCACATCGCATCAATTACGCTGCAGGGCAGCGGTATGCGCGGTCGGGTGGGGATTGCCCGGCGAGCGATGGATGCGCTCGCGCAGGAGTCGATATCGCTTCTGCTCATCGTCCAGTCTTCTTCTGAATACAGCATTTCCCTGTGTGTTCGGACACAGGACGCTACCCGAGCGCGCAACGCGCTGGAGCGAGAATTTCACTTCGAGCAACTGCATGGTCTGATCGACGAAATTGCCTTGCAGTCAGAGCGGGCGGTGATTTCTCTGGTTGGGGATGGGTTGAAGCACAACCGTGGTATCGCGGCCCGCTTCCTGATGGCCATTTCATCTTCTGGCGCCAACGTTGAAATGATTGCGCAAGGTTCTACGGAAAGCGCCATTGCCGTCGTGGTGAAGCGAGAAGATGCCGCCTCTGCAACGCGAGCCTGCCATACCGCCTTTTTCAGTCACAGCCATCACGTGGACGCCATACAGTTGGGCTGCGGGAATGTGGGATCCGCTTTGTTGCAACAAATCAGCCAGCAAGGCGAGTCGAGCCCGGGATCGCCCGTCAAGGTCCAGCTGCGCGCAATAGCCAACAGCCGCAAACTGCTTATCGCCAAGGACGTGATCGACCTCGATCAATGGCAGCAACAACTTGACGACGACGGTGTCGCCTGGACGCTTGCTGATGTCATGGGTATCAGGGAGCGACTTGGATTGCTCAATCCCACCATCGTGGACTGCACAACCAATGACGAGCTGGCAGGTCAGTATGCCCACTTGCTGGCCGCAGGCTTCAACATCGTGACCGCCAATAAAAAGGCCAATACGGCAAGCATGGATTATTACCGCGAAATGCGCGATGCCGCGGCTCATTCTTTCCGGAAATTCCTTTATGAGACCAATGTTGGTGACGGTCTGCCTGTCATCGACACCCTGCATGCGCTCATCCTTTCAGGGGACCAGTTGATCACCTTCGAGGGTATATTGTCAGGCTCACTGTCCAAGATTTTCGGGATGCTGGAGGATGGCCTTGCATTCTCCGAGGCTGTTCACGAGGCCATGCAACTCGGTTTCACCGAGCCAGATCCTCGGGATGACCTTTCAGGTATGGACGTGGCCAGAAAGCTGCTGATTATTGCCCGTGAAGTGGGCATGGAGCTTGAGCTTGAAGACATCAATGTGCAGGCGGTAATCCCTGACGGTTTCGCAGCCGATACGGCGGTGGAGGATCTCGTCGAGGAGCTCAAACAGCTGGATGCCGAGTTTTCTGGGCGAATCGAGGCGGCTCGCAAAGAGGGCGCCGTATTGCGTTACGTGGGGCGTATCGAAGAGGGAACCTGCCGGGTTTCCATAGAATCGGTGCCTGTCGGTCGCCCACTCGCGGCAATACGGGACGGTGAAAATGCGCTCGTGCTTCATACCCGCTACTATCAGCCGCTGCCCTTGGTGCTCAGAGGGTACGGGGCGGGTGCGGAAGTCACTGCGGCAGGTGTGTTTGCAGACCTGCTGCGCACCGCCTGGCGGCCCTTGGACAACTGACCATGTTGACCGAAGAAACCCACTCGCTCACCGTTTTTGCGCCTGCCTCCACAGGTAATTTATCCGTCGGCTTCGATGCGCTGGGCCTCGCGCTGGCGCCAATGGATGGAACCCTGCTCGGTGATATTGTGGAATTAAGCAGCGGACAGGGATCAGATTGGGCATTGAAGGTATCTGGGCCGTTTGCCGATGCGCTTCCTTATGATCCCGAGCAAAATATTGTGCTGACCTGCTGCCGTCGATTCGAGGACGAAGCACGCAAGCACGGTGCAGCCATAGAGCCTCTCTCCGTTCATCTCAACAAACGGCTTCCTGTGGGCAGCGGACTCGGGTCCAGTGCAGCGTCTGTCGTGGCGACCCTGGTGGGCTTGAACCAGTACTTCGACCGCCCGCTCAATCGCCTGAAAATGCTGGCGCTCATGGCGGAGATGGAGGGAAGCATCAGCGGAGGAGTGCACCTCGACAACATTGCCCCCAGCCTGATGGGTGGCTTGCGATTGTGCGTGCCGGGCACTTCAACCCAGTACGCCCTGCCGTGGCCAAGCCATTGGCGGGCGGTGGTGGCATGGCCAGGGACGCAACTCAATACCCGTGAAGCCCGATCCGTGGTGCCCGAACTGGTGCCTCGCGCGACGGCGGTGGCGCAGAGCGCCCGATTCGCGCGTTTCATACATGAACTGCATTCCGGTGACGCTCGCCATGCTGCCGAGTGCCTTGTCGATGATATTGCCGAGCCCTTTCGGGCGGAGTTGCTGCCAGGTTTTGCACAGGCTCGTGAAGAATTGGGTGAAATGGGTGCGCTGGCCGTGGGTATATCGGGGTCCGGCCCGACGTTGTTCAGCATAGTTGATGATCAGCGTGTCGCTGAGCGAGCCCTGACCTGGTTGCAGGCGCATTACCTGCAAAATGAGCGCGGTTTCGTTCATGTATGCGCTGCAGACCTGGAAGGCGCCCGGGTGGTAGGAAGGGGGCCTTCGTCCCGGTGAGTTGTTACAACATCGTCACGTCCGAACAGCGGGTCAGCTTCCCCGAAGCGGTTCGCCTGGGCATTGGGCGCGACCAGGGATTGTTTCTGCCCACTCGGTTGCAGCCGATAGAAGATATTCCTGGGTTGCTGTCACTGAGCTTTCAGCAGCGCAGTGCGAGAATCCTGTCACACATGATGGGTGACTCCGTTCCACTGGAAGCCGTTCAATCGATGGTGGATGCCGCTTTCAATTTTCCCGTGCCCCTGGTCGAGATTCACCCGGGGAGGTTTGCCCTGGAGTTGTTCCACGGAACGTCACTGGCTTTCAAGGATTTCGGAGCGCGGTTCATGGCCCAGTGTCTTGGTGCGTTCCATGCAGGCGGGCCAATCACGATACTTACCGCCACGTCGGGGGACACCGGCGCGGCTGTTGCACAGGCGTTCTTTGGGCAGCCGGGCATTGACGTCATCGTGCTATACCCCAGGGGGCGAGTTACGCCGCTGCAGGAGAAACTGTTTTGCACGCTCGGCGGAAACGTCAGGACTTACGCGGTTGAAGGGGATTTTGATGCCTGCCAGGCCATGGTCAAGAAAGCCTTCCTCGATACGGATCTTGTGCGTCGCCTTGGTCTCAATTCCGCCAATTCAATCAATATTGCCCGCTTGCTTGCACAGGTGTGCTACTACTTCGAGGCGCTGGCTCAGCTGCCGGCCGGCGCCGAGCCTGTTTTCAGCGTGCCTAGCGGTAATTTTGGCAATGTTACTGCGGCCCTGATTGCATGCGCTTTGGGCCTGCCTGCGCGCCGTATCATCGCGGCAACCAACGCCAATGACACGGTGCCGAGATTTCTTGTCGATGGCCAGTGGGCGCCCAAAGCAACCGTGGCCACACTGACAAATGCCATGGACATCTCCCAGCCCAACAATTTCAGCCGGGTGTTGGCGCTGGGTGACCGTCATGGTTTGAACCTGTCGGAATTGTTCAGGGCCGAAGCGCTGGATGACGAACAGACCGTGCAGGCCATTCGGGATCTCTATCATCAGCACAATTACTACGCAGACCCTCACAGCGCATTGGGCTGGAGGGTGCTGGACGATTCCTTGCAGGCGGGTGAAACCGGTGTGTTCCTGTGCACCGCGCACCCGGCAAAATTCCGGGAGCACGTCGAGTCCGCCATCGGCGTGAGCATGCCTCTACCACCGGCGCTCAGCGCGGTAGAGCACGAACGGGTATTGTCTTCCGAGATCAGTGTGGACTTTGAGGCTTTTCGCGAACAGGTCCTGTTGCTCGGACGCTAAGGCTGAACAGCCGGATTCGTAGTCACAAGCCCCAATCCGTGCAATTCTCCGACAAAGGTGCGCATGTCCTGATGAAGGGTTGTCTCTGAAACCTCATATTGATCCCCGAGCAGTTCGATGATCTGCTCAAAGCTGCGCTGGCCATCGCATAATTCGAGAAATGCCGCGGCCGTGTCGTTGAGCAGCAGGGCCTCTGAATGATCCGGGTGAATCATCACCGCTTCATCGAACACACGCCTGAAGCGAACCTCCGGGTCGAGCGTCAATGCGTCGGTCAGGCTGAGTGAGTCCATGGGTATTTCCGGTATACCACGAACTCCAGACTAACCACGACCCCAGCCCGGCGCAAGCCGGAGGTGCTCGTTGCCCTGTAACCGGCAAGCAAGAGGCCATCTTGATATCATTGCCGAATGACCAGGGCTTTCTTCAGTCTCATGACTTCAATGACCGTGCTGGTCTGTGCCTCCTGTAGCGCTGATGAGCCGAAAGTGGAACTGAAAGGCCGTCATTTCACCGTCGAAATCGCCGACACTCCTGACACCCGGGCGCTGGGACTGATGTTTCGCGAGCAACTGGGCGAGGAGCAGGGCATGTTGTTCGTGTTTGATCGCGCTGCTCCGCGCAGCTTCTGGATGAAGAACACGCGCATCCCCCTCGATATCATGTATTTTGACGAGCAGTTGCAATTGGTCAGCGTGTCGGAAAATACACCACCCTGCAGAACCAGCCGGTGTCCCGGATACCCCAGTGAGGGCCCGGCTCAGTATGTATTAGAACTCAATGCAGGCAAGGCGGCGGAGTTGGGCGTCACCTCAGGAGACCGACTCGTTTTGCACCTGGATTGAAGCACGGCCACCTGGCTTTGGCCGCTGAGTTCTTTCCCGGGCGAATAGGGAACCAGGATGCCGTCAAGATCGCCCTGGTCCAGCATCTTGTCGGTAAGGTGGATGAATACTTTCATGGTGTGAATCCTGATGTGAACACGGTGTATTCTGACCAGGAATTGTGGCGATACAATGACGATTTCACATCAATTCAAAGACGCTGTCCCAATGCGGATTGACTAGCGAAAACGGCCCGGTCATGCAGATCATTTCAGACAATCAACATGCGCTGCGCGTCATCCAGATCAGTGATTCGCATGTCGCTGGCAGCCGGGAGACGCAATATCGTGGCGAAGACGCACGCCAAACCCTGTCCGCAGTTGTTTCGGCGGCCAGGGAGTGGCAACCAGACATTCTGTTGGCCACGGGTGACTTGAGCGAGGACGCCAGCCCCGAGTCATATGCTGCGCTGGCAGACATGCTGACCCCAATGGGAATTCCCTTGCTGACTCTCCCCGGAAATCATGACGACGCGGCAGAACAATCGAAATGGTTTTCCTGCTGCCCGGTGGGTGCACCAATAAGAGTGTGTGCCGGTGGCTGGGACCTGATCCTGCTCGACAGCACGGTGCCCGGTGAGGTGCCCGGACAATTCGCGGATTGCGAACTCGAGGCGCTGCAGGGCCTTCTCGATGAAGCGCCAGAACGACCCAAGCTGGTCGCTCTTCATCATCACCCGGTTCTGACCGGCAGCCACTGGATTGATCGATTTCCCTTGTTGGAGCCTGGCCGTTTCTGGCAAGTCCTGGATCAATGTGATGCCGTTCGAATGGTGACCTGGGGCCACGTGCATCACGCCAGCGAGTCGCTGCGTGGTTCTGTGAGCCTGTTGGCTGCGCCGTCCACGGTGGCCAACAGCCTCCCGCGAGTGGATCGATTCACGCGCGACCCGTCTGGTCCGGCTTGCCGCTGGCTCGTGCTTGAGCCGGGGGGTCAGTTCGAAACGGGGCTCATGCGTCCCTGATGGGTTAATCCTTCGGCAGGAGCAGCCAAAGCAGCAGGTAAAAGAGAATGCCGGGAAAGGCGACGGAGAGCGCCGAAACGATCACGTAGACGACTCGAGTGCCCATGACTGACCAACCATAATAACGGGCAACACCGGCGCAGACGCCGGCAATCATGGCTTCGCCACTGTCCCGTGTAAGTCCCTTGCGGGTGCTCATTTCAAATCTCCACCATGTCGAAGTCTTCTTTGCCGGCGCCGCAATCCGGGCAGACCCAGTATTCGGGCACATCTTCCCAGCGGGTCCCTGCAGCGATACCTTCTTCCGGTGCGCCTTTCTCTTCGTCGTAAATCCAGCCGCAGATGATGCACATCCAGGCCTTGTACCCTTCCTCGGGTGACTGCTCGCTCACGATTTTGCTCCTCAGTCTGGGGAAATGCCGTCCAGGACACTTCAATTCTTCTGATGGTGGGGGCTTTGGGACAATAATCCAAGTGCCCTGGCGTGGAGACACTTCGACTTCGCTGATCTGCGTGTTTGAATGGTCTTGCCTTTGCAGGCATCAAGCGCTGAGAATAATCGGCCTCAGACACTGGGATGAGTTGAATGACAAGCAATCAGGAATTACTGGCCCGCGCTCGCGCCCGCATACCCGGCGGAGTGAACTCCCCGGTTCGCGCGTTCAATGGCGTGGGCGGAGAACCCTTATTTTTTGAGCGGGCCGAGGGCGCGCGAATCTACGACATGAGCGGCCGAGACTACATTGATTACGTGGGCTCGTGGGGCCCCATGATTGCCGGCCATGCTCACCCCGATATAGTCAAAGCCGTTCAGGTTGCGGCTACGCGTGGTCTCAGCTTCGGGGCACCGGCCCCGGCCGAGGTCACCATGGCGGAGCGTTTGTGTGAGTTGGTGCCGGGTCTGGAGCTGGTGCGCATGGTGAATTCCGGCACGGAGGCCACGATGAGCGCCATCCGCGTCGCTCGCGCGGCGACGGGGCGTGATCGGATCATCAAGTTTGAAGGCTGCTACCACGGTCACGCCGATGCGTTCCTGGTCAAGGCCGGGAGCGGTGCGCTAACGCTTGGCGTTCCCAATTCCCCGGGAGTCCCCGAGGCAACGGCTGACCTGACCCTGACCCTGCCATTCAACGACGCGGAAGCGGTTCGGCAATGTCTCGAAGTGCAAGGTGAGCAGATCGCAGCGATTATCGTTGAGCCTGTGACGGGAAACATGAACTGCATTCCCCCGGTCGATGGTTATCTCCAGGCGCTGCGCCAGTTATGCGATGCACATGGTGTGTTGCTCATTTTCGATGAGGTCATGACGGGATTTCGGGTTGCACTGGGTGGCGCGCAGTCCCTGTACGGAGTCACCCCGGACTTGTCTGCCTTTGGCAAAGTCATTGGTGGCGGCATGCCAGTGGGCGCTTTCGGTGGGAAACGGTCATTGATGGAACTGGTCGCGCCCTCGGGGCCGGTGTACCAGGCAGGCACTCTGTCGGGAAATCCGGTAGCGATGGCAGCGGGTCTTGCCAATCTTGACCTGATCACGGCGCCCGGATTTTTCGAGGCGCTGAATCAAAAGACTCGCCAACTGGTGGATGGCCTGGCCTCCGCGGCGAAAAAGGAAGGCGTCCCCATGCTGTTCAGCCAGGCCGGCGGTATGTTTGGTTTCTTTTTTACC
This sequence comes from Candidatus Nitrosopumilus sp., assembly GCA_964225175.1. Lineage (GTDB taxonomy): Bacteria > Pseudomonadota > Gammaproteobacteria > Xanthomonadales > SZUA-36 > WTJD01. The sequence continues at coordinate 29,210 of CAXQNK010000056.1, read as the reverse complement.
GACCAGCCCTTCGTGCATTCCTTTGCGCAGGTCGTGAATTGCGATGTTGAGCGATTCAAGGCATTTTTCCATCACATGCTGAATTCGGGCATCTATCTTGCGCCATCTGCTTACGAGGCCGGTTTCGTCTCGGCGGCGCACTCCGATGACGACATCCAGGACACGATTAACAGTGCGTCAGCAGCATTCAGAGGGCTGTTAGCCGCTGAAAGCGCCCTGCCCGGGAGGTGATTGACGCACTGCGCCAAAACCCAGCAAGGGCGTGTCGAGGCGTGTGTTGTGGTTGAACCGGCCGAGATACCAACAAAAACGGAGCGCACTGCGCGAGCCAGGAAGCCGCCCGGCGAGCCGAGCTAAGGGCTCGCTGCTGCGACAGGTTTATTCATCAAGAAAAAGATCTTTCATCAACGGCGAGCCCGGTTTAACGGAATACTTGTCGAAATCCCGTACACCAACCTGCCGCAAAACGGTCTCGTCCAGAAAAAAATTCCCAGAGCAGTCCGTGGCCGGGCGACACAAAATCTCATGCGCTGCATCTGCCATGATCTCGGGTTTTCGACAGTTCTCTGCCTGAACACGTTCTCCGAAGATGCTGATTGCCGCCGTCGCGATGACGGTGCGGGGCCAGAGTGCGTTGACCGCGATGCCGCGCCCTTTCAATTCCTGCGCCATGCCAAGAACACACATGCTCATGCCGTATTTGGACATGGAGTAGGCGAGGTGGTCACGAAACCATCGTGGGTTGAGGTTGAGCGGAGGAGAGATGTTCAGAATGTGCGGATTAGCACTGCGGGTGAGGTGGGGAATTGCCGCGCGTGAGCAGCCGTAGGTCCCCCGTACATTGGCGGAAAACATCAGGTCGAATCGTCGCATGGGCAGTTCGGTGGTGGGTTTCAGCGTGATCGCGCTGGCATTGTTCACGAGAATGTCAATGCCCCCGAAGTGCTCCACTGCCTCGCCGATGGCTGCGTCGATCGCATGGTCATCGCGAACATCCAGTTTCAAAGGCAATGCCCGGCCACCCGCCGCCGTGATCTCCTCGGCTGCGGTAAAAATTGTTCCCTGCAGCTTTGGATGGGGGCGGTCGGTTTTGGCGGCAATGACCACGTTGGCGCCGTCCTGGGCTGCGCGCAAAGCGATGCTCTTTCCGATGCCTCTCGAGGCGCCAGTGATAAACAGGGTTTTATTGGCCAGAGTGTTCATAATGCCGCAAGGCGGGGGGTCTTTACCCTCGATATCCATCGCGACTTGAAACTCAAGTCGACTCCGGGCGTATCATAACCCAGACCGTGAGCGAAGCCTCGGCCCTTTTCATCATCCGGGAGTCAATCAAACTTGGACGAAGGCATTGTTCAGGAACTGCTGAGTTGGATCGCTGACAACCCGGGCTGGTCGGGCCTTGTCATATTCGCCATCGCCTGGATCGAATCGCTGATTGTGATTGGCATTATTTTGCCCGGAATTTTCATGCTGTTCGGCATTGGGGCCATGATCGGCCTGGGGACACTTGAGTTCTACTCCGTTTGGATCGCCGCTTCCAGCGGCGCGTTGCTGGGGGACATTATCAGCTACTGGATTGGCTATCGATTGCGCGGTCACCTGGTCGATTTCTGGCCTTTCTCCCGATATCCGGCGATGCTGGATCGTGGGCGCGGTTTTTTTACTCGCCATGGGGCCAAAAGCGTAATCGCGGGTCGTTTCATTGGCCCGTTGCGACCGGTGATTCCAGCGACTGCAGGTATGCTTGCGATGCGACCCAGGCAGTTTCTCCTTGTCGCCATTCCGGCCTGCATTCTCTGGTCGCCCGCTTACCTCCTGCCTGGCATGCTTTTCGGCGCCTCTCTGGAGGTCGCATCGGAATATGCTGGATATCTCAGCCTGGTGCTGGTGGTTTTCGTGGTGATCCTCTGGTCCGGTTGGTGGCTCATCCGTGGTGCCTACATTTTTTTCGTGAGTCGTTCCACGCGATGGCTTCGAAAAGCCATTACCTGGACGCGTCGCCACCCGGTTCTCGGCCGCGTGGCCGGCCCCGTGCTCGACCCGTCACAACCCGAGTTGCTGTCCGTGAGCATGTTGGGCTTGCTGTTGATCCTGATGTTGTGGGCTGTCCTGTTGCTGCTGTTTCTGTCGCCATTTTCAGAGCAACCGCGGTTTGTCGACCAGGCGGTTTTGCAATGGACGCAAACGCTCCGAAACCACGTCACTGACCCGGCCATGGTCGCCATCAGCCAGATGTCCCGATGGAGCGTCCTGCTGCCCACCGCCTCGGCGGTATTGCTGTGGTTACTGGGCGCGGGACGATACAACGCGGCAATTCACTGGTTGGTCGCGATCGGTGGGGGCGTGGCACTTCAATTCCTGTTGGGCTGGACCCTGCGTGCCACACCTATGCTGGAGGGCATCAGCAGTGCCGTGCAGTGGCAGCCCAGCCCCGCGCTGTCGCTGACCACCGTTGTTCTGGGTTTCTTTACGATCATGGTGGCCAAGGAAATTCGACGCAGCCTCAGGCACTGGCCCTATCTTGTCGCGGGATCGCTGCTCATCCTGCTTTTCATGGCTCGAATTTATCTGGCGCTCGATTGGCTCAGCGGTGCGTTGGTAGGGCTGTTTCTGAGTCTCGCATGGACCGCCATCGTGGGGATTGCGTACCGTCAAAGGGCCTTGCTGCCATTCGCCGGTCCGGTCGCCAGCATCATTTTTTACACCATGCTGGGGCTGACTCTGCAATGGCAGATTCGCATTCACATGGATCAGGATCTAGCAGAACTGAAGGTCGAGCTGCCGCAAAGAGAGCTCGCCACGCAAGATTGGTGGTCCAAGGAGTGGAACAGCATGCCGCAGGAACTGACCCGGTTCAGCTCGGTTGCAGCAAGGGATTTCAACTTCCAGGTCGCGTCAGACTTACCTGCATTTCGCGAAGCACTTGAGCATGCTGGTTGGGTTGAGGATGCAGCCGCAGACTGGAGTTGGGTGCTTCGCTCGCTGGATCCCAACCCCCTTCCCGAAAACCTGCCATTACTTGGCAAAGACCATCTCGGTCGAGTGGAGGTGCTGCGAATGCGTAGATTCGTCACAGGGGGTGGTCATCAGACCCTGCGATTGTGGGCCTCTGGCACGAAATTAACGCCGGGTGATCGGAATCTGTACTTGGGGCAGGTCGCACAAGAGGCCCTGGTACGCAGAATGCGCCTGATCCACTACTGGCGCTCAATGCCGGTGGATGCGTCAACCCTGGGTGAGATCAGAGATTCGCTGGCCGATTTCGATTCCCGTCAGCCACGAGAGCGACTGGTCCTGGTGAGATCCAAGGAGCAATTTCCGGTTCAGGCCGATCGTTGAAAATCAGGCAGACGCTCCAGAAGGCGCTGCAGCCGGGTTTCCACGTCTTCCACCGCCAGCAGCGATTGTTTCTCGAGCAGGCCGATGGGCAGCAGTTCGACGAGGCGGAAGCTGATCCAGTCAGCGTCATCCAGGGATTGTCTTGACCAGCCAGGGTAGTGGTCACCGACCTGTTCCATCAAGCGCTCGACCAACTGTGAAAGAATGAGATAGGGCTCCGGGACGGACCGTTGGGGGGGTGCCTCCAGCCAGCTGACCTGGGCAATCAGCAAGCCATTGTGCTGCTCTCGGGTGCTCTCGATGCGAAAACGGTCCGAACCCTCAGCGGTGATCCCCAACAAGCCATTGGGAAGTGTATTGAAATCGCGGATGTGCGCCAGTGTTCCCAGGCTTGCGTGCTGGGGTCGTGTGCCTGCCTCAGACCCTTCCAGAATGAGGCAAACGCCAAACCCGGTTCCATTGCGCGCGCAGTCGCTGATGAGTTCCAGGTATCGCGGCTCGAAAATTTGCAGCGGCAGGTGACCGCCGGGGACCAGCACGGTGCTGAGCGGGAAAATCGGGATCTCAGTCCTGTGCACGTGATTCGACGGCCTCTGCGAAACGCGCAGGGCAGGCATCAAAACTGCCGTTGCTCATGAAAACAACATGATCGCCGGGCTTGACGCGCTCCAACATCTGCGAAAGCAGATCTTCAGACTTGGTGACGACACGTCCGCGACCATCGAGCGCGGCCAGTGCAACCTGGGGGTCCCAGTCAATGCCGTCCGTTGTTTTTAACCACACGTAGTCACCCGGTATCAGCGCAGGCCCAAGTTCATCGGCGTGCACGCCCGCACGCATCGTGTTGCTGCGGGGTTCCAGGGCGACGAGGATCCTGGCATTGCTGACTTTCCGACGCAGGCCTTCAAGCGTCAGGCGGATGGCTGTTGGGTGATGAGCGAAATCGTCGTAAACAGTGATCCCCTGCGCAAAGACGACTTCTTCCAGTCTCCGCTTGACGCCTTTGAATTCCTCCAGTGCGCGTAATCCAATCTGCGGATCGACGCCGGCCGAAATAGCCGCCACCAGTGCAGCGCACGCGTTGAGCGCGTTGTGCTGGCCGGAATGGTTCCACTCGATAGCCCCGACGGGCGTTCCACCCTGGGAGAATTCCAGCTGTGTTCCATCGGGCTTGACGAGCCTGACCTGCCAATCGGTCCCTTCGGCCATTGAGAATGTCTTCAGTCCGCTCCAACAGCCGCGCTCGAGAACGCCCTCAAGCTTTGAATCTCCCCCATTAGCGACGATCGTGCCATTACCTGGAATGGTACGTACGAGGTGGTGAAATTGCGTCTGGATGGCTTCGATGTCAGGAAAAATGTCAGCGTGGTCGTATTCCAGGTTGTTGAGAATTGCGACCCGTGGTCTGTAGTGCACGAATTTCGAACGCTTGTCGAAAAATGCGGTGTCGTATTCATCGGCCTCTACCACGAAGAACTCTTTGCCTGTGCGCGCTGAGTAACCAAAGTTCAGTGGGACACCGCCGATCAGAAACCCGGGCTCGAAGCCGGCTTTTTCCAGTATCCAGGCCACCATGCTCGACGTGGTGGTCTTGCCGTGTGTACCCGCCACGGCGATGGTGTGTTTGCCGCGCAAATATTGTTCGCCCAGCCAGCGCGGCCCGGAGGTGAAGGGGATGCCCCGGTTCAGCACCTCCTCGACCACAGGGTTTCCGCGGCTCAGGGCGTTTCCGATGATGACAAGGTCAACTCCTGCATCGAGCTGGGCCGGGTCATAACCTTCGATCAGCTGAATGCCCTCCGCCTGCAGTTGTGTGCTCATGGGAGGATAGGCCTGCTGATCCGAGCCGGTTACGGTGTGTCCATCCCGGCTTGCCAACTGTGCGACTCCACCCATGAATGTTCCACAGATGCCCAGTATATGAATGCGCATTAGCCGGTATTTCCCGTGAAGAACATCACCAAAAGCTCAACGACGACATAACTGCCCGCTAACAGCAACACGGTGATCAGCATCGCCTGGGACAGGCTGATTGCGAGGGCGTTGCGATAAATGTGTGCGTCTACCACGAGGCTCCAGATGAACAGCGGGAGCCAGACTAAAGCCAGCAGGGGTTGATTCACGTCCTGATCTGCTTGCAGAAGCACCCCAAATACGATGCCGCCGATAATGATGCCTGTGCCCGCAAACGCAAGAAGTGTTTGCGCTAATCGCTCCGGAAAGCCACGAACCTTCAGCAAAATGGCGACTGCAAAGATCTGCAAAGCCGTCATGATCAGGCTGTTGAACACAGTGGAAGATTGGTCCAGGGCCATGGCAGTAAACATGCCAAAGGCCACGTGCAGACCTACGAATATCAATGTCAGGGTCCAGGAAGCAGGCAAATCCTCGGGCCCGGCGCGCAATCGTAGTATGTCCAGCAGGGCCTGCGCGAACTGGTTCATCGCCTAAATGCCATGCCGTTGGTTCGGGGTCTGGCCCATTCAGCGGGCAGAGTTCATTTCAAGTACGCCGAGAATCGTGTTTTGCACATCTTCGACTGTGCCTTCGCCCAGAATGCGCGTCAGCTTGCCTTGCTGCGCATAGAAATCCGCAACCGGCGCGGTATGCTCCTCATAGACCTGCATTCGATTCCGGAACACTTCTTCTGAATCGTCGCTGCGTCCTTCCTCGGCAGCCCGTTTAAGAATTCGTGCCACGATCTGCTCGGGATCAACATCGATCTGGATGGCCTCATCGACCGGTTGATCCAGGCGCTCGAGTAAGGCCTCCAGCGCTTCCGCCTGGGAGATGTTGCGGGGATACCCGTCCAACAGGAAGCCCGCCGCGACGTCCTCCTGGCCCAGGCGTTCCTCGATCAGGTCAAGCATCACGGCGTCCGGGACAAGATCGCCGCGATCCAGAATCTCCTGGGCCTGCAGGCCCAGGGGCGTGGCGTTTTTTACCGCTTCCCTGAGCAACACGCCCGTTGAGATGTGCGGCAGTTGCAGACGCTTGTGTAGCAACGCGGCCTGGGTTCCCTTTCCGGAGCCCGGTGCGCCGAGCAATACAATTCGCATGAGAGCCTTCTTGTCAATTAAGATACGCAGTTCGCCTATTGTACTAGGCAAAATCACTTTTCAGGAACCCATTTTCAAGAGACGTTTTCTTATGGCTAAAAAGAACCTGCTTTACGCGCAATCAGGCGGTGTAACCCCCGTAATCAATGCAACCGCCTGCGGCCTGATAGAGACTGCACGGGCCAATAGAGATCAGCTGGGAAAGGTATATGCAGGTAAAGACGGCATCATCGGAATCCTGAATGAGGAACTGATTGACACCACGCGAGTCAGCAAGAAACAGATCGCTGGCCTGCGACACACGCCTGGCGGGGCCTTTGGATCATGCCGATTCAAGCTTAAAAGCCTCGAGGAGAGCCGGGCGGAATATGAGCGTTTGATCGACGTGTTCAAGGCTCACAATATCGGATACTTTTTCTACAACGGTGGTGGGGATTCGGCCGACACCGCCCACAAAGTGTCCATGATCGGCAAAAAACTCGGTTTTCCCGTGCAGTGCATCGGGGTGCCAAAAACCATTGATAATGATTTGCCGGTGACAGACAACTGCCCGGGGTTTGGCTCGGTCGCCAAGTACGTGGCCGTCAGCATCATGGAAGCCAGTCTTGATGTGGCTTCGATGGCCTCAAGCTCAACCAAGGTCTTCATCCTCGAGGTCATGGGGCGTCACGCGGGCTGGATTGCCGCAGCGGGCGGCCTGGCCCAGCAGGAGAAGGGCGATCCACCGCACATCATTCTGTTTCCGGAAATCCCCTTCGACGAACAATCATTCCTCGAAAAGGTAGATGTCGCGGTGAAGCGTTGGGGCTACTGTTCGATCGTAGTCTCGGAAGGTGTGCGCGATCCCTCTGGACGTTTTCTCGCAGACGCGGGCACCCGGGACGCATTCGGGCATGCCCAGCTCGGTGGCGTGGCGCCGGTCGTTGCCGGCATCGTCAAGAACAAGCTCGGATACAAATACCATTGGGCCGTGTCAGATTACCTGCAACGGTCGGCTCGGCACGTGGCTTCACGAACTGATGTCGAGCAGGCCTATGCGATGGGCAAAGCGGCGGTTGAATTTGCCCTCGCTGGAAAAAGCGGTGTGATGCCGGTCGTCGTGCGAACGTCCACAAAGCCATATCGCTGGAAGGTCGGAGAAGCCACCCTTGGACGGGTCGCCAATCGCGAAAAAATGATGCCTCGCCGTTTTATTACCAAAGACGGTTTCGGAATCACGCCATCGGCGCGCGCCTATCTCGAACCTTTGATTCGGGGTGAGGATTATCCCCCCTACAACCGCCATGGACTCCCCGATTATGTGCGACTGCGACACCAACTGGTGGCCAAGAAACTCCCCCCGTTCGAAAACTGAAATTGGTCAGGGCGGCGCAAACAAACCCGAGAGGACTCTCCCGGGCTGCGCTTAGCGAGACGGTGTAGCCCGCTGTGTCGGCGCGAAGATGGGCACGCCTGATCAGCGCCTGCTTGTTCGCGGCCCTCGGGGCCCCGGGGCATGCCGAAGAGTTGCTCCAGGAGCGCCTGCAAGCGCACATTGGGTTTCTGGCTGATGACGCCCTGCAAGGGCGAATGACCGGTTCGGCGGGGTACCTCGCCGCAGCGAACCACGTAAGGAAGCAGTTCATCGAGGCCGGTCTGGTTCCAGCGGGTTCAGAGGGCGGATGGTACCAGTCCGTGCCCATCCGACAAGCCAGTTTGCGTCCCGATTCGGCCTTCCTGGTCAATGTGCGTCGGGGCATTCGCTCACAATTGAAATATGGTGAGGAGTTTTACGCAGTGCCCAGCCTCGCTCGCGAGCAGGCTCGTGTGCGGGCGCAGGCCGTGTTCGCTGGCTATGGTATCGATGCGCCCGAACTGGGTTACAGCGATTATGAGGGCCTGGATGTGCGCGGTCGCGTTGCGGTCATTTTTTCCGGCATGCCCGTGGAGCTCAATTCCGAGGAGGGCGCACATTTTGCTTCCTATCGGGAAAAACACCGCGCCGCCGTCAGGCACGGTGCGGTCGGGGTGATCAGGGTTCACACGCCGCGCAGGGACCGCCGGTTTGCGTGGTCCCGGTATTCAGAAAATGAAGGGCTTCCAGTCATGACCTGGCTCGATGAGAACCAGGAAGCGTTTGGGTCACACGCTCAGCTTGCAGTCAACGCGGTGGTCCATCATAGCGCGGCGAGCGTCATGTTTGCCTCAGGGGCCCATCCGCTCGAGACCCTTGTCGAGAGGGATGAGGCAGGAGATCCGTTGCCCGGATTTCCCCTTGGTATCGAGTTGGAGGCCGGCCAGCAGGCGCATCATTCCAGGCTGGTGAGCCCCAACGTCATTGGCATGCTTCCCGGCGCCGATCCGGAACTGGCGCGGGAGTGTATCGTATACGTGTCGCACCTGGATCACCTTGGGGAGCGGCAGATCGCAGGTCACGATGACCGGATTCACAACGGGGCTGTCGATAATGCAGCGGGCGTTGCCGTCATGCTTGAGACGGCACGATTATTCGCCCAGGCTCCGGCGCCCCGGCGGTCTGTCGTGTTCCTGGCGGTAACGGCGGAGGAGCAAGGCTTGATCGGCTCGGAATATTTCTCCCGGCACCCGACCCTTGCCGACCATGACATGGTGTTTGTTATCAACCTGGACATGCCGGTTCTGCTGGACGACCTTGAGGCACTGATGGCATTTGGTGCTGAACGATCTACAGCCGGTCAATGGGTTCGCCAAGCGGTGTCCGAATTCAACATCCCTCTGGTTCCCGCCCTGACGCGGGAGGAAAACATCTTCGTGCGCAGCGACCATTACCCGTTCGTGCAAGCCGGAATTCCGGCAGTCTACCTGATGACAACCACGCTTGAGCCTGACAGCTCGTCGGCCCAGCTCACGACAGAGTACTTCAAGCGCCATTATCATCAGCCCAGCGATGACCTGTTGCTGTCTATTGATTTCAAGGCGGCGGAACGGTTCACGAGAATCAATCACAGGATCGGTGCGTTGATCGCTGAGCAGAAGGACAAACCGACCTGGCATTCGGGCGACTTTTTTGCAGGGCATGCATTGCGGTAGCTCCGCAGCCCCTGCGCTGTCCTGATCTGCATGGATGTACCGTGGATTATGCTAGAATGCCCTGTTTTTCCGCGGGACGGCATTCGATAATAACGAGCCCGATTCCGCCCAGACGGTACACCTCAATCATAGGGAGAACACCAACCTGGCGTCTGTCGCCCTGGCGACATGAGGGCCTGCTTGATTTCCAAAACGGTTGGCGTGGCCGGCGTGGACCTGAAATAAACTGTTTAAAAGGAGAACCTGATGAGTAACGAGATGGCGTTAACGCTAGGCGCAGCCGTAGCGGCCGTGCTGTACGGCATTTTCGCATCGCGCTGGATTCTGGCGCAGCCTGCTGGCAATGAAAAAATGCAAAAAATTGCTGCGGCTGTCCAGGAGGGCGCAAGCGCGTACATGAACCGGCAATATGCCACGATCGGCGTTGTCGGCGTGATTCTGTTTTTCGTTGTTGGTCTGTTTCTGGACTGGCTCACTGCTTTTGGCTTTGCCATCGGGGCAGTATTCTCAGCCCTGGCAGGCTACATCGGAATGTTCGTCTCGGTCCGCGCCAATGTTCGGACCGCTGAGGCTGCCCGAACGGGACTCTCTCCGGCCTTGAACATTGCCTTCAGGGGCGGTGCGATTACCGGCTTGCTCGTGGTCGGACTCGGGCTGCTGGGTGTAGCGGGTTACTACGTGCTGCTTGAGAACATGGGCGTGAGCGCCGATGATGCGATTCACGCACTGGTCGGTCTGGCCTTTGGTGGCTCGCTGATCTCCATATTTGCTCGACTGGGCGGTGGCATTTTCACCAAGGGTGCGGATGTCGGCGCTGACCTGGTGGGCAAAGTCGAAGCCGGGATTCCAGAGGACGACCCCCGTAATCCGGCAGTGATCGCGGACAACGTTGGCGACAATGTCGGCGACTGTGCGGGTATGGCCGCGGATCTTTTCGAAACCTATGCCGTGACCCTGATCGCGACCATGCTGCTGGGCAACCTGATGATTACTCAGGTCGGCCCGAACGCGGTTGTCTTTCCGATGGTGCTTGGCGGGTTGTCAATTATCGCTTCAGTGGTGGGCACCTTTTTCGTGCGCACAGGTAAAAGCGGCTCCATCATGGGCGCGCTGTACAAGGGCGTAATCGTATCGGGTGTGTTGGCGGCGATCGCTTTCTACCCAGTGACTGGCATGATGATGGGTGAAGGTTCGACCAACCTGTACCTGGCGGCTTTGACCGGCCTGGCGCTAACAGCGGCCATGGTCATCATCACCGAGTATTACACCGGGACAAATTTCAGCCCGGTGAAGAAAGTGGCCGAAGCCTCCACCCTGGGCCATGCCACCAACATCATTGCCGGCCTCGGCATTTCCATGAAGTCGACTGCACTGCCCGTGCTGGCGGTGTGCCTGTCCATCTGGTTCGCCTATGACCAGGCCGGCCTTTATGGTATTGCCATTGCGGCCACCACCATGTTGTCCATGACAGGCATGATCGTAGCCCTCGACGCGTTCGGTCCGATAACGGACAACGCCGGCGGTATCGCTGAGATGGCGGAATTGCCGGAAGAAGTGCGCGATACCACCGACGCCCTTGATGCGGTGGGCAATACCACCAAGGCCGTCACGAAGGGCTACGCCATTGGTTCAGCCGGCTTGGCCGCGCTGGTGCTGTTCGCCGATTACACCAACTCCCTGGCGAAGGCCGGCATGGCGAATATGACTTTTGATTTGTCGAATCACATGGTCATTATTGGCCTGTTTCTCGGCGGGCTGATCCCCTACCTGTTTGGTGCCATGGCGATGGAGGCCGTGGGCCGTGCCGCAGGCGCCATCATCACAGAAGTGCGCAGACAGTTTCGGGATATGCCAGGAATCATGGAAGGCACCGAAAAACCTGATTATGCAAAATCTGTGGATCTGCTGACCAAGGCGGCCATCAAGGAAATGATCATTCCTTCGTTGTTGCCCCTGTTGGTGCCAATTATTGTTGGCGTCGTCCTCGGGCCGCAGGCATTGGGCGGTTTACTGGTGGGCACCATCGTCACAGGCCTGTTTGTCGCGATATCCATGACCACTGGCGGAGGCGCCTGGGACAATGCCAAAAAGCACATTGAAGATGGTCATTTCGGCGGCAAGGGTACCGAGGCGCATGCCGCCGCGGTAACCGGCGACACGGTGGGCGACCCCTACAAAGACACCGCCGGTCCGGCGATCAACCCGTTGATCAAGATCATCAATATCGTGGCGCTGCTGATCGTGCCTATTTTGTGATCAACGTGAACATGGTCCATTGACCATGAATTGACCTGGAAACCGGCCTCTTCCCGGGGGTCGGTTTTTTTTTACCTCGTTGAATTGACGTGCTGATCCGGGCGTGGCGGAACAGCGTCACCGAAAAGTGCGCTCGCGAGCACGCTGTGCAGCAGGCGTTGCTCGATGACCCCCCACAACTTGTCCGCCCCCAGTCCGTGTGCATACGCGGTCACATCCACCCCGTCATGGGCCGCGCTGGAGCGCGGCCACCCTGCGAATTGCTGGAAATCCGGATTGTGGAGGTCCTCCTCACTCAAATCTGGCAGGACATTCCGGTATCCCGGCCCGTTTGCATAACTCAGGATGGTGTGGGGACGCTGAAACGTCCCGGCACTGGCCTGCGGATCGACGCCGCCGAGAATGGAGGTTCCGCTGGGCGCATAGCCACTGATGGTCAGCGTGTGTGCATGATCGGCAGTAACAAGAACCAGCGTGTGTTCGGGATTGGTGAGTTCCAATGCGCGCTGAACAGCGCGATCCATCATGACGGTCTCGTGCAGTGCCCGGGCGGCATTGTTTTCATGATGCGCGTGATCGATTCGGCCACCCTCAACCAGCAGAAAAAACCCGTTGTTAGTCAGCGAAAGCCGTCGAATTGCAAATTCCGTCATCTCGACAATATCGGGTTCGTCATCGCCCAATTGGACGCGATCCATCTCGTATTTCATGTGGCTGGGCTCGAACAGGCCGAGGACCTGGTCGGTGGTGTCTTCGTCCAGGGACATCATCTGGCTTCGATTCCATACAAACTGGCGCTGGACAGGCCGAGCCTGCCATTCCTCGACCAGATTACGGCCATCCATGCGAAGACCTGTTTGCCCGGGATACTCGGGGTCGGTCTGCTGTTTGGGAAAAAATGCGCTTCGACCTCCGCCAAGCACAACGTCAATACCATCACCTTGAGCGAACTCGACCATCTGGAGCGCAATGTCTCTGCAGCCGCCGGACCGCGCTTGAGGGCTGAGCTTCGAATCGTCTTCCCAAGTTCGGTCCGGGGCGTGCGCAAATGCTGCGGCGGGCGTGGCATGCGTGACACGCGTTGTGGTCACGATACCGGTGGCCATGCCGGCGTTCTTCGCCTGTTCGAAGAGTGTTTCAGGAGGAAGTCTTTGCTGCGCATCAAGGCAATCCCCCCTGCCGATTTCAGGGTGCATCGAGATCATGCCCATACGACTGGGGAGCCCCGTCATAATCGCGGACATGGTGCTCGCACTGTCCGGTACCTGGTAGTCCAGACTGAATGTTTTGATCAGGGCCACGTGGCGAAACCGTTCAAATGTCAGTTGGTGCGTCTCGCCCGCCTGCCCGGCAAGTTGACCGGCGTAAATTCGGGCTGCTGTGACGGTGGCGATGCCCATGCCGTCCCCCAGAAACATGATGACATTTCGGGGTGTATCCGCCATGACCGAAGCACTCAGGGAGATTGTCGTGCAAACAATTGCAGCCGCTCGGAAATTCACGCGAGATCTCGCTGGTAGCTTAAATGAGGCATAAGTTTACACTCATGCCTTCAATATGCGAGTTCGAACCGCGGTTGATCGGAATCTTTGACTTGTGAAGCCAATCCCCATGGCGTAGGGTGGCTGCTGAGTTCAATGGGGGTAATGGTGAATGAATCACTTAGCCGTCGGTGTGTTTGCGGGATTGTTATGCGTTGGCTCCGCGTTTGCGGAAGTCATCTACCAGGATGATTTTGAAGACGGAAACGCTGCCGGTTGGGTCACGTCGGGCAACGTCACCGTGAATGGCGGCACGGCCATTGGCAACTTCGCTCTGCGACACAAAAAATCCGCGCAATCCTACATCCCGGTCAGCACCAGTGGATTCAACGATGTCAGCATCACCATGAACCTGGCGGCCACCTCGCTGGAATCAGCGGATGACTGTTACGCTGAATATTCTGTAGACGGCGGCAACCAGTGGTTGGTCCTTGTCGAACTGCATAATGGTGATGATACGGGTGAATTCATTTCGGGGACGGCAAGCCCAGCATCTGCAAGCGACAACCCCAATCTTCGGCTGAGGTTTCGGGCAACGGGGCGGAATCCCGGCGATTATTGCTGGGGTGACAATGTCGCCGTCACGGGCACTGCCGCGCCGGTCAATCCGGAGCCCGACCTGATAGTTCTTGGCAATGGCGCGTTTTCAGCTCAGGAGGTCGGTACCCAGCTCATCCGCAGCCTTTCGATTGCCAATGCCGGCTCGGCCAATCTTTCGATTGGAGCGTTGACCGGGCCGGCCACGCCCTTTGAACTGGTCGCAGATGACTGCTCTGGAATAGACCTGCTGCCCGAACAGTCCTGCGCCCTGAGCGTCTCGTTCTCGCCGGTCAGCGCGGGTACATTCAGCGATCAAATCATCGTGCCTTCGAATGATCCTGATGCTTCCCTCGTCCTGGTCGAGCTCAGCGGTAATGGATTTGAGCCCCCGAGCGGCGAAGGGTTTGATCCCCTGTTCGGCACGGGCGATGTCAGTCGGAATGCGCTGGCGTCAGGCACACTGCTCAATGGCGGTGATCCGGGCAGCCGGGTGAATCTGAGTGCTTACGCGCTGCCGCCCAATGCCGCCCAGCCCGTCAATACCTTTGAAGGCTCCCTGGAGTTGTTTGGAGAACACAGCGGCGGGGATTTCAAGAAAGTCAAAGACAGCTATCGCTACACCCGAAAACGTCGGGATGCTCCGATCAAGCATCTGCCTGAGTTCAATTTCGAGTTTGTCCAGCATGGAACGCACCTGATTCCGGTCGAGCGCGGCACCATGACGGATTCGCATCCCAACTGGGAGTTCATCATTGAGCCTGGGCGCGTGTGGCAGGAGTCGGCGGATGGTGCTTACAGCCGCGCAGCCCTGCCGTTCACCCTGCATCAGAAAAATGCCAATTGCATGCACAACGGCGTGCTCACGTTTCTTTTCAGGGATGACGGCGCCACATCGAAAGTGGCGTACCAGATCAGCAGCGAAACCTGCCTCTACTTCCAGTTCGACATGTGGGGGCTCCTGAATGCCCAATACTCGCCGGCCCCGGTGACTGAGGCGCCCGCGCTCAAGGCGGCATACGAGGCGGAGATTGCCCGGCGCATGCCTGTCGCGCCTATTGCGTCACTCGGTGATGCCTGGCCGGGCGCAAACCCGGGAAATTTTGGGAGCGCATCGGAAACGGACCCTGGTGCGATGACGCAGTTTGGCCTGGTGGCGAACGGGATTCACTACGTTGGGGGCTGTCAGACACGCCACGGCGCTTACCCCTTTTGCGAGCACCTGGTCATGCCATCGTATTCGTTGTCCAAGTCGGTGTTTGCCGCACAAGCCTTGCTGCGAATGGAGCTCAAGTATCCCGGCTATTTGGCCGAGACTGTGGCCGCGCGCATCTCCGAGTGCGCGACCGAGGGCACCTGGGATGACGTGACTTACGCGAACGTCATCGACATGGCCACCGGAAACTTCAATTCCGCGCTGTACATGTCCGACGAGGGCGCATTGACCACCAATGACTTTTTCCTGCCCCTGGACCATGCCAGCAAGATCAGCTTCGCATGCGGACAGTATCCACGCCGAGTGGTCCCGGGCTCGCAATGGGTGTATCACACCTCAGACACCTACATTCTGGGGCGCGCGATGAACGAGGACATCAAGCAACTGGAAGGCTCCGACAAGGACATCTTCTCAGATCTGCTGATCGGGGAAGTGCTGGGGCCGCTAGGGATCAGCCCTCCGGCTCGCGTTTCCCGCCGCACTTATGACGAGGTGTCTCAACCGTTTACCGGTTGGGGCCTGAGCTTGTTGCGCGATGACGTGGCGCGCGTGAGCGAATTTCTGAATGTCGATGAAGGGCGGCTGGAGGGTACGAGTCTTCTTGACCCATTGGAGCTTGCCAGTGCCCTGCAACGCGATCCGGGAGATCGCGGCTTGGTTGTCCCCAGCCCGGGATTTCGATACAACAACGGCTTCTGGGCCCGTGATATTGCCCAGGAAATGGGTTGTCCCGGTGAGTTATGGGTGCCTTTCATGTCCGGGTACGGAGGCATCACGGTACTTCTCATGCCCAATGGCATAAGCTACTACGTGTTCAGTGACAACGGAACGTTTGAGTGGATCGAGGCCGCCCGGGAAGCGCACGCCATGAGCAGTCTCTGCCCCTAGCTGTTCCAGCGCCTGAATCTGCCGGGCCACTTGCCGGCATGCTGTCGCGGGGGCAGTCGCGGTAAACTGGGGCCTATGCCTGGAACGGACCAATTGAACCAGAACGCCCCCAGCGTCGCATTGGCGCGCTCGGCGCTGCCCAACCTGGACGTGAGTGCCCTGTTCGGCCCAGACGATTCGGCGCGCCGGGCCCTGGTGGAGACCATTGCACAGGCCCTTGAAGACCCCGGGTTTTTCTATATTCACAACACCTGCGTTGGTGTCGATGTCATTGAATCGGCCCTTGAGGCGGCGCGGCGATTTTTTGCGTTGCCCGATACCGATGCCATTAAACAGAATGTGCACTTCGATCACGCCAACGGCGAGAAGGGGTGGGGCCCACTGTACAGTGAACCGCCCTACCAGGCCGGCACCCGGGCGCACCTCGAGTCCTTTGATCTCGGCCAGCAACTGGAATCCTCGCAATATGAGGCGCTGGGTATCGTGCCTAACATCTGGCCGGAACTTGATGGGTTCAGGGCGGCGGTTACCGACTATTACGAGGCGATAACTCGCCTTGGTCGCGCCATTAGCGAGGTGTTCAGCGAGTTGCTTGGCCAGCCCAGGGATTTCATCAACAGGCGGTCGGGGCCGAGTGCGCCACGCACCATGCGCATGCTTCATTACCCGCCTTGCTTTCAACCCGAAGCAGATCAGGTCGGTATCTCCGCTCACACGGATTTCGAGTGCTTCACTCTGATGTACCAGACGGCGGGCGGGCTGGAACTGACCCGCCCAACGGGGGAATGGTGCGTCGCACCGTCCGACGTGGGGACGTTTACCGTGATTGCGGGCGATATGACTGAGCGCCTGTCCAATGGCCGCTACAGGGCGACCGGCCACCGGGTGGTGGACACAGCCTGGACACGGCTGTCGATGATTCTCTTCTGGGCGCTTGACCGCGATTGCGAGGTGGCGCCGCTGCCCGATTTTGTAAGCCCCTCAAACCCACCCCGGTACGCGCCGGTGCGTCAATGGCAACATATCCGTGATGAATTGGCTCGTGCAGATGCCAATCGCGCAGACCTGGGCGGCCTCTGAAAGGCAAGAAACCTCCAGTCTGCCACCAGAGTTGCTGTACCATCCACAGGGTAATCACAGTCCGGATGATCCCGGGCTCTATTAGTCACGTGTGGAGAGAAGAGATGAAAAAAGCAATTTCAGGATTCATTGCCCTCACGGCCTTTGGCCTGGCATGTGCTGATGGGCACCAGCCTATTGGTGCGACGGCCGAAGACAGAATTGCGCTTGCCATGAAGGCGGCGCCGGGGAACGTCAGTGGCAATGCGACAATCATGGAAATGGATGGTTCGTTGTTGCGCGAGGGCAGCAATGGTTGGACCTGCATGCCGGGCGTTCCGCCCAATTTTGAGAATCCCATGTGCGTCGATGCGGCCTGGATGAAG
This sequence comes from Candidatus Nitrosopumilus sp., assembly GCA_964225175.1. Taxonomy (GTDB): domain Bacteria; phylum Pseudomonadota; class Gammaproteobacteria; order Xanthomonadales; family SZUA-36; genus WTJD01. The sequence continues at coordinate 11,881 of CAXQNK010000056.1, read as the reverse complement.
TGGCTGGATGCCTACATGAATAAAAAGCCTTTCACGCCCGGCAGCGAAATGGGCATCTCCTACATGCTGGTAGGTGATGTGCCGGTGGACAATGACGATCCTTATGGCATGGACCCGGCGGTGAACACCTGGATCAAGGAAGGGCCACACTTGATGATCCTGTTGCCGCTCGAAATGCTGGAAGGGATGCCAACGGACCCTTATGGTGGCGGCCCCTATGTCATGTGGGCGGGTTCCGAGTTCGCACACATCATGGTGCCGCTGGAGGTCACACAGCCCATCGCTCAGTGAGCTCAGGCTGGGTACCCGTGACGTTGCTCGTGGTTGAGCAGGTGCGGAACATTTCGACATGACCGACAGCAACTTGAACGGGCCCATCGAAGAACGCCGATTTCTCGGCGTTTTTCGTTACAGCGGCCGGGCCCTGCAATTGGTCTGGACGACCAACAGGCCGCTGACTTTGACCCTGGCTGCACTGACCCTCGTCGCTGGAGTGCTGCCGGCGGCCATGGCATACGTGGGGGCCCTGATTATTGACGCAGTGGTCGCTACCGCGGGGCAGTACAAGATCAGTGGTGTGGCGGACATTCAGAAAGTCGTGTTGCTGATCGCGCTCGAGGGCGGCATCGTGGCCAGCATGGCCGGCGCTCAGCGAGGAATCTCACTGTGTCAGTCCCTGATGCGCGCCCAGCTCGGCCAGCGTGTCAACGTCATGATTCTGGAGAAAGCCCTGAAGCTCGAGTTGACGCAATTCGAGGACAGCGAGTTTTACGACAAGTTGACGCGGGCCCGGCGAGAGGCCTCCTCGCGGCCGCTGTCGCTGGTTAACCGTTCTTTTGGCCTTGCCCAGAACATGATTTCACTGGTCAGCTACGGCGTGCTGCTGGTGCAATTCTCACCTTGGGCCGTGCTCTTGCTGGTCCTTGCCGGCTTGCCTTCATTTGTCGCTGAAACACGATTTTCGGGTGAGGCCTTCACGCTGTTTCGCTGGCGCTCGCCGGACACCCGCATGCAGATTTACCTCGAATCCGTCATTGCGCGCGAGGACAACGTCAAGGAAGTGAAACTGTTTGGCCTTGGCCCAATGTTGCTGCAGCGCTACAGGGACATTTTCGCCAAGCTCTATCACGCGGACCGGCGATTGGCCATCCGGCGCGATGGATGGGGCTTCATTTTTGGCCTGTTGGGCACCGCGGCATTATATGGGGCATATACCTGGATCGCCTGGTCCACCGTGGTGGCGCGCATCACGCTTGGGCAGATGACCATGTACCTGATGCTGTTTCGGCAGGGGCAGGCAGCAGTGGGGGCGAGTCTCTCTGCCATTGGTGGAATGTACGAGGACAACCTGTATCTCTCGACATTGTATGAGTACCTGGAAACGCCGGTGGCCTCGCCGCTCCCGGGAAGGAGGCAAGGGCCAAACCCGCAGGACGGTATTCGTTTCGAGTCAGTCAGTTTTACCTACCCTGGAGCGCGCCAGCCGGCGCTGAGGGACATCAGCCTGCACATCAGGCCTGGAGAATCGCTTGCGCTGGTTGGGGAAAACGGGTCGGGAAAAACCACGCTTATCAAGCTGCTGACGCGTTTATACCGCCCGCAGAGTGGTCGCATTCTCCTCGATGGCCTGAATCTGGATGATTGGGATGAATCGGCCCTGCGCCAGCGGATCGGCGTCATTTTCCAGGATTTTTCCCGCTACCAGTTCCTGCTGGGTGAAAACATCGGGGTGGGCGATGTTCGGCACCTCGATGACGTCGACAGGTGGCGGGTAGCTGCCGAGCAGGGCATGGCGGACGAGGTTGCCCGAAATCTGCCCGGTGGTTATGAAACGCAGTTGGGCAAGTGGTTTAAGGATGGTCTGGAACTCTCCGGCGGTCAGTGGCAAAAAATTGCCCTGGCGCGAGCGTTCATGCGCACCGAGGCTGATATTCTCGTCCTGGATGAGCCAACAGCTGCAATGGACGCCGCAGCAGAGGCCAATATTTTTGAGCATTTCCGGAACCTTACCCGTAATCGAATTGCGATTTTGATTTCCCATCGATTTTCGACGGTTCGGATGGCCAACCATATCGTGGTGATTGAAAACGGCGTTCTCATCGAGCAGGGTTCACACCAGTCACTTATGGCGAAGGATGGACATTATGCGCGGCTATTTTCGCTGCAAGCCGCCGGGTATCGATGATCCAAGTGCAGCAAAGTCCGCGGGGAGTTAAGATGGAAGCACACCGCTGATGCAACCTTGCTCGTCTGCTCCAGGAGGGTGCCAATGACAGACCCCGTAGTTAAAGTTACCCGTGCCACGGGCTGGACATTGTTCGTCGCGGGCGTGTTGGTAGGGGTCGGAACTTTTGTTTATCACCTGCTTGCCGACACCGACATGCCTGCACATATCCGGTTCATGTTGATGGGTATCTACGGCGGCCTGGCGGTGTTGTTGTTCTCGGTTCTTCGCCAACACTTGCTAGAGCGCAATTCAGACAAATACAAAGACGTGGAAATCTAAACATGCTGATCGTAACCAGTGAGACCGTGGCCAATCATCGTATTGTCAAAACCCTGGGGCTGGTGCGTGGCAACACGGTGCGTGCCCGGCACGTGGGCAAGGACATACTCGCGGGCCTGCGAAACATCGTGGGCGGCGAGATTCATGAATACGCCAAGCTGATCGCTGAGAGCCGCGAGCAAAGCCTCGACCGCATGGCCGAGGAGGCCGAGCAACTGGGCGCCAATGCGGTGGTTGCGACCCGGTTTACCACTTCGGTCATGATGGGTGGCGCCGCGGAATTACTGGCAGTGGGCACCGCGGTGGTCATCGAACCGGATACACGATCCGGATAAATTCTGTCGGGCACTCGCCCGGCTCATTTGAAATTTCCTCCCTCATGTAGGCAAAATACCGTGCTGCTTGTAATATTTGTCTTTGGGGAGGAGGCAATGAGCACTCATTTGAATCCACGAATATTGTCAGTGTTTCTGGCTTTAATGTTCATGTCGACGGGCGCCATCGGGCAGGAGCCCGGCTATTACGACAGCGTGGACAGCTCAACAGCCATCAATTTGCGCTCCACGCTCCACGGCGTGATCGACGATCATCAGCGTTTTCCCTACACATCCAGTGCCACCGATACCTGGGACATTCTCGAAATTGCCGACGAGAACCCTGATTCGGGAGACAGCGTAATCACGATCTACCGCAATGCCAGCTACATCAAGCAGGGCGGGGGCAACGACTTTTACAACCGGGAGCACAGCTGGCCCAAGTCCTATGGGTTCCCCAATGACGGTTCCACGAATTACCCGTATACCGATGCGCATCACCTGTTTATCGCCGATTCGGGATACAACTCCTCGCGCTCTAACAAGCCCTTCGCCGACTGCGGGGCGGCGTGTGCTGAGAAGCCCACGGATTTTAACAATGGACGTGGCGGCATGGGTGGGACCTATCCCGGTGACTCGAACTGGACGGCGGGTTCCTTTTCACAGGGTTCGTGGGAAGTCTGGCCGGGACGAAGGGGAGATATTGCGCGGGCACTCATGTACATGGACATCCGCTACGAGGGGGGTGACCACGGCGTGACGGGCATTGCGGAGCCTAACCTTGTATTGACCGACAATCGAGCTCTGATCGAAGACTCGAACGTGGGTAGCAATACCAGCGTGGCATACATGGGCCTGTTGTCGGTTCTCCTGGCCTGGCACGAAGAGGATCCGGTGGATTATGTCGAGCAAGCCCGTAACGAGGCGGTCGCCAGCTTCCAGGGCAACAGAAATCCATTCATCGATCATCCGGAATGGGCAGACTGCCTGTACCTTGGCCAGTGTGACGGTGGCGGCCAAGGGGGGGGTTCAGCGTGGATCAATGAATTTCACTATGACAACAAGGGTGGCGACAAGGGCGAATTTGTCGAAGTCGCAGGTACGGGCGGGCTGGACCTGTCCGGGTGGACGCTGGTGGCGTATAACGGCGCTGACGGGAGCAGTTATGCGAGTGTGTTGCTGGGCGGGGTGATTCCCGAGCAACAGGGATGCATGGGAACGGCGGCTTTCACCTTCGGCGGTCTGCAAAATGGTGCACCTGATGGCATCGTGCTTCTCGATGCTTCTGGAAACCCGGTGGACGGAGTGGCCTACGAGGGCAGTTTCACGACCACCGACGGGCAGGTTCTGCAGGACGTGGGCGTCGCGGAAAACTCCCGCGCCAGTGCTTCAGAATCCTTGCAGCTTACGGGCACGGGATCAGCCGCAGCCATGTTCTCCTGGCACGGTCCAGTGGGCCAGACGCGGGGCACGCCAAACCAGGGCCAGCAATTGGACGGTTGCGGAGCAGACACCACGCCGCCTGCCGCGCCCGCAGGCTTGATGGCGATCGCACAGGATGCCCAGGTCGAACTGGATTGGTCCGGTAATTCTGAGCCGGATTTGCTTGGCTATCACGTGTATCGCTCCAGCGTTTCCGGGGGCAGCTACCAGCGCATCAGTGGCGCTCCATTGCCCCTTGAGGGATTTATCGACACCGGGTTGACCAACGGCGAAACTTACTACTACGCGGTGAGTGCCATCGATGGGAGCGGCAATGAGTCCGGGCTCAGCGAAGAGGTGTCAGCCACTCCGAGCGCAGGTCCGGATGGCGGAGGGTCGGCTTGGATCAATGAGTTCCATTACGACAATGACGGCACGGATACCGGTGAGTTCGTCGAGATTGCGGGGGCTGCGGGACTTGACCTCAGTGGCTGGCGATTGGTGGGTTACAACGGTAACGGCGGCACTGTGTATGGGTCGATCCAGTTGAGCGGAGCCATCCCGGATATTGAAAACGGTTTTGGCATCCTGGATTTCAGTTTTCCCGATCTGCAAAACGGTGCGCCTGATGGTATTGCACTCATTGACCCTGCCGATGAAGCGGTCGACTGGCTGGCGTACGAAGGCAGCCTGACAGCCGTGGACGGGCCGCTGGCCGGCCAAGTGCTGGGTGATATCGGTGTTGCCGAGACCAGCACAACGCCCGTGGGTTGGTCGCTCGCGCGGACTGGTTCCGGAACCGAAGCGGCGGCCTTCTTGTGGTCTGGTCCGAGTGCCGCTTCACGCGGTTCGGTCAATGTCGGGCAAGACTTCGGCTCGGGCAGCGAGAACACGGCGCCCTCGACCGTGATCAGCGCGCCCGGTGATGCTGCGGTGTTTGCGCAGGGCGATGAGGTGGTTTTCGAAGCATCCGCTATGGATGCCGAGGAGGGTGATCTTTCCGCATCGCTAGAATGGAATTCTTCAATTGACGGGCTGATCGGTTTCGGCGCTGTGTTTAGCACTGACCTCCTGTCTGCAGGTGTGCATGTCATCAACGCGTCTGTTACCGACGCCGGCGGGCTCGAGGGCGCCGCCACCATAAGCCTGAACATCGTTGCACCACCTTCAGTGACCATCGATAGCTTTACTGCTGCTCCGGTTTCGATCATCGAGGGCTCATCGTCCACCTTGACCTGGGCAGTCAGCAATGCAACGGACTGCCAGGCCAGCGGGGAATGGTCGGGCACCAAGAATGCTGCGTCCGGCTCAGAGTCGGTCGCTCCGTCAACGGCCGGAGAATATACATACACACTGACCTGTACGGGGGATGGATTTGTCGATAGCGCGAGTGTCACGGTCGCCGTCACAACACCCCCGCCGGTGAGCATCGACGTTTTCCAGGCGCTGCCCGTGAGTATTGTGGAAGGCGAGAGCAGCACGCTGTCGTGGAGCGTGAGTCACGCAACATCCTGCACCGCAAGTGGCGCCTGGGGCGGACTGAAAGATGCATCGAGCGGCAGCGAGTCGGTGAACCCCGGGCCTATTGGTCAATATGCCTACACGCTGAGCTGCGAAGGTGCCGGTGCGCCTGACAGCGCCGTCGTTCAAATCGTGGTCGAAGAACCTGCAACGGCTTTGAGCCTGTCGTCAATCACACCGGATGTTTCCTCCATGCCCGATCAGCTTCAGGTCATGGTGAGTGGCGGTGGGTTGACCGACGGTGCTGTGCTGGCTCTTTCTGGGGGTAGCGGTCCTGCGCCCGTGGTGTCCAACACCACCGTGCTGGACGCCTCGACGCTCACAGCGACCGTAACCATAAAGTCAGGCGGACCCAGTCGAACGCGGACCTGGGATGTGGTCGTGAGCCTTCCGGATGGACAGTCAGCCATACTGCCCGGTGCCTTCAGGGTCATCCCCTGAGGCGCGTGGCCGGCCGTCAGGGTCTCGCAGGCGCAATCTTCGGGGGCGATCATGGCCAGCGCTCGAGAGCGGACGGGGAAATGATTGACATATCTGTCAAATATGCTAAATTGCAGCGTGAACCGTCCCGCAGTCAGCCACCCGCGGGAATCCATGAAAGTGACGCCCGCGTGGCGTCACTTTTTCTGGGTGTTCCAATCTGCTGCCCCCGTGCGTCCCTGAGCCCCGATTGGCCTGCCGGTTACGAGGTGATCGTGGCGACGCCCCTGACTGTCTGAAGCTGCGACTTGCGACTGAATCAGGCATGAGCTGCAGAGTTTCGGCAAATTCCTGGCTGGTTTACATCATTCTCGCGGACGACGGCAGCCTGTACACAGGGGTGACAACGGATCTCGGGCGACGGTTCAAAGAACATTCCGGCAGCTTGCGCGGCGCACGTTATTTTCGTGGCCGCAGGCCCGTTGAAGTGGTGTTTCAGGAGGACGGTCACTGCCGCTCCTCCGCCGCGCGTCGGGAGGCGGAAATCAAGAAGTTGAGCCGCAGTGAAAAACTGGTGCTGATCGAGACCGCTAACGGGTAAGCAGGACCTGGCCGCGCAGCGCCGATTCAGCGGGACCATGCCGGATTGAGGCAGCCCGGGCGGGATGTTGCGGGCTTGCAGTACGGTGCCCGTTCAAGGAGCCAGCCATTCACCGCGCCAGGCCTCTTGCTGCCAGGTGAACCGCGCTCGCAAGTGACCTTCGTGACGCAAAAACAGCCAGTCGATCATTCTCACCGTGCAGTTGACCACTGCGAAGTTATCAACGCCCGAAGTTAGCGGCGCCGAGGGCTCCGGGCCAGATACTGCGGTGCTTGGTGCGGTTGAGGTTGCGTAACACATACGGCTTCTTTCAGCGGAAGCAAGCCACTGCGTTTTCGCGAGTTCATCATCATGATGAACCCGTACCGTGCCTTCTATTCTCAGCTGGGTCTTGCCATCACGGTCATAAAAGAGCCATGCGGCATTGGGCTGCTCCCGAAATGCCTGTACTTTCGGGGAACGAATATCGGTGTGGCAGATTAATTGCCGTTGCGTGGCATCGACACGTCTCAACACCACGGTTCGCGCGCTCGGCTGGCCCCCGTCGAGGCTCACCAGTGCCGGGGTATGGTAAGGGTGCCGGCCACGGACCACACCATGTCCGAGATCGATCCATACCTGTTTGATCACAGCATCCAGGTCGGCAGTTTGGCTGGGAGTCACGATATTTAAGGGTTCCTTGAATACTTGTACAAATATTGTACAATAGGGCAAAGGCAATTCATTATCTAAGTGCAAATGGTAAACGCTTATGAGTGACAAGGATACGCTACGACACGTCCCGATCAGTGCCGGGCTCTCTTCGGCAAGTCGAAAAACCACAGCCACGGCAAATTCGCGGCATAATGATTCCCACCGCCGTGAGCCCAGTGCGGCAGAGATGCTTCGGATGCTTGGTATAGAGGTTCCCCGGAACCGTTGAATAGCGTCAGCGTCGCGGGCGAAGCGGCCTCGGAAGCCGGGCGAGCCAAGACAGTGAATCTGGGCTCCTTGATGGACACAACTGAAAAAGGGTACAACTTATGAAAGACTCCACGTTCAACCGTCGCACGTTTCTGCGTTCCACCATGGTTGCGGCTGCAGCCGTCCCCATGGGTATTCCATTGGTGACCTATGCCGAACCGGTCAGCGAAGATGATCCTTCAGCAAGTGCCTTGGGTTACCGCCATGACACCACGACTGTCGACTCGGCGAAGTTTCCCCAGCACAAGCCAGAGCAGCAGTGTGATAACTGCCAGTTGTTCCTGAACCCCGATGAGGAAGGCTGGGGCGCCTGCGCCATTTTCCCGAATAAACAGGTAGCGGCCAAAGGGTGGTGCAGTGCCTGGGTCAAGAAAGTGGGCTGATCGGAAATGTCCAGCCCGGCAGTGTATGCGAGCAGCGTAGACGACCGGGAGCTCGACTACTACACGAAACAAGCCGACCTCTGGTGGGATCTGTCGGGGCCCTTCTGGCCCCTTCACCGCCTCAACCAGCTCCGGGTTCCCTTCATTGAATCCCAAATTTCAAAATGGTTCGACACCGGTGGCGTCCCCGGCCGCCCATTGACGGGCCTGAAGGTCCTTGACGTGGGTTGTGGCGGCGGTATCCTCAGCGTGTCTATGGCCGAACTCGGCGCCAAGGTTCACGGTATCGACGTCGTGGAACGTAATATCAGTGTGGCAAGTGTGCACGCACGAAGGCAAGGTCTCGCAATCGACTACGAATGGATTACAGCTGAAGCTCTGGCTTCGCAGGGCGAGTATTACGACGTCGTTCTGAATATGGAGGTGGTCGAACACGTTGCCGATCTCCACGGTTTTATGGCCGCTTGTGCCCAACTCGTGCGGCCCGGTGGATTGATGTTCGTGGCCACCATAAACCGCACTCTGCTGGCCTTTCTGGTGGCTATTATCGGAGCCGAATATGTCTTGCGCTGGATGCCCAAGGGCACCCATCGCTGGTCGCTTTTCCGGCAGCCCGACGAGTTGCGCGACCTTTTGCGTGATAAGGGCCTGACCATTGATCAAACCAGCGGGGTGTCGGTGAACCCGTTCACTCGCTCCATGCACCTGACACCGTTTACCGGCGTGAACTACATGTTTTCCGCACTGAAAGTAGGCTGAAAACCTGATGCGCATGGATCGGTTACTGGGTTGGGGTGGTTTACTGCCTTTTGCACTGCTGACCGGCGCAGTCGTTACGGATGTGGGTGGGCGGAGTGATTTGGCGATCGAGATTCTTCGTGGATATGGCTGCCTGATCCTGTCGTTCATCGGCGGTGTGATCTGGGGCCATGGGTTCGAGCGCGGCCAGGGGCGATTTTTCGCGCTCAGCATGGTGCCATTCGCCGCAGCCTGGGTGGCGTTGCTCGTACCGGTTTATCCCGCATTGGTGCTGCTTCTTGTGGCATTTCCCGCGGCATACGCCGTTCATCATTCCGCCGCTCGCGCTGGTCTCATTGGCCAGGAGTTCCTGCGGTTGAGGAACCGGTTAACGCTGACCGTTTCTTTATGCCTGGTGGTTTGTATCCTGGGCTATTGATGCCAGGGTGGTCGTGAAAAGAGCCGGGCAAGGCTGAAGTTCGCTTATGGGGCTGAGCAGGCCGATCGGGCGAGCGAGTGAGCACACGGTGCTGCACATGCTCGACGATACGCTGGCGTCATGGCTTGAATCGCAGGTCGTTGTGGCCGACACTCTCTTGGCGTAATCGTGGCAGGACCGATGCGACTGGCTGATTGTTACAACACCGCCGATTTTAGGGAACTGGCGCGACGCCGGTTGCCAGCACCGGTATTTCATTACATTGATGGCGCCGCTGACGATGAGATCACCTATCGACGAAATACAGCCGCTTTCGATGAATGCGATCTCGTGCCCAATGTGCTTACCGGTGTTGAAAAAGTGGATTTGTCCACGACGGTCGCAGGACAACGACTCAAGATGCCCTTTCTTCTCTCACCCACCGCCCTGCAGCGCATGTTCCATCCGGACGGTGAGCGGGCCGTGGCATCGGCCGCAGAACGTTATGGCACACTGTTCGGTGTCTCTTCGCTGGGCACTGTAAGCGTCGAGGAAATCGGAGCACGCGTGGATTCACCCAAGCTGTTTCAGCTATACGTCCATCATGACAGAGACCTCAATCGGAGCATGCTCGATCGGTCTCGTGACGCCGGATTTTCCGTTCTTGCGCTGACCGTAGACACGATTGTTGGCGGCAATCGTGAGCGAGATCTGCGGACCGGTTTCACTGCGCCAATGAAACTCGGGCTGCGCGGTGCGATGAGTTTTCTGGCCCGGCCGCGCTGGACCCTGAACCACCTGATGGGTGAACGATTCGATTTGCCTCAGTTGGGCGACCGTATCCGGGAAGGCCGTCGCCTGTCCATCACCATTTCAGACTACTTCACCAAGATGCTCGACCAATCCCTTGATTGGGCAACAGCGGGCGAGATCGCTCGCTACTGGGATGGCCCATTTATATTGAAAGGTATCATGTCGGCGGGTGATGCTCAGCGTGCGGTGGATCTTGGCGCGGCGGGCATCATGGTCTCCAATCACGGCGGGCGGCAGCTCGATGGTGGACGCGCGCCATTCGATCAATTGGCCGAGATCGTTGACGCTGTAGGGGACAGGATCGATGTCATCTGTGATGGCGGTATTCGACGTGGGACGCACATTCTCAAGGCCCTCGCAGCCGGGGCCAAGGCATGTTCTGGCGGCCGGGCTTATCTGTATGCATTGGCAGCTGCCGGCCAACCGGGCGTTGAGAGAGCGCTGGGTCTACTGCAGAGCGAGCTCGAAAGGGGCCTGAAGCTGATGGGATGCAGGAGCATCCACGAATTGAGCCGAGAGCATTTGCGATACCGGTAATCTGAACGCGAAGCCCCGATCAGGGTCGGGAACGGTTATAGTCCTGCGAGTGCTTGACACGTGCGCGCGCTCCGCTTGAGAAGCCAGGAAGGAAAATATGCGTAAAGCTTTACCTCGCATCTTGATGCCATGCCTGATGCTGGCCATGATCTCGAACGTGTCGGCTGACTTTGTCACCCTGTCGGGGCAATTCGAAGGCGATGAGAGTGTGTTGGCACCGGTCAGCGGGACCTGTGACGAACCGGAGGCCTTGCTGGCTTATAAGCTCCTCGGGCCGATCAAGGTCGGCGAGGAAGGGGTTTATGACGTCAGCGACGCCGGCGACCAGGTGGCGGTCGACGTGGTCATTCGCGTGTACAAGGATGCGTTTGATCCCAACAGCGTGGAAACCAACCTGGTCGGCGGGACGATTGACGTGGCCGACCAGCTGACGCTCGAGGCCGGCGTGGATTATCACGTCATGATCCAGCATTGGTGCAGTAACGCGGTGGGTACATTCGGACTTGGCGTCTCGGGGCCGGGCCTCGTCACGGGCGCGGGTGTTGTCCCGGCGCCGGATGAATGGTGGGGTGAATTTCGGGAGAACGACCCACAGGCTGATTTCGGGCTTGGCTTCGTCGGATACCAGGTCAGCGGTCCGCATCGCTTTGATGTGACAGGGACATATTTTTTTGCGGATCTGGGCTGGTCGCTGAGGACCGACATGGTGTTGTCTGTCTACCGGGACAGTTTTACGCCCACCGCGGTTGGGCAAAACCGGGTTGCAACGCTTGATGATTCGGGCACTCTGCCGCTGGAAAAGGGCACTGACTACTTTTTCGTGAGCTATCCATGGTTAGCGGGGGACGTCGGCGAGTGGCAGTTCGCATTGTTCCCTCCGGGTGTGCCCGCCATAAACCCGTTCACGGGTGGTGCGTGGTATGTGGAGGGCATGGAAGGACAAGGCATTTTGATGGAGGTGTTTCCTTCCTTCGAGTTGGCGTTTCTCGCGTGGTTCACTTTCGCAGATGATGCCGCGGCACTCAGTGCCCGCTCCGGCAACAGTGCGGTTGATGAGGTCGGCGCTTCCTCTCAACGATGGATTTCAGCCCTGGGTTCATTTGACGATGGGGCAGACCGAATGTCGCTGCAATTTGAGAATACTTCCGGCGGTGCGTTCAATACCAAGCCGCCTGGCCAGGAACAGGACACTGACTATGGAGCCGGCACATTGCAGGTCGTGGACTGCAATCACCTAACGCTGAC
>CAXQNK010000055.1:0-67754 GCA_964225175.1 Candidatus Nitrosopumilus sp. | reverse complement strand
CGATTTCATCCCGGCCTGGATCAATATCGCTGATCTGTATCGTGCCCAGGGTATGTCCAGTCTTGCCCTGGACACGCTACAAACAGCGAACAGACAAATACCTGACTCTGCTGAACTCGAGCATGCTCTCGGACTTGCGCTGGTTCGCTCGGGGAGAGCAGATGAATCGCTTGTTGCCTTGAGCAGGGCGGTCGAGCTTGAGCCGGACAACGCTCGATTCGCATACGTTTATGCTGTTGCTCTCAATTCCATGGGGCAATCTGAGGCCGCGCTGAACACTCTGGAGACGACCCACGCTCGACATCCGAACAACCGCGACACGCTGTTCGCGCTGGCCACGATCAACAGGGATTTGAAACGCAGAGACGACGCGATCAAGTGGGCCCAGGAGTTGACCCGCCGCTACCCGGGTGACCCGTCGGCGCGAAACCTGCTGGAATCTCTGCTCTCGGCCGTGGCGCCTGAAAAATGATCAATCAGCCAGAGCGGCATTCACCTGGCGATCGATCTCTTCCTGCTGGAACGGTTTGGTCACGTAGCCGACCGCACCGAGGCCAAGGGCCTTGTCGATCATGTTCTGCTGACCAACCGCGGAAACCATCAGTACGCGTGCGTTTGAATCGATCTGCATGACGTCACGCAGGCATCGTATTCCGTCCGTTGGCTCCATGTGGATGTCCAAGGTCATGAGATCAGGCTGGAGGGACTGATAAAGCTGAATCGCTTCATCGCCACTGGCTGCTTCCCCAACCACGTCATGCCCCATTTTTTCAACAATGAGGCGGAGAATATTGCGCATGATACGCGCATCATCTGCAATCAGGATTCTAGCCATTTATCATTCACTCGTTATCAAGGCTGGTGTTGGTAGAGGTAACCGAAATCCGAGAACCCGATGTCCCCGTATCTCTTCATGTTGACCCGCTGCAAAACGACACCGGCCACATTAACATCGCTCACCTTGATGTTACGCAGGGTGGTCGCCACCAATTTCTTCGGCGTCCTCGCCCAACGCGCCACCAGCAAGGTCTGATCAACCAGCTTACCCAAGGCTGCCGTGGCCGATGAACCCATCTGCGACGGGGTGTCGATCACGACAAAATCATACCGAGCCCGAATTTCAGTGATCAGGGCTGACATTCGTTTGGATGAAAACACAATCTCCGGCCGTGCAAAATCAGACACGCCAAGGTCCAGAACGTCCACACCCAAAGTTTCGTCCCGACCGATGAACTCTGATACATCATTGCCCTCGGACAGAATCAACCCAGTCACTCCGCCCCTCTCTTTGAGCCCCCCCTGACCACCGTGCCGTGTGACGTCGCAGATCAGCAGCACTTTAGCACCCTGCCGGGCCTCATTAACTGCCAGGGCACGAGACAACGAGGCTCGCCCCTCTCGAATCGTCGTGGAGGCCAGCTGGACCATTCGTGGCCTGTTGTCGATGTCGGCGAGGTCAAGGGTCAAACGCAAGGCTTTGATCGACTGCGTGAACGGCGAATCGGGCGCTTTGGTCACGAGGTCAAGAATTTCGTCCGACCCTGGGACATTGGGGATGACGCCCAGCGTCAGCTCACCCAGAACGGAATGAACCTGTTCCGGCCCGAGCAACCCGGGATTGCGCAGTTGCTGGATCAACAACAACAGCAGCGACAATCCGAACCCAGCGCTCAAAAACCACACGATACGTGCGGTCCGCCCGGGGTAGAGAGCAACAGAACTCTCGCTGGCCTCTGAGATCACAGCGACATCTGACTGCAGCGACTTCAGGGTTGGGCTGGCCTGGCGGAGACGATCTTCTGCGGCTTCAAACCGAAGTCTGTTTACCGCCACTTCGCGCTGCAGGTCCTTGAGTTGCAACAGTCGCCTATGTTGCGTGCTGGACGCCAGCTTCAAAGTGGACAAATCGGTTTCGGCCACCAGTATGTCCTGACTGGCTTGAGACACGCTGCGCTCGAGTCGCACAACGACCATATCGACTTCTGCCCGTATGGCATCATTCAACTCATTTAATGCTGAAGTTTGCATCGGGGTCGGCGCCTCGATTGCGATGAGTTCCCTGCGTTGCGCCGCGAGCTCCTCCAAGCGGTCCACGCCGAGCTCGATGGCTACCTGCTCGAGGTTTGCTGCCTCCAGTGCCCAAGATCTGACCTGCTCGAGAAGGCTGAGCGCGCTCTGGCGCTGATCGCGCAACAACTTCAGCTGGCTTTCCACATCAACAAGTGATTGCTCCAGCAACGAAAGCCGCTCGCCATCTTCAGGATCGAAGGTTTCGCGATAAAATGACTCCGCACGTTCAGATTCGAGGAGTTCATCACGCGACAGGATATACTGTTCACGAGCGAACTCAGATGCGTCTTCCAATGTGTCCAGCTTATTCCTCAAACGCTCCGTGATGTATCGTTGCGTCAGCGCATTGGCGATGTCGGCCGCTAATGCCGAATCCCGGGCGCGGAAAGAGAGCTTGATCACTCCCGAATCCCCCATTGGCACCACGCTCATCCGATCAAGGAACCGGTCAATTCCAGCGAGCATCGCCGGATCCTGAACCAGCTCATTGGCAACCTCTATCGAGGTAAAGTCAACGTCTTGATCTGACGACCTCTTCTCGAAAACCCGCAGAGGAAAGACCGATATTTTTGCATCGGCATTAAATTCTGGATAAATAAGCAGTTGCAGGTCCTGAATCACGGCGCCCACAAGCTGTCGTGATCTGAGCGCTTCAATCTCCGGTCGCATCTGGTCTGACATTGGCGATGATGGGCCCAACACAGTGGACGGCACATCAATCCTGAGTGTCACCGTAGATTCGTAAACCGGCTTCTGGGCAACGGAAAACAGGACGCCTACTAGCCCGACAAGCATCGTTAAAGCGAACACAAAACGACTGCGCGCCCAGAGCAGCTGGGCCGCATTATTCCACTTGGAGCCAAAACCTTGTTGAATGCTCATACTTGCCTGTTTTTGCGATTACGCACTCTCAGCACTCGCCTAAGTATAGGCCAGTGAACCAAAACGCCACAATTTGAGCGGAAACGCCTTTTGCCAGAGGGGCGTATCCAGAGTTTTCGTTATCAGAGCGATGATCATTGGTTCCCGGCACGGTAAGGATAACCGGAGAACATGTTCGCGACGCCCTTGTTAATAGCGTCTCGCACCTCATCATTGCTGCGGTTGTCTTTGAGCCGACCCACAGCGACGCCCTCCCAGATCATGCGCTTTGCACGCGCGTCAACCATGTCGATATTGATCGTGCCCTCGGTGTATTGGCTGACATGAGTGCTCTTGTTGTACCCATAACCCATCCACGGGTCATAGTATCCGCGTCTGTACCCGTAATACCCCGGCGGATAGGGGTCGTTGTAGGTGGTGACCTTGGTTTTGTCCTGCAATCGAGCCGATACGTTCATCAACAAATCCGGATCATCCGACATGACGTATCCCCTTGATTCCATTTCCCGCGTTATGGCTTCGCGAAAAATCGAACCAAATATCGTTGAATAGCCCGGATTTTCAATGCCCATTGGGTTGAAAAAATTGTAGGTTTTAAATGGGCTGAAATCGACCGTGCGGTCATAATCTGACCGGATGTCCGGGCCGGAGGAACAGGCCGTTAAAACCACGAGCGTTAACATCAGGCCAACATGGCCTCGGATGGTTTTGAACATAACTACACACTCCGCTTACAAGCTGTGAGTCACCATTTTGGCGGCCCGGCGGATCGGAATCAATGGGAAGGCTGCAAACGGACCAGGCCGAAACTGCGCGTGCTAAAATTCAAGGCTGTCATCACGGAGAAAACCAGCAATGCGCCCAACCCACCACGCAAGGCTTAAATGCAGGTATTTCAATGGCTTTGCCCTGACCCTGTACCTTCTCGTGGTCACAGGCTGCAGTGAAAATAGTACGGCCGAGTTCGTGGACGACGATAACACCACTGCCACGGCGACACAGCCGGTGACACCCGTGGCCGGGAAGGGCGCCCCCGGTAAACAGTTGCTCAGCCCCGAAGAGCTCGGACTCCCCGATGAACTGGTGCCTCTCACGCATGCCTGGACGGGCGATTTTGATGACATGGTTGAACGTCGCCTGATCCGGATATTGACGGTCTATCAACTGGGAGGCTATTTCCTCGACGGCCCCCGGCAGAAGGGGCTGACGTATGAACTGTCCCAGCAGTTCGAGGAGTTCATCAACGAACGGCTTAAAACCCGCCACCTCAAAGTACACGTGGTTTTGATTCCTGTCGAATTCGACCAATTACTGGACGCGCTGGAAAAGGGTTTTGGCGACATCGTTGCGGCGGGCATGAGCATTACTGAAGACCGAATGCAACGCGTCGATTTCAGCAGCCCCATGTCCAGGGAAATCAATGAAATTGTCGTCTCAGGCCCCAATGGCCCGCCCACGGCCTCACTGGCAGACCTCGCTGGTCAGCGTGTGTATGCAAAACCGGGAAGCAGCTACATCGGCAGCCTCAAAACCTTGAACGCCGAGCTCGAGTCAGGCGGACTGGCGCCCATCGAGATTTTGGAAGCACCGCCGTTCGTCGACGATGAAGGTCTGCTTGAAATGGTCTCGGCAGACCTCCTGCCACTGGTCGCCATGGACGACTACAAAGCTCGATTCTGGGCGCAGGTCCTTCCCGATCTTGACGTGCGCGAGAACATCGTCATCGGCTCTGGACGCCAGCTGGCATGGGCTTTTCGCAAAGACAGTCCCCAGCTCGAAAGAGAAGTCAACGCCTTCGTGAAAAGTCATCGCCAGGGCACCTTGATCGGAAACGTGCTGATCAATCGCTACCTGAAAAAGACCGACTGGGTCGCCCGCGCCATGGATCCGGGTGAACTGGAGCGCTTTGAAGCCACCATTGACCTTTTTGAGAAGTACGGGTCCACCTACGGGTTCGATCCGCTTCTCATTGCTGCACAGGGCTACCAGGAGTCAAGACTCGATCAAAGCGTGCGCAGCCCGGCGGGTGCAATTGGCATTATGCAGTTGCTTCCAACCACCGCCGCTGACCCCAATGTCAACGTGGTCAATATCGAGGAACCCGAACCTAACATCCATGCCGGGGCAAAGTATCTCCGTTTTTTGAGAGACCGTTATTTCTCAGGCCCCGAAATGAATGAACTCAATCAGACACTGTTCTCGTTTGCAGCCTACAACGCGGGTCCGGCCAGGGTCAGAACACTGCGAGGCAAGGCCGAAGCTGCCGGGCTTGACCCGAATGTCTGGTTCAAAAACGTGGAATTGATCGCGGCCCGTGAAATAGGCCGGGAAACGGTCGAGTATGTGTCAAACATCTACAAGTATTACACCGCCTACAGCCTGCTGAACCGGAAGAGAACGCAGCAGGTATCCGCTGAATGCCTGAAAACGGGTGAATGCCAGAGTTTTCTGCACTAGAATATGCCGGTCTTCAATCACGCCGGACAACTTATCATGAAATTCATGCTCCGCCTCGCGTTGCCCATGTCGCTGATCGCGCTTGTCGGCGGCTGCCAGACCACAAGCGTGGTGAGGGATTATCAGCTGACGACGACATCTCCGGGCAAGCCGGACCAGATCGCCGTAGTCGTCATGCTCCCGGACGAACTTCAGCGCCTGAGTGTCGAACGCGTCCTGGTTGAAAAAATCTCGAAGGCGGGCGGCAACGCCAAAGCCTCGAGTGAGATCAGGGGAATGCGCGGCAAGCTGAACAGGGCCAAAGCAGAGGCTGCCCTGGAGCAGTGGGGTGCCGATTCTGTCGTGGTTGTATTTCTTAGGGGCGGCATGAAGGGAGAAGCCCTGGAGCGCTCAGATTATTATCTGGTGAACGTAGGCGGTGGCGTCACCTATAACTGGTTTGCACCACAGTTTGTCGAGACCTACGCCGTCGTCGAAGGCGCGGGCTACTATGACCAGGAGCGAACGCTTTTCGTGGAAAGCAGTTATTATGATTTCCGCTCCGATGAGGCACGTTGGACCATCGTGACCAAATCCAGCGCCCTAGAGTACCGGGATACGGCCAAGGCCATCTCCGGAAAAATCGTCAACAAGATGAAACGCGATGGGTCGCTTTGAAGCGCCCCGAATCATTAACTACCTTTGGAGTACACCATGAGAGCGATATTTCTGACCCTTTTCCTGGCCCTGTTTTCCTTGCAAGCTGCAATGGCCGACGGACACGCGCCAGCTGAGAAACCTTATATCTATGCGAGCCAGACCCTGGAGATGAAAGCGACGGTCGAGGCCATAAACCACGAGACCCGGGAAGTCACCCTGCGCGGTGAGAACGGCGAAACCGTGGATTTGGTCGTGGGCGAAGATGCCCGCAACCTTGGTCAGGTGCATGTGGGTGACACCGTGATCGCCGATTACATGCACAGCCTTGAAATCATGGTCGTGGCCGGCGACGGCAGCGCACCGAGCGCCGCTGGCATGAGCGTTGCCGGGCGGACGGAGAAAGGCGAGATGCCCGGAGGTGCAGTAATGGACACGCAGACCATCACCGCCTCAGTTGAAGACATCAACATTGAAAATAATACTTTCACACTGAAATTCCCCGATGGTGAAGTTGCGGAATTCACAGCGCGTAACCCGGAAAACCTGAAACGCGCAGACGTGGGTGACATGGTTCTGATCACGACCACCGACATGCTGGCCATCGCCGTGGAAGAAACCTCTGCGAGCATGGAAAAGTAGAACAACGCCTGATCCGGCAATGGCATGCCCCATTAGCCCCATGGCTCCGGAACATGCCACTGGGAGGTACGAAAAACCCCGCCTTGCGCGGGGTTTTTTATCATTGGGCGTAAACGAATCAAGGGTTGATCATCCCGATAACCATCCGACCAGGCCAGCTCCGTGTTCCGGAGCAAGCATCCCTGTCGGGGTTGAGAGGTCAGTGACCCGTGGTTTGGGTCACCGGCCCATCAAATATGAGTAGGTTTCGAGTTCCGCGAGCTGGATCAATTGCGTGGGTGCGAGGCGCCCGATGGCTTACTCACGGCCGAATAAGAGCGATTCACAACCTCGCGGGACTTACGCGCCAGGGCATCCTCGCTTCCCAGGTCGTTCAGCCGGGCGCATCGATTTGCAAGGGGCTGGCGTGGCCAGTAGGCATCGCACCGGGTTATTTGCGCTTGAGTCTCAGGTACGGATTAAAGGCACGCGACTCCCCGTACACGGCGGTGTACTATCATGCCCTTTTTTGAGACCCACTCGCCCAATGAACGATTTTCAAAAACTTCGCTACACCCTCGCCGTCACGTGGTGCCTTGCTGCGGCTCTAATGTGTTACCAACCCGCTGATGCGCAGCAGTGCACACCGCTTACGCAGGAGGACAGGCCTCGCATCGGGCTCGTACTCGGCGGCGGCGGCGCGCGCGGCGGCGCGCATGTCGGCGTATTGAGATTCTTGGAGGAAAACAGGATTCCGGTCGATGTGATTGCGGGAACCAGCATGGGATCCATCATTGGCGGACTGTACGCCGCAGGACTCACAGCACGGGAGATCGAATCTGCTCTTGTGGCGATCGACTGGAACGCCATGTTCAGCGATGCCACCCCCCGAAGCCAGCGGCCATTACGGCGAAAACGGGACGATGACCTCGGCCTTTTTGGACCCAAATTAGGTATAGGCAGCGACTCGACCGTGCTCCCGAGCGGCGCGGTGGCCGGGCAGAAAATCGGGCTCTTGATGGAACAACTGGTCTCGAATGAGACGCGCGTCGAGAATTTCGACGAACTGCCTATACCCTTCCGCGCCGTGGCCGCTGACCTCGTCACGGGAGATATCAAGGTCCTGGATTCGGGAAAACTATCACTGGCCATGCGGGCCAGCATGTCCGTACCCGGCGCATTTGACCCCATTCGAATGGGTGATTCCTTGCTGGTCGACGGGGGAATAGTCCAGAACCTGCCCATCGAAACCGCTCGCGATATGCAGGCAGATGTCGTAATAGCCGTGGACGTTGCCTATCCCAAGCTACCGGCTGATCAGCTTGATAATCTACTCGCCGTGGTCAGCCAACTCACCACACTGATGGTCAGTGAAAATACAGAAAGACAAATCGCCAGCCTGGCGCCGGGCGATGTGCTGCTTGAACCGAAGCTGGGCATCGAATTTGGCTCAGCGGACTTTGACCGTATCGAAGAGGTGATTCCCCTGGGTTTCGAGGCGGCGTCCTCCAGTTCTGGACGATTGACTCCCTATGCGCTCGATTCAAAAAGTTACGGTGAGTGGCGAAGCGGAATCAACCGTTGCCGATCTGAGCCAGGTGACTTGCAATTTGTGCGGCTCGAGAACAACTCGAGGTTTTCCGACGAGGTGCTGATGGAAAAAATCAGGATCCAGGCCGGTCAGAGCGTCAACTACGAGGAACTGGACCGAGACATTGCCCGCATATACGGGCTTGGTTTCATTCGCACGGCGCAATATCGGATTGTCGAGGAAAACGGCGAAACAGGGGTTGTCATCGAGGTTGAACAGGATAAGCGCGGGCTGGACTTCATAGAGACGGGCCTGAATATTTCCAGCGGACCACGCGGCTCCAACCTGGACCTGAAAGCCGCGTATCTCAAAACGGATCTCAACAAACGCGGCGCGGAATTTCGGGGTGCAATCCAGGTCGGCGAGGACGCCGGCCTGCTGGCCGAACTGTACATGCCGCTGGACAATCGGCTGCGGTGGATTTTACAACCCAACATCACAGCTACACGGCGAGATATCCAGGCCTGGGACGAGAGTGGAAACCTTCTCGCGATCGTCGAGGCTGCAGATTATGGCACCCAGATTTCCTTCGGTCGGGAGTTCGGCCGTCATGCCGGATTGTTCGGGTCGGTTGCCCGATATGCAGGTAAGCTCGATTTAAGAGTGGGGTCCCCGGGCTTTGATCCCTATCGCTACGATGGCGGTGAATGGTCGATCTGGGGCCTCTATGACCGCCTGGACAACCGGTACATTCCTTCAGAGGGAAGCATCATTCGGGCGCGCTACGTCAGTTCGCGCGAAAACCTTGGGGCAGACCAGGAGTTTGAGCAATTGGAACTTGCATTTTTCTCCGCCTTTACACGCGGTGCTCATACCGCCTGGATTGGGAGTCGCTTCGATTATTCTTTCCAAAACGACGTGCCCATCTACGCACTGTATACAGGCGGTGGCTTTCTGAGTATGTCCGGGTTTCAGCGCGATGAGTTGATTGGGGCGAATTTCGGAATGTCCCTGTTGGGCTATCGATACCGTTTGACGCAATCCGGTTTTCTGCCGGGGTATGTGGGTATGACCGTTGAATATGGCGGCGCGTCGGACCGGGCGAGTGATGTTTATTCGGATGGGACGCTCAATGGCAGCGTGTACTTCGCTTATGACACGCCCCTCGGGCCGATGTACCTCGGCTACGGCTGGAACGAGGCGCAAAGCGGCCTGTTCTTCCTGCGATTTGGAACCATCCTGGGCGACCAGAACATCGGGCGCCATTGACGAAATGCGCGCGGGCGAGCGCTGTTATGCGCGATACTCCGCCCCGCGCTCGTTCAATACCTGCACGGCAGGCAGGGTCTTTCCCTCGACGTATTCGAGAAAAGCGCCGCCCCCGGTGGAGATGTAACTGACGCCCTCAGCGACACCAAACTGGTCAATGGCCGCGAGGGTGTCTCCGCCACCGGCAATGCTAAACGCCGCTGATTTCTCTATCGCTTCGGCAACGCTGCGTGTCCCAGAGAGAAAGTTCTGGAATTCAAACACACCGACCGGACCGTTCCAGAGCACCGTTCCCGCATCCCAGATCATGTCGGCATAAGACACAGCGGTCAGCGGCCCGATATCGAGAATTAATTCCTGCTCGCCCACCGAGTCGATATCCCTCACCCGGGCCTGTGCATCGGACTCGAAACGGTCAGCCACCAATACATCCCGGGGAATGGGAATGTCACCGCCCCGCTCATGCGCCAGGCGGATAAGTCGCTGAGCCTCGTCAACCAGGCCCGGTTCATAGAGTGAGCGCCCGACCTCATAACCTGAAGCAGCAATGAATGTGTTGGCGATCCCGCCGCCAACGATCAGCTGATCGGTTCGTTCCAGAAGCGCCTCCAGCACCGTGAGCTTGCTGCTGACCTTGGAGCCGCCGACGATGGCGAGCATCGGTCGCTGAGGATCCTCCAGCGCCTTCTGCAGCGCCATCAACTCCCGGGCCAGCAACGGGCCCGCGCATGCGACGGGCGCAAATCGTGCCACACCCTCCGTCGAGGCCTGGGCGCGATGTGCGGTTCCAAAAGCATCCATGACGAAAATATCGCACAACCCGGCCATGCGCCGGGCCAGATCGTCATCATTCGCCTTTTCACCCGCGTTGAACCGTACGTTTTCACACAGAACAATCTCTCCCGGGTCGACCTTTACACCGTCGAGCCAGTCCGCGACGAGGCGAACCTCCTGGCCGAGATGCTGAGACAGGCAATCCGCCACGGGCCCCAACGAGAACTCGGCAGACGGCTTGCCTTCCTGGGGACGCCCCAGGTGGGACATCACGATCACTGCCGCACCTTGCTCCGTCGCCATGCGAATGGTCGGGATCGCGGCGCGTATGCGCTTGTCGGAAGTGACACAACCAGACTCGATGGGGACGTTCAGGTCCTCCCTGATGAGCACGCGGTTTCCAGCCAGGTTCAGCTCTTCCATGTGCAGGAAAGACATTGCCTTTCGCCTCCTTCTGGTGCTTGCCAGCCGCTCCGGATCAGGCGTTCATCAGGGCCAGGGTGGTATCGAGCATACGGTTACTGAAACCCCACTCGTTGTCATACCAACTCAGCACCTTGACGAGATTGCCTTCCATGACGCGGGTCAGCCCCGCGTCAAACACCGAAGACGCCGGATTGTGATTGAAGTCAACAGAGACCAGGGGTAGATCGTTATAGGCCAGCACACCACTGAGGGCGCCTTGTGAAGCTGATTTGACGATTGCGTTGATCTCCTCGACCGTGGTTGAACGGCCGGCAACGAAGCTCAGATCGACAACCGAAACATTAATCGTCGGAACCCGCATGGAAAATCCATCCAATTTGCCATTGAGCTCGGGCAGCACGAGGCCAACGGCTGCTGCGGCCCCCGTTTTCGTCGGGATCTGACTCATCGTGGCGGAGCGAGCCCGGCGTAGATCCTTGTGGAAAACATCCGTTAGGACCTGGTCGTTGGTGTAGGCGTGGATCGTGGTCATCAGCCCTTTTTCGATGCCCACGCCCTCATGCAGAACTTTGGCCAGGGGCGCCAGGCAATTGGTGGTGCACGATGCATTGGAGATCACGCGATGATCGGGCGTCAGCGTGCCATGATTAACGCCGTAAACGATAGTGTTATCCACCTCCTGGCCCGGCGCTGAGATGATCACCTTGCTCGCTCCCGCGGCGAGGTGGGCGCCCGCTGTCTCGCGACTGCGGAACAGGCCTGTGCACTCATATACCACTTCGACACCAAGCTCGGACCAGGGCAACTTTGAGGGATCGCGTTCTGCGTAGACTTTCACCCGGCTGCCATTGACGACCAGGTCTCCCTCTTCTACGCGAACTTCTCCGGGAAAGCGCCCGTGCGCGGTATCGTACTGGGTCAGATGCGCATTGCTGTCTGCATCTCCAAGGTCGTTGATAGCGACAATTTCGATCTCACCCGTTCTTCCATACTCGTGAACTGCGCGCATGATGTTTCGCCCAATCCGACCGTAGCCATTGATAGCGACTTTAATAGCCATAAAAAATACTCCTGAGAAATTTATGTGTTCAGTGATTTGCGCGCCGCATCGACAACGGCGAGCACGTTGATGCCGTAATGTTCAAACAAATCTGTCGCGGGGGCCGAAGCGCCAAATGAATCGATGCCGATCACTTTACCCCTGTCACCTACCAGCCCACGCCAGAAGAGGGTGCTCCCCGCCTCGACCGCAACCCGCGAAGTGACGGCAGCAGGCAGCACAGATTCCGTGTATGCCGCGTCTTGCTGCAGAAAACGTTCGGGATTGGGCATGGACACCACGCGGGCGGCAATGCCCGAATCAGCCAACTGTCTCGCGGCCTCCACGATCAGCTGGACTTCGGACCCCGTGGCCATCAGAATCACGTCCGGCATCCCGTCAGAATCTGCCAGGATGTACCCGCCCTGCTCTATCAACGCTAACTGCGCCTCGGAGCGACTCTGCGCCGGTAAGCCTTGTCGGCTGAAAATCAATGCGTGCGGTTGATGCTTCTCCTCGAGCGCGAGCTTCCATGCGACAGCGGATTCAACCGCATCGCAGGGTCGCCAAACGCTTAAGTTCGGCATCAACCTCAAACTGGTGAGATGCTCCACGGGCTGGTGAGTGGGTCCGTCCTCTCCAAGCCCAATGGAATCATGCGTGTAGATGTGGATGTTGTGCGCGCCCATCATTGCCGACATGCGTACCGCATTGCGGGCATAGTCGGAAAACACTAGGAATGTGGCGCTGTAAGGAATAAACCCCCCATGCAGGGCGAGCCCGTTGCACAGCGCTGTCATTCCAAACTCGCGCACTCCGAAATAAACATAGTTGCCTTCGCCCTGGCCTTCGAGAACATTTTTGCTGCCAGACCAGATCGTGTTGTTGGAACCCGCCAGGTCAGCGGAGCCGCCGATCAATTCAGGGAGCAGCGGCCCGAAGGACTCCAGGGCTAGCTGGGACGCTTTCCGCGTCGCCATGTCCTTTGCCTCTGCCTGCAGTTGCGCGATGGCGGCAGCGGTCTCAGCTTCCCATCCTGTCGGCAGTGCACCCCGCATTCGGCGATCATATTCAGCAGCCGGTTCGGGGTAGGCAGCCGCATAGGCAGTCCAGCGTGCCTCCCAGGCTTGCCTGGCCGCTGCGCCGCTATCTCGCGCATCCCAGGCAGCATAGACTGCTTGGGGAATCTCGAAAGGTGGGTGCGGCCACGACATTGCTTCTCTGGCCTTGGCCACCTCCTCATCGCCCAAGGGGGCACCGTGAGAAGCCGCACTGCCCTGCTTGGCGGGAGAACCGAACCCAATGACCGTACGGCAGCAAATCAGGGTGGGACGCTGAGTTTCTGCCAAGGCAGTCTCAATCGCCTGTCTGATTTCCACGGGGTCGTGACCGTCCACATCACGGATCACCAGCCAGCCATAGGCCTCGAATCTTGCCGGCGTATCATCGGTAAACCAGCCACTGATCTCGCCGTCAATTGAAATTCCATTTTCATCCCAGAATGCAATCAGCTTGTTGAGCCCCAGAGTGGCCGCCAAAGAGCAGGCTTCGTGTGATATACCTTCCATAAGACAGCCATCACCCAGGAATACCCAGGTGCGGTGATCGACCAGTTCGTGGCCCTCCCGGTTGAAACGCTGCGCCAGCACCTTTTCGCCCAGGGCCATTCCTACCCCATTGGCAATACCCTGTCCCAGCGGCCCTGTCGTGGTCTCAACGCCAGGCGTTTCTCCATACTCAGGGTGACCTGCGGTGCGCGAGTGCAGTTGCCTGAAATTGCGAATCTCTGACATCGGCAAGTCGTACCCGGTGAGATGCAGCAACGAATACAGGAGCATCGACCCATGTCCGTTCGAGAGAACGAAGCGGTCTCTGTCTGACCAGTTCGGATCGGACGGGTCATGCTTCAGAAAATCATTCCACAGGACTTCGGCAATATCCGCCATGCCCATTGGCATGCCAGGATGACCTGAGTTGGCACGTTGCACAGCGTCCATTGACAGTGCGCGCACGGCATTTGCAAGTTCACGACGGGTAGGCATCAGGAATTCCAGCTTAGTCAATGTTCAGTATCGAGACACATCCTCAAGGGACCATGTCGATGACACGGCGTGGCTCCAGATGTATACCGTATTCCACGCCGGCGAGTCTGGAGATATCCCCATTGGCTTAACAATCCGTTTACGGCGCCTTCTTCAACCGGCCGGCTTTGTAATCCGACCAATATTCATTCAGTTCTCGCTTCACTACCGGCAGCAACAGGTACAGCCCCAGGATATTGGGGAAGGCCATCGCGAAAATCATGGCATCCGAGAAATCGATGACGGCACCGAGTTGCATCGAGGATCCGACGATTACGAAAAACAGGAACAGGACCTTATAGGTGATGTCGGATGCGCGCGACTCACCAAAAAGGTAGGTCCAGCTTTTCAGTCCGTAGTAGGACCAGGAAATCATGGTTGAAAATCCAAAAAGAACCACGGCAATGGTCAGCACCCAGGGAAACCACCCAATTGCGGATTCAAACGCGTCCGAGGTCAGCTGCACGCCCATGGCGGGATCAACGTTGGGGTCCCAGTAACCCGTAATGATGATCACCAGCGCGGTAATCGTACACACCACGACCGTATCCACGAAAGGTTCATAAAGCGCGACGATGCCCTCTGTAACCGGGCGATTGGTCTGCACCGCTGCGTGCGCAATGGCCGCCGATCCGACGCCCGCTTCATTGGAGAACGCGGCTCGCTTGAAACCCTGGAACAACACCCCGATGGCACCTCCGGCAACGCCTTCAGCACTGAACGCGCCCGTCACGATGGCCATCATCGCCGCGGGAACAGCGGAAAGATTCATCAGGATCACCATTATACCGGCCGCGATGTAGATCACAGCCATGAAAGGAACGACCTTCGAAGTGACACGGGCAATGCCCTTGATGCCACCAATGATCACCAGCCCCACGCAGGCGGCCACGATAATCCCGAACAACCAACCCTTGTCCGCCAGCCAACTGGCCTCGCCACCGGTGACGTTGACCAGTTGCGAGAAGCTTTGGTTGGCCTGGAACATATTGCCACCTCCGAACGATCCGCCGATACAGAAAACGGCAAACATGACGGCCAGCACCTTGCCAAGCTTGGCGAAACCCGGACCTCGCTCGGCCAGGCCTTTCGCGAGATAATACATAGGACCGCCCGAGACCGAGCCATCCGCATTGTGGTTGCGAAACTTCACGCCCAGCGTGCATTCCGTGAATTTCGAAGACATTCCCAGAAATCCGGCCAGGATCATCCAGAATGTCGCGCCGGGACCACCCAGCGAGACCGCAACCGCCACACCAGCAATATTGCCAAGCCCCACCGTGCCCGAGAGTGCGGTGGCAAGCGCCTGGAAATGCGTGACCTCACCCGCGGCATTCGGATCAGTGTAATCGCCACGTACCAACTGAAAGCCGTGCTTGAAGGCACGAAGACTGATGAACCGAAAGTAGAACGTGAAGATCGTTGCCGCAACAATCAGCCAGACCAGCACGAAAGGAATGGCTACACCACCCACCGGAAAGGACGAAAATATGAATCCGGCGACGGCATTGGAAACAGGCGCTACTGCGTCGTTGATTTGCTGATCAATACCCACGTCTGCCCAGGCGGGTGCGCTGCTCAACGAGCCAGCGAGCATTCCCAAAAATCTCTGTCTCATTGTTATATACACTCCGAAATTGCAAACCTTGGGTTCAGGGGACAACCGTGACGGGACAACCCGCAATCTGAACCAGCGAACTGGGGACACTCCCGAAGAGCTGGGCTTTCAGCCCCGATACACCTCTGCGACCAATCACGATGCTGCTGACAGCCAATTCATCAGCCAGCTTAACCAGCGTTTCAGAGGGGTGCCCATGGCGCACGACACCTTCGGCCTCGACACCACGCGCGGAGAGATTCTTGATAATCGGGTCAATGATTTCTGCCTTGGCCCGGGCGATTTCCTCCTCTCGTCGAAGATGTCTCTGCTCGTTTTCCTGCGGCGTGCTGAATTGGAACTTTGACCATTCGATGACGTGTGCGACAACCAACTTGGCGCCGCTGACAGAGGCCCGCTCTGCGGCATACTCCAGGGCTCTGGAACTGCAATTGCTGCAGTCCACGCCCACAAGAACGACCACGCTCATGCTGATTCTCCCTCATGTTCAAGCGCCATAGTCTAGCGCAACATCCACTGGATATGTCGATCCGCCATTTCCCGTTTTCCGGCAGGCGCGTGCAAACCAATCAAGATGTGCGCCATTTGATGGAGCAACCCATCGACGGACTCTGTTCTTTGGGCCCCTGCCCCGTCCGTGCGATTTGTTGCATCGCGATAAACAGCTCACGGGGCGCATCGTCAACGTCAGGCTCAGCGCGCGCCGAATCCAGCCTGCCGCGGTAGTGCAATTCAAGCGCAGCGTTATACCCGAAAAAATCCGGCGTGCACACCGCCCCATAGGCTTTTGCCACGGCCTGACTCTCATCAACCAGGTAGGGGAACTCAAACCCCCAATCCTGGCTCGTTGCCAGCATCTGCTCCGGCGCATCATCAGGGTAGGCGTGAAAGTCATTCGGCATGATTGCGACGCTGCCCACACCCATGACGCGAAGCGCTTGGGTATCACGAACGAGCTTGGGCATGATTGCTTTGACATATGGGCAGTGGTTGCAGATGAACATGACGAGCAGCCCCTTGGGTCCACGGACATCTTCCAGGGTCCACGGGCGCCCACTCGCATCGGGCAGTCTAAATGGGTGGGCAGTCTCGCCAAAATTGCAAATCGGGGTTTCAGTCAGGGCCATGGCATCTGCTGTGGTTTTCAAGCGGCGCCGATTATATCAATTTGAAGGATCGCTTACAGCGCAACCGACAACAGATATTTTTGCTATCATGAATCAAACTTTTTTTCGTTTTCGTGTTCTAAACGGAACGTGGTAAAAGCAAGCAGGGAATCGGCACGTGGCAAGATCGGCAAGGCCAGCAGGAACAGCAGGCGTCCTGAACGCTCTGGGCGCCTGTGCGCTCATGCTGACCGCATTGCCAGGCATTGCCCAGCAGGAATGGTCTACCGCCGAGCTTTTGGGGCAAGACCGGTCGATGTCCTCCGGGTCCTTGCTTTCCATGCCCCTGCCCTTGTCACAAACCGCCCGTTTCGGCGGCCTGAGTTTTGACCTGGGCGGCAGCGAAAAGCCCAAGCTCCAGCTGCGCCTGGATCAACCCCTGTTCATGGACGCCACTGTGCGCAGTGGTCAGAATGTCTTTGGTTCCAGCGAATCGGCGATCTCCAGCATCATAGGCTTGAGCACTTCCGAAACCATGGACTTGACGATAGGCGCCGCACAATTCCGAATGGATCCGATGTTCCAGTCCTTGGGCAGTATCCATTGTCAGAACGGAACGCTGGCTTCCGATTCATACACCGCCTCCGGCTGCTATTTTGTTGACGAGACGGCGGGCGCGCCGCGTTTCACCCGACAATCACTGGGAGCCAGTTTCCGCCCAGCGGATAACATGGTGGCGGGCGTGAGCCTGTTTCGCGAGGAATCAACCGCTGGCAACGTGGCACGCACGCACAACTCAATGGCGAGCAGCTTCTTGAGATCGGACCCTGCCCTCCCGTTCGCAGCGGGTGGCGAAGGCTTCGAGAATTACACGCACAGCAGCGCCGGCATCGACCTCGAATTCATGCTCGGAATCTCCACCAATCGCAGCGGGGACTTGAGTCTCGGTGTCCAATTGACCCGAATTCTCGAAGCGAATTCAGAGTCCAGTTACCGCGATGGCAGCTGGAGTGATTGGGCCCTGGGGCGACCCGTGGACAGTGCGAAGGTGGCTGTGGACTGGCGCAAAGGAAACTTCAGCGGCGGTATTGATAGCTATTACCGCGCCCCCATGGAATTCATGAATCGTAAAGCGGTTGACTCCGTGGCGACATTCGATGTTCATTTCACCTGGCGAACACCCTGGAACGCCAATTTGAGCGTCGGGGCTGCCAATGTCCTGAATGCCGGCTCCGACAATGAGGGTGCCGTGGACACAGGAATGACCGACCCCTTCGAAGCAGTGTACGGACGCATCCCTTACGTCCGCTATCAGCAGGACCTCTGATACGACGACCTTGAGGGCGGGCCACCAGGCCCGATAATCTTCCGCCCCCCGAAGCCGCTACCATGCTAGAATCTGTCGCCGTTGCAGCCAAGGTTTTGCCTCGATGAAAAAGTGTGTTCTTCTCCTGATTCTGGGCGTTTTGACGCCAGCCCTCCATGCTCAGGATGAGTTTTCTACCATTGAGGAACGAATGACCGGAAAGGAATTCAGCGAGTCCGGACTGAGCAAACTGACCCCGGATGAACTTGCATCACTGAACCGGTGGTTGCGTGCACATTCCGTTGCGACACTCGAAAATGCCACGGAGCCTTACTCAGACATGCGCGGCATGCCCAGTTCAAACTTCGCTGAAATGGATGATGTCATCGTGTCCCGAATCAAGGGGCCGTTTTCCGGTTGGGTCGGGGATGGCACCGTAATCGAACTTGAAAATGGCATGATATGGAAGACTTCCGAACGCAGCCAGCTATACATCCCTGAAACCGAGGGCATCGTTGCGACGATCGACAAGGGAATGATCGGTGGCTGGCGCCTGAAAGTTGAAGGCTATAACAAGTCGGTTCGGGTAAAAAGAATCCAGTAAGTCTCAGGCCTTGCCCAGCAGGCTTCGCAGGGCTTTCTTCGCTCTGAAAAGCAAAAAACGTAAGACCAGGTAAGCCAAACCGCCCAACACAAGCAGCGCCAGTGGGCCGGCCGTGGGCGGATTCTGGAAATCGTCGGATTCCCACCAGTACCATCCGAATGCGATGAGGAAAAAGCTCATCACGCCGTACATGGTCATCTTGAGGTGATACTCCCTGTCACGCAGCTGTCGCCGTCTCATCTCCAGTAACTGCGTCTCGTCCAACTCAGCGCGACGCACACCGCAATGGGGGCACATGCGCGTGACATCAGAGATTCGCTCATTGCAACCAGGACAATTAATGAGGGCCATAAAGCCTCCTCTTCCTAACCGAATGCCTTGGGGCACTTATCGCCCAAAAAATTTCAATTCTGCGATCAGCCCACCCTGCTCACGGTTTCTGAATTCTATCGCCCAGCCGTATAGCTCGCACAGGCGTTTGACAATGGCCAGGCCCAGCCCGGCGCCGGAGCCACCAGCCGAACTGCCTCGAAAGTGACGATCAAATACATGCTGCAGGTCCTCTTCCGAAATTCCCGGACCTGTATCTTCGACCCGCACGGACCCATCGCCAATCACAATCACCACCTCGCCCTGGGCCGTGTATCGAATGGCATTGCTGACCAGGTTACCCAACGCTACGGCAAGCACTGATTCCGGCGCGATGACGCTGACGCGATCCTGTTCCTCAACTCGCAGCCGCAGCGGCTTGTTTCCAATCAAAGGCTCTTGCAATTTGAGCAGGTTCTCCGCAACGCGTCGCACGTCATGGGCTTCACTGTCCCCCGTGGTACCGCGTTCGGCCCTGACAAGGTGCAGCAATGCCGAAGTGATGTCAGACGATTGACGGGCAGCACGCGCGATTCTGAGCAATTTCTGGCGATTCTTTTCCGACAGGTCGCCCTGGGACAGCAATAATTCGGTCGCGCCACTGATCACCGCCAGGGGGGTGCGCAATTCATGGCTGACATCCGCATTGAACTCACGGTCACGTTCCACCAGTTGATGCAGTCGCTCCGCGTAGCGGTCCAGAGCCACGGCCAACTGCCCTACTTCGTCATCGGCAAATCCCTCGGCGAGCCCGGGATGAGGTGCCTCCTCGCTGATCCGGGACAATCGAAGCGCCAGATCAGAAACAGGCCGCATCACACGCTGGGAAGACCAGATGCCGATACCCAGGGACAAAAGGGAAAACACCAAGACTGCGCCCAGCAAGGCCCAGATCAACTGCTGGGTCAAACGCTGGTTCTCACTTACATCGTAAATCAGGAATGCCCACAGGTCTTCTTCTTTTCTTACCGCTGTTTTGAATACGCCCTCAGAAGTTTGGACATCATGCACGCCGGACTGCAGGCTGCGAATCTGTGCCACAACCCGCCGGTTCGGATCCCCGGGACGGGTCACATAACCCTGGATGCGTGTGTAAAAGGGCTCAACCACGCTGGGGTCTTCCCTCAGCTGATCAATATAATCATCGAGCTCTGCCTTGAGCGTCGTGCCGATCAACTGATCTTCCAGGTACTGCTGCAGAAACAGGGTGCTCACGGCGAAAGAGCCGCTCAACACGGTTCCGAGCAACAAGAACGAGAAGATGATGCGGCTGCGAAGCCTACGACGATATTGCATCCGGGTCGACCAGGCGGTATCCGATCCCATGTCGGGTCTGAATCATTTTGCTCTTGAAGGGCTTGTCAATCAGGGTTCTCAGGGAATGGATATGCACCCGCAGGCTGTCACTGTCTGGCAATTCTTCAGCCCAGACCCTCTTTTCCAGTTCAGCCCGCGTGACGACACTGGGTGCCGCTTCCATAAGACATTTCAGAAGCTTGAGTCCAATTGGGTTCAGTTCAATTTCATGGCCGGCGCGGTTGACCGTGAGGCTGTCGATGTTGTAGCGGAGCTCACCCACCTCCAACACGCGGCTTTGCGGGCCCCTGCTGCGACGCGACAGTGCATCCAGACGCACTTCAACTTCCTGAAGCGCAAAGGGCTTGACCAGGTAGTCGTCGGCGCCTGTCTCAAAGCCGATGATTTTATCCTCCAGGCGATCCCGGGCAGTCAGCATCAGGATCGGCGTGCTCTTTCCTGCCTCCTCACGCAATTTTCTGCAGACCTCGAGCCCGTTCATGCCCGGCAGGGAGAGATCCAGCACAATCGCATCGAAATCCTCAACGACAGCGAGGTGTAGCCCCGTCACGCCATCACCTGCGAAATCCACCTCGTGGCCACGGCCATCCAGGTAATCACCAATATTGGCCGCAATGTCCGGATTGTCCTCAACGATCAGGATTCGCATGATGATCCTCCAGATTCAGCAATTCGAGGCCGCGCGGGTGCGTCCATTCAAGGTAGCTGCAGCAGTCACCGTCAGGGCGCTTCAGTCTCCAATCAGCTCGACGTCCTTCAGACCACCCGAAAGGCTCTCAACATCCCCACCCTCAGACAATTTGACGGACAGGCGAACCTCGTTGGCTGAGTCGGCGTGTCGCAGTGCATCGTCATAGGTGATCTTGCCCTCCTTGTACATCTGGAACAGGCATTGATCGAAAGTCACCATGCCGTGGTGCGTGGATTCCTTCATGATGTTTTTCAGCTCAGCAATCTCGCCTTTACGGATTTTTTCCTTCACCAACGGCGAGGTAAGCAGGACCTCCACGGCCGCCCAACGTCGGGTTCCGTCGGCAGACGGGAGCAATTGCTGCGCCACCATGGCTTGAAGGTTGAAGGAAAGATCAAGCAATACCTGGTCCTTTGACTCCTCGGGGAAGAAATGCAGGACTCGATCCATTGCCTGGTTCGCGTTATTCGCGTGCAGGGTAGCGAGCACGAGGTGCCCCGTTTCTGCAAACGTGATCGCATGCTCCATGGTTTCCCGGGTACGCACCTCGCCGATCATGATCACGTCTGGCGCTTGACGAAGAGTATTGCGCAATGCCACTTCGAACGACTCGGTGTCCATGCCCACTTCGCGCTGGGTCACCAGGCTCTTGTTGTGAAAATGAACATACTCGATCGGGTCTTCGATAGTGATGATATGCCCGCTCATTCGCTGGTTCCGATAGCCCATCATTGCCGCCAGCGATGTTGATTTACCACTTCCCGTTGCGCCTACGAACAGGATGATGCCGCGTTTGAGTAGCGAAAGATCGGCGAGTATCTCGGGCAGCTCCAGTTCCTCGAAGGTGGGAATCTTGGTCTCGATGCGACGACACACCATGCCGGTGAAACTTTGCTGAACGAATGCACTGACACGAAAACGCGCCTCGTTCTCTATGGAAATCGCGAACTGGCATTCTGCGGTTTCCTCGAATTCACGCTCCTGGCGATCGGTCATGATCCCGCGAACGATTTCGTTCACCTCCTCCGGCAGCAGGGCTTCAGTCGTGATGGGTTTGATCTTGCCGTGCACCTTGATACTGGGCGGCGCATGCGCCGTCACGAACAAGTCAGAGCCCTTCTCGTTATTTAATTGCTGCAGCCAATCCTTGACTGTACTCATGTCTTTCTCCTATAGGAACAAACGCTTGTCGACCGCCTTCTTCGCGGCTTCCTGACGAGTAATAATTCCGCGCTTGACCAGTTCTTCTAGATTCTGGTCCAGCGTATGCATACCCGCATTCTGGCCTGTCTGAATGGCGGAGTACATCTGTGCCACCTTGTCTTCCCGGATCAGGTTCTTGATGGCCGGGTTGGCGATCATGATTTCATGGGCGGCAACGCGTCCGCCACTAAGGCGTTTGAGCAAGGTTTGCGCGATGACTGCCCGAAGCGATTCGGACAACATCGAGCGCACCATGGATTTCTCTCCAGCTGGAAACACGTCGATAATTCGGTCGATCGTTTTCGGGGCGCTGCTGGTATGCAAGGTGCCAAACACCAGGTGACCGGTCTCTGCAGCCGTGAGTGCCAGGCGAATGGTCTCGATATCGCGCATTTCACCAACCAGGATGATGTCCGGATCCTCGCGCAGCGCGGACCGCAAGGCCTGGTTAAAGCCGTGGGTGTCGCGATGCACCTCGCGCTGGTTGATCAGGCACTTTCGAGAATTGTGCACAAACTCAATGGGGTCTTCGACAGTCAGGATGTGACCGGCCATGGTGCCATTAAGGTAATCGATCATGGCGGCCAGCGTTGTGGACTTTCCGGAGCCTGTCGGGCCCGTGACGAGCACCAATCCCCTGGGTACCTGGATAATCTGTTTGAAGGAGGGAGGCGCGCCGAGTTCCTCGAGGGTCAGAACCTTGATCGGAATGGTCCTGAAAACCGCGCCTACACCCCCATCTTTGTGGAAACAATTGACGCGAAATCTCGCCAGTCCCGGGACCGAGTAGGAAAAGTCGACCTCCAGCTCCGCCTCGAAATCACGCCGTTGATGGTCGTTCATGGTGCTGTAAAGAAGCTCCACGAGTATTTTGTTTTCCAACGCAGGTACGTTGAGTCTCCGCACATCGCCATCAACTCTGACCATGGGCGGCAGATCCGAGGAAAGATGCAAGTCCGACGCTTTGTTTTTAACGGAGTAGGCCAGTAATTCCGCAATATCCATATTTACTCCAGGCTCTCTCTGATAACGCGTTACAATGCATTATCGCGCGTTATGAAACAAAATACATGATTGCGTCATGCCAACGACCATCATCCCCACGGCTAACCATAGAACATCGAGCCCAGACCCCGCAACATGAAGTCCGCCCTCGACCGATATCAGAACGTGATGACGCGAATCCGCGAGGCCACAACTCGAGCAGGAAGAGAGCCCGAATCGGTGCGTTTGCTCGCGGTCAGCAAGAAGCAAAGCGCCGACCTCATTCGTCGGTTTCATGGCCTTGGGCAATCCGAATTCGGCGAGAACAGGGCTCAGGAAGCCATCGCAAAACAAGCCCGGCTGCAGGACCTGAATATTACCTGGCATTTCATTGGCCCCATTCAGTCCAATAAGGTTCGGGACCTCGCGCTTCGCTTCGACTGGATACAAAGCGTCGACCGGGAGAAAATCATACGCTTGCTGGAGAAACACCGGCCACCCGAGCTGCCACCCATAAATGTCTGTCTGCAGGTCAACATGGAGGGTGAGGCACAAAAATCCGGCGTTGCGGCGAACGCCGTGCCCGAACTCGCTGCGCTGGTTGCGGGCTCGCCGAGGCTCCGCTTGAGGGGTTTGATGGCCATCCCGCGCCAAAGCGACGACCCCTCATCAACGCGTGACACTTTTCGCAGAATCGGTATGCTTTACGAGGACTTGAAAACAGCAGGTCATGATCTCGATACGCTTTCGATAGGGATGTCCGCAGACCTCGAGTTGGCAATTGAAGCAGGCAGCACCATGGTGCGGGTGGGCACAGACCTGATGGGAGCCCGTCCCCTTGATGCCTGAAAAGGACCCGATACGATGATGAAACTGGCTTTTATTGGTGGCGGCAACATGGCCACCGCACTGATCAGCGGCCTTGTGCAGGCATCTTCACCGCCACAATACATTCACGTCATTGACCCATCGCAGGCCGTCCGAAGCAGGCTCGGTGATGTCCCCAGGGTCAAAACATTCGAGGCCATTTCCGGAGCGATTGGAGATGCCCAGGCCATTGTCCTTGCCGTCAAGCCTTTTGTGATGTCCAGCGTGCTGGAAGAACTCGCTGGTGAACTGCACAGCAGCCAGCTCGTTATATCGGTGGCCGCCGGAATCACGATCGAGCAAATAAGGCAAGTGCTGGGCGAGGATCAACCGGTGATTCGAGCGATGCCGAACACCCCCGCCCTGATCGGGATGGGCATGACAGGGCTATTCGCGGCCGAAACATGTTCCGAGTTACAACGATCACTGGCCGAACACATCATGTCTGCCTCGGGCGCTGCCGCCTGGGTGGACGAAGAACGCCTGATCAACGTGGTGACCGGAATATCCGGCAGCGGCCCGGCCTACTTTTATCTTATGATCGAAGCACTGACTGCCGCAGCATGCGAATTGGGGCTCCCTGAAGACCAGGCGGCCCGGTTCGCGGTTCAAACTGCACGCGGAGCAGGGGAAATGGCTGCTAGGGCTGAATCTGACGTCGCGGGTTTGCGCCAAGCGGTCACCACACCCGGAGGGACGACCGCAGCCGCGATCGACGAATTCAAAGCCAACGGCTTTGAGCACACTGTGCTGCGCGCAGTGCGCGCCGCAGTCAAGAGAGGCGAAGAGCTCTCCGAGCCGGGAGACTAAAAGATGAACTTTGCCCGGGCAATGAGTTTCCTGATTGGAACACTGACCGATCTGTACACGACAGCGGTCATGCTCAGGTTATTGCTGCAATGGGTCAGGGCCGATTTCTACAACCCGGTTTGCCAATTCCTAATCAAGGTGACCAACCCCCTGCTCATCCCGATTCGGCGCATCGTGCCCTCAATTGGCCGGCTTGATTCCGCCTCGGTCGTCCTGATGTTTTGCCTCCAGGCCCTGTCGACCTGGGTCATTGACCAACTCAACCCGCTGGGCATGACGCCCCCCGGGATTCTGATGTATGCGCTGATCAAACTGGGCATCACGCTACTGATGACCTATTTTATTCTGATCATCGGGGTGGTACTGCTCAGTTGGCTCGGCGGACGGGCAAGGCACCCGCTGGTGCCGCTGCTCTACCAGCTAACGGACCCAGTATTGGCACCCATCAGGCGGGTGATACCACCTATCGCAGGCATTGACCTGTCGCCCTTGTTTGCCCTGATCGGAATTCGCTTTCTCTTGCTGCTCATGGGGTGGTGAATTCAGCGTTGCCGCGCACTGAACGTGATATTTTTCGTCAGGTTCCACCGAGCAGAGTCAGTTCGACTCGACGTTGGTGAGCATCGAATCGATGTTCCCACAAGAAAACGCCCTGCCAGGTGCCCAATTGAAGTCGATGCTTCCTGATGGGCAGGGAAAGTTCGGTCCGAGTCAAAACGGAACGCACATGCGCGGCCATGTCGTCTGGCCCCTCCGCGCGATGGCTAAATGCGGGATCCCCATCCTGGACCAATCGGCCCATGTACATCTCAAGGTCCCGGAGCACATCGGGATCTGCGTTTTCCGTCACCAGCAAGGAAGCGCTCGTGTGCCTGATAAAGGCGTGCAGCAGTCCCGATTCGATGCCACTGTCAGACACCGCTCGTGACAGAGTCGAGTCCAGCGGGTAGAACCCACGGCCACGAGTGCTGATCTCCACGCTGCGAGTCCAGCAGATCATGCCTTCATGGATATAGCCGTTGCCTGACCCACCGGTCATTTTCAATGTGGAACTGGAAACGATCGTGCAGGCGACTTTTTCGCCCGTACCAGAATTCGATTCTTTCAGCCTGAACACGATAACCGGACCAGTGCGGTGGTCGGGACACAGAACGACCGACCCCCTTAAGTTCAATGGCGGCTATGGCTTTGAGAAGCTGGGCTCTATTGTCTAGCGGCTCAGACTGCATCGAGGCCCAGGCGCCGAGTTGTGAACCCCGATCCCGACTGGCGAAATAGGCATCCGCCTCTTCAGCCGAAACCGGCTCGACCGCACCCTCCACACGAACCTGTTGCTCGATGCTTTTCCAGTACATGACGAGTGCCGCCCTGGGATGCTCAGCCAATTGGCGCCCCTTACGGCTGAGCGTGTTGGTGTAAAACACGAAACCTTGCGCATCCCAGGATTTCAGCAGCACCATGCGCGCCGTGACCTGACCGCTTTTGTCGACAGTCGCCAGGGTCATGGCCGTGGGTTCAGGCTCCTTGGCAGCCAGGGCGGCGTCCATACACTGACCAAATCGCTCCAGCGCCTCTGCGGGTAAAGGCAGTGCCGTCAGGTTTGTGTGGCGAGCGGCGGCTCGCTATCTCGCGCACCTGCCCTTGGAAGGGTTCGCAGCCAGATCAGCCAGACCACCAGCGCATCCAGGATGATCAGGGCTTGCCACAGGTAGAGGTGGAACCACTCGAAGACAGTCATGTTCCATTGGCCAAGGTAAAAAAGACTGATGATGCGAACCAGGTTCAGTGACTGGATGGCCAAAAAGCCGATACAAAACCCGATGATTTTCCGTTTCAGGGGTGCCGGGAAGGCAAACATCGCGGCAAAAAGGATAATGGTGGCTTCAAGGCCATTGCAGCCCCGCTCAATGCGCACCCCAAAGCCCGTCACCGAATCTCGAATGACATTCCCTGATGCCAGAACAGAATCATCAAATGCACTCACCAACCAGACGCTGATGTCCGCGATCAGCGATGTGAAGGGTAAGATGACGTGCTTTTCCACCGGCTGTAGAATCTCCAGTGTGAACAGCCCGACGAGCAGCACTGTGAATATGATGAAAAAACGTAACATCCGGTGGTGGCCTGATCACAACGTGTCCAAAAATGAATGGTACCCAATGCCGGGGGGGCGTGCACCCATGACCAGCCCACGCAACCCCGAAACGTGCTCATCCGGAAGACCTGATGAGTGAACACGATAACGTCTACCTGGTTGGGCCCATGGGATCCGGAAAAACCACCCTGGGACGGCGAATTGCTGAACGTTTCGGGCTCGAATTCGTTGATTGCGATCAGGAAATCGAGCAGCGAACCGGGGCGAGCGTCGATCTGATCTTTGAGATTGAAGGCGAAGCGGGCTTCAGAAAACGTGAAAGCGACATGCTTCGTCAACTCTCAGAACGCACCGGGCTGCTCATCGCCACTGGGGGCGGCGTTGTGCTGGATCACGAAAACAGGAGACTGATGGAAAAAACGGGCCTCGTGATCTATTTGCGCACCCCCGTCAGTCAGCAATTGCTGAGGCTGGCCCGCGACAAAAGCCGCCCTCTGTTGCAGAGAAGTGACCGGGAAACCTTTCTGGAACAGCTGGCGGCGCAGCGTAACCCACTCTACCGGGAAGTCGCGGACGCTGTGTTTGAATCAAAACACTCGGACATCAGGCGCGTGACAGACGAGTTGGCCTCACTGGTCAAACAACACTGGCACCCTGAGCCAGAGGATCATCTGCATGCAAACCGTTGAAATACCTCTGGGACAGCGCAGCTACCGAGTCGACATCGGCGCCAAACTGCTCGAAAGCCCTGAGCACTGGCTGGATTGCGTTGGTGGTGGACTGATCCTGGTCGTGAGCAACGAGCGAGTGGCTCCGCTGTACCTGCATCGTGTCCTCGACTGTTTACCCAAGGATCGGGCTCACAGCCTCATTCTTCCTGACGGTGAACAGCACAAGACGGTATCCAGTTGGCGCCGTATCGTCAATGAACTGGTCTCAATGAAGGCCAACCGGGATGCCTGTCTCATCGCCCTGGGCGGTGGGGTCATCGGGGACCTTGGCGGTTTTGCGGCCGCCACCTACATGCGTGGCATCCGTTTTGTGCAGGCGCCCACCACTTTGCTCGCGCAGGTTGATGCCTCGGTGGGTGGTAAAACAGGTGTCAATCACGCCCATGGAAAGAATCTGATCGGCGCATTTCATCAGCCCACCCGGGTCCTTGCCGACACGGCAACCCTGGACACGCTGGAGGACCGCGAATATCGCGCCGGAATCGCCGAAGTGATCAAGTACGGCATGATCCGCGACGCCGATTTCTTTGACTGGATCGAAAACCATGCCGGGGCGATCAGTCAACGAGATCCGCAGACCCTGTTGACGATGGTGAGGCAATCAGTGGAAAACAAGGCCGCCGTGGTCGCGGAGGATGAATTAGAGACCCATACCAGGGCCCTGCTCAATTACGGGCACAGCTTCGGTCACGCACTGGAGACGCTGACGCGTTATGAGCATTACCTGCATGGCGAGGCTGTGGCTATTGGTATGGTCATCGCTGCGCGCCTTTCTGAGCAGCGGGGACGACTCGCCCCCGGCGTTGCAGATCGACTGCAATCTGTACTCAACAGATTCGGTCTGCCCACTCGCTTCCATGAAGCTATCAAGCCCAACGCGATCTTGGACGCCATGACGCTGGACAAGAAAAACGTCTCAGGGAAGCTTCGACTCGTGCTTCTTAGGGGGCTTGGCGAAGCTTACATCGACCAGGACTGCTCCCGGGAACAGGTGCTCGAAGCGGTGCGTTCATGCCGGGAGGCTTAGCCAGAGCCCTGGCCTGCGGCTGCAGCGTGATCGTCACGCTATTCACTCTGCCTGTTTCCCAAACCGCCCGTGCAACCCAGGATTGCGAACCCAGCGAAATCGATATGGGTGATTACTGCGTCCGCAAAAGTCGGCAGCCCGGGCAATCCGGGCCCGGCGCGCAGCGCATGACGCCCTTCAGGTCTCGAAGCATGATGCCGGGGCGGGTCGGCCACATTCCTCCGCCGGACCCGCCAGGTCTGCCGGTGAACTCCATGAATGCGGTGCCCGGAGAGGGCTGGGGTGTACAACTCGGCGTCTTCTCCGAAAAAACAAAGGCCCTGGCCATCATTTCGGAGGCCCAAACCAAGATCAAAGGGCCCTATCACCTCGCGCCTATGGCCCAGGGAGAGCGTATACTATGGGCCGTCGTTCATGGGCCCTTCCAAGCGCAGTCCGAGGCCATAGCGGCGCGCGTCAGGCTCCTTGAACAGACCCGCTTTTACGAGGCTTTTGTCAAGCCGCTGGATGAACTCAAACTGATTGAACCCGATGCCCCCGAAACTCAAAAATGACCTATTCCTGAAGGCTTTGCGCCGGGAAAAAGTTACCCGCACCCCTGTCTGGATCATGCGCCAGGCCGGACGCTACTTGCCCGAATATCGAGAGGTACGCCGCCAGGCCGGAAGCTTCATGAATCTGTGCACTAATCCCGAACTCGCCTGCGAGGTCACTTTGCAGCCCTTGCGAAGGTTCGATCTGGATGCCGCGATCCTGTTCTCCGATATCCTGACCATTCCTGATGCGATGGGCCTGGGCCTGCACTTCATCGAGGGAGAAGGCCCCCGGTTTCATCATCCCTTGAGCTCGCGCTCCGCGATCGACGCATTGCCCATCCCCGACCCTGGAACCGAACTTCGCTACGTGACCGATGCGGTGGCCCTGATACGCCAACGCCTTGATGGCGCGGTGCCGCTCATCGGCTTCAGCGGCAGTCCCTGGACACTGGCCACTTACATGGTTGAAGGCGGTGCAAGCAAAACCTATGGTCGTGTCAAATCGCTGTTGTACGATCAGCCGGAAACGGCACATCTCCTGCTCGCCAAGCTTGCGGAGTCCGTCACCACATACCTGAACGCCCAGATCGCGGCCGGCGCGCAGGCGGTACAAATCTTTGACTCTTGGGGCGGCGTACTCAGCCCACAGACATTCAGAACATTCTCGCTGGACTACATGGCCCGGATTGTTGATGGTCTTGACACGGCCCCCGATGGCAGCGAGGTACCCGTCATTGTGTTCAGCAAAGGTTGCAATGGTCACCTCGAGTCTCTGGCCCAAACCGGTTGCGCAGCACTCGGCGTGGATTGGACCATTGATCTCGGTGAGGCCCGGAAAAGGGTGGGTGACAGGGTTGCGCTTCAAGGTAATCTCGACCCGGCCGTTCTCCTCGCAAGCCCACCAGTAATCAGGGAGCAGGTGAAAGCAACCCTGGGGGCTTTCGGGACGGGCCCGGGCCATGTCTTCAACCTCGGACATGGAATCACGCCTGAGGTTGACCCCGATCACCTGGGCGAGTTGATTCAAGCTGTTGCTGAATTCAGCCCCGCCCAGCACGTGAACTGAGCCCGAACCGTGACCTGGTTTCGAGCCTGACCCATGTCCGTCCGATTTATTATCATTGTTGGACTGATTGCAGCAGGAGCCGCCGCCCTGCTGCTCGCGCTGGTCGCCACCGACACAGCGCTGTCGGTATGGGAGCGCCTGGAAGCTGCACCCACAGCCCTGAGAATGGGCATCCTGATTCTTGGGGGCGGCTTTTGCGTGGCAACCATGCTGCTGGCCTGGCACTGGCTGTGGCCGAAAACCGAACATGCGCATGCAGTTGAAAATACACCCCCCGACGAAGACCGCTTGCATGAAGACCTGGTGCGGGCGGCCGGGACAGGTGTAGACGTCAGCACCGCCCTGCAAGAACTGAGTGAGCAGCGCAAACGCAAATCGGCAGGAACGGTTCACCTGGCGCTATTTGGAGAAGTCAGCACCGGTAAAAGCAGCCTGGCGCGAGCATTGGTCCCGGAGGCCCAGGTGCTGACCGACCCCCGGGCTGGAACAACCACAGAGATTCGCCAGCATCGATGGGCATCACCGTCGGGCGACGCCGTAATCCTGTCCGATTTGCCCGGATTCAACCTGCAAGATGAAACGGAAGTGCTCGACGAGGCTCGTCGCGCCCACCTGGTGATTTTTCTGTGCGACGAAGACCTTACCGCCAGCCAGGCAGAACACCTGAGGATGCTCGTCCAGCTCGGTAAACCCGTACTCGTGGCCCTGAACAAGCTGGATCGCTACGGACCCGATGAACGCAAGGCCATCCTGACACGAATCAGCGAGCAATCAGGCTTGCCCCGGGAAGACATCGTGGCGATTTCGGCCGGAGGGCACGAGGAGGTGATTCGAAAGCTACTGGACGGCACAGAGGAATCCGAAACCCGACTGCGTCCAGTGAAGATCGCTGCACTGGTTTCCGGTATACAACGGCACCTGGATGAGAATCGGGCATTGATGGAATCACTGCGCGACACTGCCGTGATGACCCTTGCCTCTGAGAAG
Source organism: Candidatus Nitrosopumilus sp. (assembly GCA_964225175.1). Taxonomy (GTDB): domain Bacteria; phylum Pseudomonadota; class Gammaproteobacteria; order Xanthomonadales; family SZUA-36; genus WTJD01. Next base: position 36,651 of record CAXQNK010000055.1, on the reverse strand, counting down.
TTGAGTTCCGCCCGGGATGAGCATCGGGAGCGACAGTCCGAGGAACTCATCGAACGCTACTCCAAGCGTGCGGTCATCGGCGCGATGGCTGCGGTCGCGCCGGGATCAGACCTGGTAATCCAGGGGGCACTTGCGACGCGGTTAATCCAGGAACTGTGTAACCTGTACAACGTCCCGTTCAAGGAAGTGCAGATCGAAACCTTTCTGAAACTAGCCGGCGGCAAAGTCAAAAAACTGAGCACCATTACCTTGGCCATCACGGGCAACGCGCTCAAAGCATTTCCCGGTATCGGCACCCTGACGGGCGGATTGCTTCACGCCGTCGCTTATGGCTTGATCTTTGAGAGCCTGGGCAAAGCCGCCGCGCAGACGCTGTCCAGCCGCGGCGAATTGCGTCCCTATCCCGCCGCAGAGGCATTCGAGGAGCTGTTAAGTGAGCATCTTGCGAAACACACTGAAGACGTGGCGCGCATGGCGATCGAACAGGCAAAAGCACGCTCTTCGGCTTCCTGACGACCACCTGCTCGAGGCGAACCGGAATCTCCGTGATCTGCTGAAAGACCCAAATATTCCGGCTTCGGTTCGCGCTGAGCTGCAGTCAGAATTCGATCACATCGAGGCGCTTTCAGAGAAACTTCGCCGGGAAGAAATTCATATCGCTGTTTTTGGGAGGGTCGGCACGGGCAAGTCGTCGCTGCTGAATGCTCTCATGGGCCAAAAATTATTTTCCACGAGCCCTTTGCATGGCGAGACCCGCTCCGCTCAGAAAAAGCTTTGGGATCGCGTGGAGCAAGGTCGGGTCGAGCTGATCGACACACCGGGCATCGATGAACTTAATGGGGCGCAACGCACCCGTATCGCCGAGGAAGCCGCCCGGAGAGCGGACATCCTGCTCATGGTCTGCGAGGGCGACCTCACACGGGTCGAGAGCGAAGCCCTGGCCTTTCTCGCTGGCCTGCAACGTCCACTTCTGCTGGTGCTGAATAAATCAGATCGCTACACCAGCACCGAGCAGGCTCTCTTGCTGAAACAACTCATGGCGCGGTGCCACGGCCTGCTGTCACCTGAGCATGTGGTTGCCTGTTCAGCTGATCCGGCCCCTGAACGGGTAATCACCGTCCACGCCGACGGCTCGGAGACCGAATCCGAACGGCCCCGCCGTCAGAATGTCCACGACTTGCGCGAGATGCTGTGGGGCATATTGCACAAGGAAGGAAAAACCCTGGCGGCGCTGAATGCGGCGCTTTTCGCGGCAGAGCTTGACGCCACGGTGGCCAAGCGAATCGTTCAAGCGCGGCGCCAGGTTGCCGAACGCATCATCCGCTATTACTGTCTGGCCAAGGGCATTGCAGTGGCTGCAAACCCCATTCCCGTCGCGGACCTGCTCGCTGCCGCGGGTATTGATGTGGCGCTGGTTATTCACCTCGGTGAGGTCTATGGCTTCAAACTGTCCCGCAGGGAAGCCAGCACACTACTGCTGACAATCGCTACCCAATTGCTCGCGTTGATGGGGGCATACTGGGGCATCAACCTGGTGTCGTCTGCATTAAAGGGAGTCAGCGCCGGTCTCTCAACGGCGGTCACCGTCACTGCACAGGGAGCGCTGGCCTGGTATGCAACCTACATCACGGGAGCCGTCGCAGAGTCCTGGTTTGCCCGCGGCATGGCCTGGGATGATGGCGGGCCGCGGGAAACTGTACGACGCATTCTCGACTCGCTGGACCGCGACTCCATCTTGCAGACGGCGCGTGAGGACATCGCCTCGCGAATGCGAAAAAGCAGCTGAATTGATTCCGGAGCGAATTCGAACACCTATAATGCCCCAAGGTTCATAGGGTTCCAGAGATGTCCATGAAGGCGGAACTGGCGCAGCTCCAACTCTCCCTTTCGCGAGGCAACCTCGTCGAGGCCGCACGCCTGGCACAATTGCTTCTGCGCCAGTACCCGGAAAGCGACCAGGTCTTGAAAGCTGGCGTGCAAGTCCATGTCAGGATGGGACAAATCGACGCGGCAATGAAGCTCACAGAGCGCCTCGCGAAACTTGAACCGCATAATCTGGGTTACGTGAACTACCTGGCGCGCTGGGCACTGCAATTGCGGCAGGAGGCTCGCGCCCACGACTACTACAGGGCCTATTTGAAAAACAATGACGACGATGCCAAGGCATGGTTTCAGCTGTGTGAGCTTTTGCAATCCGCAGGCCAATCCGCAGCTGCACTGGACGCCGTGGAAAAAGCCCTCTCAGGTGACTTCAGTCCCCGTGCACACGCACAGGTCACGCGCGCGATTGTGCTGGCCGATTTACGGCGCGAGGGTGAGGCTGTGGCGGTATTGAGAGACGTGCTGAACGAAGATCCCGATCACGTGCAGGCCCTCTTCAACCTGGGGTCTTTATTGCAGGCCTCAGGGGAGCGAACCGAGTCGGAGGCTTTATTTGAGCAAGTTCTGGACCAGGATCCGGAATTCGTCGAGGCATTGGTTCGCATGATTCACGGCCGGAAAATGACCGTCGAACAATCAGACTGGATTCAACGGGCAGAACGCGCGGTCGCGAGCCAGTCCCGATCGGATTATGAGTTGGAGAGTCTCCAGTTTGCGCTGGCCAAGGCCCGTGATGACCTGGGTGAGTACGAAATGGCCATGGGTCACATGCGCACTGCCAATGAAAAGCAGCGGCAACGGGTCGGCGCGTGGAATCAAGCCTCTTTCAGGCAGTTCGTGGACGCATCGATCACCAGGGTCACCTCGGCCTGGCTGGACCATGACCAGAAACAGGATCAAACCTCGGAACGCCCGATTTTCATCGTCGGGCACTTTCGTTCCGGTTCAACGCTCATCGAACAAATGCTTGCCGCCAGCCCGGAGACTCACGCTCTCGGGGAATTGGATCTTTTTCTGCGCTTGCAATCCGGCCCGCCGCAAGACTGGTGGGCGCTCTTCGATGAAGGCGGTGAGGACCGATTGAGCGCCGTGCGCCGGGATTATCTCGAACTGTCTCGCGAGTTGGGCGCACACGGCGCTCGGGGCGTCGACAAACGCCCTGAGAATCTGCAGGCCATGGGCCTCATCAAGCGCCTGTTCCCGAAAGCCCTGTTTATTCACTCACGCCGGCGACGCCTCGACAACGCAATTTCAATATTTCAGCAACAGTTGAACGATCTGTCCCGTTTCAGCACATCCCTGCTCGATTTCTCAAGCTATGACAAGGAATGCGACCGACTCATGGACCACTGGAAAGCGCTGTTCGGCCGATCGATTCTGACCGTGAACTATGAATCCCTCGTCGCGGCGCCTGAACAGACGGGGCGGTCACTGTACGATTTTCTCGGGCTGACATGGACGCCCACAGCCCTTCACCCGGGACAGCGGGGTCAATTTGTCAGGACCGCGAGTGCAGCGCAGCTGCGGCAGTCAATTCACAGCGAGTCGGTGGGTCGGGGTAAAAACTATCTCCGCCATCTGACCCAGGACGAGCAGGAGGCCATTGCAAGCTAGAAGGAGGCAATACCTGCCGACGATGGGCCACCGACCGCAGGCTGAGATTCAAGCTCCGGGATACCGGCACCCGGGCCGGGGTCGAGGTCCACGGACACGACCATGCGGGTTTCGTCCGAATCAAAAGGTATCGTGCCGTGCCACATGTAGGAGGGGAAGCGGATCATCAGGCCTGGTTCTGGCTTAACTACGTAATCCGCAGCCAGGGGCTCAATACATTCGAAACTGGGCGCGCCAAACTGTATCCATCCCTGGCGCAATTCAGCGTCCTCTGCGGCTTCAGGCACATCGACATAGTAGGGGCCACTGAACCAGCCAGCGCTGTGGTGATGATTCCGGTGGTAGCCCGAAGTCCGCAGCAAGACCGACCATGCGCCTGTACATATAAAACCCGCCCCATTGCGGGCCAGCGTGGGATGCCGGACATCAGGCGGCAATTGCCCGAGGAACTGTATCATCTGTTCATCGAACGCCCTCTCAAGCTGACCGATAGGACCCTGCGCGCCTTCGAACAAGTCATCGATGGTCTGGGTACCGTTGACCAGAGATTGGTCAAGCGGGTGCTCCTTGTTGATGTGCAGGGCCTCAAGTGCGCTTTTAAGCTCCCGGTTAAAGGCACCAATGGAATCATAGCCCTGGGGAACGCTGATAGGCGTCCTCAGAACCAGTCGCTCATAATCGTACAGTTCATGATACTGGTCACTGCCAAGAAGTCGCAGCGCAGTTGCCTTAAGCGCCCAGTAGCTTTGGTTCAACGGATCCGTTACCAGCAGTTCATCCAGGATGGACATTGCCCTTGCGGGCTCGGCGTTGGCGAGTAAGGTGGTGGCAAATTCCCGCTTGCAACCAATGTCACCACCACTCTTCTGCAAGGCTTGGTCGTGTGCCGTCAAAGCCGCCTCGAACTGCCTTTGCCGAAGAAGCACCCCTCCCTGAAGCAATAGATTGGAAGGGTTCTCCGGATCAAGCCGGACGAGGTAATCCGCGTGCTCTTGAGCCTCTTCGAGACGCTCTGAGAGCATCAATTTGTAAACCAGCGCCTGCCGGATTTCCTGCGCTTCGGGCTGCGCTCTGATGACATCAAAGTAGGAATCCAGGAAACCCTGTTTGCCCTCGATCCAGAGCAAATGATTCAGCCAATGGTGATGTTCGGGGTTCCGTGGTTCCAGCTTCACTGCCCGCTCATAAGCCTTAATGGCTTGATCAATCTCACCCATGGCTGCGTGCGCACTGCCCAGATTCTGGTGAACGTTTGCGGCCCCTGGATTCAGTTTCACCGCGCGTTTTGAATAGCTCACAGCCTCGTCATAGCGCTTGAGCTGTCGGAGAATGACTGCCTTGTTGTGCAACGCGAGGGCAGAACTCTGATCCAGCGCGAGGCAGCGGTCATAACTGGCCAATGCTTCTTCTTGTTTTCCCTGTGCCTGTTGCACAGCGCCCAGGGTCGACCAGGCACCCGGGTGATCCGCCCTCTGATTCAACAATCGGGTCAGCACCAGCTCCGCTTCCTCGACCCGACCCAGCTTGTTCAGGCACACCGCAAGGTTAAATGCAGCATCCTGGCGCGATCTATCCAGCTCGAGGACCTTCTCAAAGGCGATGCACGCGCGCGCATTATCGTGTTCCTTGACGCAGGTATTTCCCAAGTTGTTCCAGGTGTCAGGATTATTCGGATTGATATCGACACTGCGTTCGAAATGTTTTCGCGCCTCGGGGAAGTCTTGCTTGTAAAACAGCGCAATTCCCTTCAGAAGCAAGGCCTGGTCCTGATCGGGATAAGCCTGCAGAAGCTGATTCAACATTGCGATCGCCTGGTCAAGCTGCCGCCGCTGTATCAAGCCCCAGGCATGCCCGAGAATCTGTTGCGGATTAACTGGGTGCATGGTCTTACTTTAAACAAAAAAAACGGCGGACCGAAGTCCGCCGTCTCATTTCACGCTCTGAAGATATCAGAAGTTCTGCTTGTAGCGCGCGTACCAGGTACGACCTTCCGGGCTATACAGGAAGTAGTCGTAACCACGCCACGATGGGCTACCGAAGTTGAACTGGATGTCTTCATCGGCGACGTTACGCACACCAACGGTAATCTCACCATCCCACGGGGCATACCAGCCAGCCTGCAGGTTGTGGTAAGTCACAGCGTCCAGATCTTCGGCTGAAGCCGCTCCACTGGTCTTGTCCTGTTTACCGATGTAGTTCGCGCGCCAGCTGGCAAAGAAGTTGCCCAAGGACCATCCCATGGTCCAGTTGGCCCGCCAGTCAGGCGAGCCCCAGTTGCCGGCCCGCTCAAGCGGAATCTCAGCACCTGTCAGGGCGTCCTTGTCGACGTCCGTGAACTCGATCACGTGCGTTGCCTGCAGACTGAAGGAGAAGTTGCCCACGCCGTTGGTATTCAGGCCGTAATTGGCCACGAAGTCGACACCGTTGGTTTCCTGCTTCAGGAAGTTCTGCACACCAGACTGGATGTACTCGATGGTACCACTTGAGTTACGAATAACCTGTGCGGTAGTGCCGCCGGCTGCCTGGTTAAGCAGCAGGATGTCGTTCAGGCTCACGCCCACGATTTTGTTCTCGTACTCGATATCGTAGTACTGGATTTCCACAGACAGATCGTCGGTAATGTTCCAGACACCACCGAAAGTCATGGTGTCGGCATTTTCCGGCTCCAGGGTCGGGTTACCGCCCGAGAAGGTCTTGATCTGCGGCGGGTTGAGCGCGTCACAATACGCCTCGTTGCCACCCGGGTTTCCGAGCGTATCGCAGTAGTAATAGTCATACGCTGACGGGAAACCGAATGAGCGGCTGGAGAACAGCTGGCTCATGGTCGGTGCCCGGAAGGCGGTGCCAATCACACCACGGATGAGGATATTGTCCGTCGGGCGCCATGCGGCCGTGAACATGTAGGTGGTGTCGTCAAACACTTTGTTGCTTGACTGATTCACGATACCTACGGTCGTAATGCCATCCTGGTCATATTCGTCGTAGCGTACAGCGCCGCTGAGCTCGACGCCGAAGCCAAGGTTCAGCTGGACCTCACCGTAAAGCGATGTGCGTTCACGGGTCGCGTACACGTCGTTACCGCCAGCGCCACCGGACACAAACCCTGCGGCAGATTGCGGATCGGATATCTGCGTGAAATCGATTTTCTCGAATTCTCCACCCACGACCGCCGAAAGGCTAAGCGCGTCGGTGTAGAACAATTCGCCACCGATGGAACCGTCAAAGATATGACGCTCGTTTCGCACTTCGTAGATACCCGTGTGAGCAACCGTCTTGTAGAACTGGAATGCATTTTCCGACCACTCGTCAGCGGGCAATCCAGCCACGTTGAAGATGTCGAATTGGCCATTGTCAAGAGCGCGCTGGAAGAGGATGTCATTCACGAGGTTCGTGTTATGCACGTCTTCATCTTTCAGCGTGTACTGGTAGTTGACCTGCCAGTCCAACCCGTTGAACGCATCGACGTAGCCTTCCAGCCCGAATACGTTATCGAACGTGTTGTCGGTAAAGAATGCGTCACGTGTTCCGAGCAGTGCCGTACGGTGGTAGATGTAAAGGTAGGGATCAAATCCGCTGATCACATCGGCCGCCACATCAGCGGGTGCGTTCGGGTTGTCGTAACGCATCGTGATGGTGTTGGTAGAGACCGGCGTCGGCGCGAAGCGTGACTGGGTCTCGTTACCCACGAATGCCAGGCGGGCATGGAAGGTGATATTCGGCGTCAGCTCGTAATTGATCTTGGTCATGATCGAATCACGTTGCTGCTTCGGATACAGCCAGGTCACGTTAGAGTAGGCGTAACCGCAGCGGAAGCCCTGATCAACCGTGTTCGGGATGGTCTCACAGAGTTCCTGTGGATACCAGCTCACGTATGCCCCCGCGGACTGCGACGCATAAAACACGTTGGTAACCGGACCCCACCAAGACGTGCCGTTGTCAAAACCAGACACCGCGTTGTCTTCCAGAGGGTCGAATTCCGTGTGCTGGAAGGTGACGAGCATATTGCCCTTGTCACCCGTGACACCGGCGGCGAATTCCCATTGATCGGTATTGCCGTCGTCCACGCCACGGTCTTCGCGCAGGTAGGAGATGGAACCGCCATCCAGTTCTTTCAGCGTGATCACGTTGACCACACCGCCGATCGCGTCTGAGCCGTAAATGGCCGAAGCACCGCCGCGCAGGACTTCAATGCGCTCAACGATGGCGAGCGGGATATTGTTGAGGTTCTGGGTCTGACCGCCGTCATAACCCGCACCCGGCATACGACGACCGTCGATCAGGACGAGCGTGGCGCCGACACCGCGAAGGTCAACTTCGACCGAACCCGGAGCACCAGAGCCGTAGCCCGATACACCGCGCCACGAGCCGAAGGTGTTCGTCGACATGTTACGCAGGACCTCTGCAACGCTGGTATCACCAGACATGTCGATGTCTTCACGGTTAATGATTGTCACCGGCTGAGCGGTTTCAACATCAACTTGCTTAATACGCGAACCCGTAACGAGGATTTTATCAAGTTCCGCTGATTCGTCTTCTGCCTCATCCTGGGCCCAACCCGTGGTCGTGAGGCCAGCGGCCAGACCGAAAGTGAGCGAACCCCGTATGACAGAATAAAGCTGCTTACGATTGAGATTCATAGTGTTGGTTCTCCACACATCACCAAATTAAAAGTGCAAATGTTCTAACAGTTTCGCGCCGACAGAAGGAGCGGAATTCCGCTTTTCTGGCCCCCAGACGCGAAAAATCCACGCAACGGGCTGCCCGTCTCCAGGCGTGTTACCGGCTTAACAAACACTTAACGCTTTGCATACTAGCAATATTGCCCCCCGATTGAAATACCCGCGACCCAAAAAATCTTTCAGGCCACGGCATCACAGTGACGAGCGGAAATATGTGCCACAGGGTCTGTTTGCACGTCATCTCACCCCAACTGTCTGAGGGGGCGGAGACCATTTGGGGTGAGATGTAGGTCAGGAATCGCCAGCGCTGGAGATGTAACGCTTAGTGATTTCAATGTCGCCACTGAAACTCTCGACGCGAATCAGAGCGTCACCTTCACCTTCCTGGTGGCGCAGGCTGCTGCCCGGCCCGCCCCGTGATTCCTGCTTGGGCCCGAATTCACTTCGAATGTCGCCACTAAATGTTTGCAGCCTGAACTCCCCGGTCTGCGCGGAAGGCAGGTTCAATGTTATGTCGCCGCTCAAAGCCTCGGCGACCAGTCGTCCGCCTGAGGTCAGACCCATATCCAGTGTGAAGTCGCCCGATACAGTCTCCGCCCGAGCGCGTTCCAGAGCGGCACCCGTAAAGGTTGCATCACCAGAAACCGTTCTGATGCTGACTTCGGTTTTGACTTTTTGCGCGATGATGTCTCCAGATACCGTCTCGAGCACCGCCCTGTCACTGGCACCGTTAAACTTAAGATCTCCGCTGACAGAGGATATTTCGAGGCGTCGCGTTTGGGCCGCTATCTCTATGTCACCGCTGACCGCCTCAACCACAATGCTTTCGCTCATCAGACCCGATACCGTGACGTCTGCACTGACGACTTCAATCACCAGTCGAGCCGACTCGGGCACCTTGAGTGCGAGTTCCGCATCTTCAAAATCATCCTCGTCTCCACGATTGACCACTTCCAACCGAACGCCGGAAGCTGTCTGATCGATTGACAGTTCCTGATTCTCGCCCAGGTCGCCCTTGACCTCGACCTTCGACTCGCTCCATGCCTGGACTTCAACCATTCCAGCCACATTACTGACCTCAATCATGCCGCCCGGCTTCAGGCTGAGGGTCTCCAGGACGGTTTCCGCCCAACTATCTGCACCCATTCCAAGAACCACCATAGACACACAAACCGATGCCGCAATCTTCATATCTCTCTCCGATGGTATTGCCCGATTCCTGCGACTTGTCGCATGAATCGGAGCTGCTGTTCTCGCAATTTGAGCCAATGTTGCGACAGGAATGGATTATCCGGGTCCTTGCGCAATTCGGACTGTAACTGTAGCTCGGCAAACTGGAGCTCAGTCCATCCCCGTTCAATCTCTCGCGTGCTGTGCTCGTCCAATGGCAACTCTCCCTGGCCCAGCGGAAGCAGGGTTTGGAATGCCGTCTGGTACTCTTTCTCCACTGCCTTCACGGCGCCCAACCAGGTCCAGTTTACGGCGGCAGGCTCATCTCGCGGGGGGGGCCATCCGTCAAATCGGGTACCCAGAATCACGCCGACGACAAATGCCATTGCGATACCCACCGCTATCGCAGGCCAAGGATTGACGCCAGCTTCCGGATACTCTTCCCGTGAATTGGGCATCGTAGTTAATCTAGATTCGATATCCGGCCAGAGGTCTCGTTGCGGCGCCAGGGCTCGCGGAAGCGCATCAAACATCCGCAGACGGTCAGTTGTCCCCTTGATTCGTTTAATCATGACTCAGCGCCTCACGCACCAACTTCCTGGCGCGATGCAGTTGCGCCTTGGATGAACCAACAGCCATGCCCGTGATTTCCGCGATCTCCTGATGTCCATAACCCTCAACGTCGAACAGCACAAGCACCGTGCGGGCTCGCTCCGGCAAGGCTGCTACGGCTTGCTCGAGATCGCTCCTCAGACCCTGTGGACTGTCACGCTCCCCAATCGCCGTTCGTTCCACCGCAGCCTCGAATGGCTGCTCACGCTGAACGCGTCGCACGCGGATGCGACGATCGCTGAGCGTAACGTTAACTGCAAGGCGGTGTAGCCAGGTACCGAATCTCGCCTCGCCACGAAACTGCTGGAGCTTTGTCCAGGCTCGCACGAAAGAGTCCTGAACGAGGTCTTCCGCCAAGGCGGCATCACCCCCGCACAATCGCCAGCACAAAGCATAGATCCGATCGCAATGGGTGCGGTAGAGTTTCTCGAAAGCGCTCGAGTCGCCCGCTCGAGCAGCCTCGACCCATTGCGCCTCCTGATCTTTTACAGAGCGCTCTGTGGGTTGCTGGATCATTGCTGACTGAACTCCCATGGGTATTTAGACAACATGGGCAGCACAGAGGTTTAAACGCGCGATGCGACGTCGATCCGGCAATGTCGACGTTCGAGATCGCCTGTAAAAGCAGCCTTCACAGGGGCTATTGATCCCCGACCGTGGCCTGCAGCTTCGCGTTGACTCTATCGAGTTCTTCGGTGAGTCCACCAGGAAGTCGGTCGCCATAAGTTTCGAGGTACTTCCTGATCTCGCCGTACTCTGCCAGCCAACCTGCATGATCTATTGCAAGCAGCGCTCGCATGTCTTCAAGGTCAACTTTCAGGCCGTCGATGTTGATTGCGCCAGGCTGAGGCAAATTGCCTACCGGCGTCTCCACTACCCCGGCATCGCCTTCGGCGCGTTCGATGATCCACTCCAGGACCCGCATGTTTTCCCCAAAACCGGGCCACATGAATTTTCCGTTATCGTCTTTGCGGAACCAATTCACGTTGAAGATAGGCGGCGGCTTGCTGAGTGCCTTGCCGATCTCCAGCCAGTGCTGCCAATAGTCCGCGAAGTTATACCCACAAAAGGGCTTCATCGCCATAGGGTCGCGACGCACGACGCCCACTTCCATGGTAGCTGCCGCGGTCGTCTCAGAGGCCATACCAGAGCCCATCAGCACGCCGTGGTCCCATGAATCAGCTTCCATCACCAAGGGGATGAGGCCCTGCCTGCGACCACCAAAGACAATAGCGGAAATGGGCACGCCCATCGGCGCCTCGGCCTCAACGGAGTAAGAGGGACATTGCGCGGTTCTCACGGTGAAGCGGGAATTCGGGTGGGCAGCGGGGCCATTTTCGGGACGGTATGGCCGGCCTTGCCAATCGAGGCTCGGCTCGCCCTCGGGAAGGCCTTCCCACCAGGGCTCATGATTCGCGGTCTCGGCCACATTGGTGAATATGGCGTCCTCGTTCAGCATGGCGAGCGCATTCGGGTTGGTCGATTCGCTTGTCCCGGGGGCCACACCGAAGAAACCCGCTTCCGGGTTAATAGCCCAAAGCCGGCCATCCTCGCCCGGGCGCATCCAGCAGATATCATCACCGATGGTCCAGACTTTCCAGTCTTCGTAGCCCGGCGGTGGGATGAGCATGGCCAGATTTGTCTTCCCGCAGGCCGATGGGAACGCAGCGGCCACGTAGCGGGTCTCGCCATGCGGGTTCTGAATCCCAACAATGAGCATGTGCTCGGCCAGCCAGCCCTCGGTTCTCGCCTGGTAGGAAGCAATACGCAAGGCGTGACATTTCTTGCCCAAAAGGGCATTACCGCCGTAACCCGACCCATATGACTGAATCATTAATCGTTCCGGGAAGTGCATGATGAATCGACGTTCCGGGTCCAACTCGCCAATGGAGTGCAGGCCCCGCACAAACTGGCCCTCGCGTTCGATTCGATTCAAGGCCGCCCGACCCATCCGGGTCATCATTTGCATGTTGATCGCGACATAGGGGCTGTCACTGATTTCCACCCCGCAACGTGCCAGGGGTGAATCAATAGGGCCCATGCAGTACGGAATGACGTACATGGTGCGGCCTTTCATGCACCCCTCGAAGAGCGAAGCCATTTTCTGCTCCGCCTCATCCGGATCCATCCAATGGTTGTTTGGCCCCGCATCATCCCGTTGCCGCGTGCAAACGAATGTCAGGTGCTCGACCCGGGCAACGTCACCCGGATCTGATCTGTGCAGGTAACAACCGGGGTGCGTATCCTGGTTGAGCTCAAGAAGCAGGCCTGACTCGAGCATCTCCGCCACCAACTGATCATATTCAGCCCGGTCACCGGTACACCAGTGAATTTTGTCGGGCTGGGTCATCGTTGCGATGCTCTCAACCCATTCTTTAAGTTGCTGGAGACTGGTCACGATCAGTTCCTCTCTTTAAATGAGCCCGCTTCACCGACGTCAAGTCGCACTCCGAAAAGTGGCGGGAGAATAGCGCCTGCGATCTACAATTTCAACGTACCGTGGATGCCACCACCAAACGCTCAGACCGACGGAATCAGGGTGGCAATCACGTGCTCAATATATGCCTCAAATGCCTCACTGCTCTGGCTGGGCGTTTGATGCTGGCGCTGTAATTGCAAAAAGCCAAGGTAGACGCTGTAAGTCAATCGTGCACGGTGCTCCGCCTCAATCCCTGGCAAGCCGAGCTCATTGAAGGCCCTGGCGATGTGCTGCATGCGCCGTTCAGCGACCCGCTCGAGAAACGGCTCAACCTGGGGATGATCCGTTGCGGCGCACAGCGCGCTGAACACCCTGTGTGTCAAACGCTCTCTGCCTACTCGTCTGAAAAACGAGATCAACCGGTCTCTCGGCGACTCGATCGCGCCAAGAGCGGCGTTGAGATTGCGTGCGTCATGCTCTTCCCAGCGCGCCAGCGCTTGTTCCAGCAATGCTTCGCGATTGGCAAAATGCCAGTAGAAGCTGCCCTTAGTGATGCCCATTCGGCGCGCCAATGGCTCGACCGCGAATGCGCGCACGCCCTCTTCGGCGATCATTTCCAGGGCCTGTTGCTCCCAGTCCGCCGCGGACTTTTTACTGCGAATTTTCTTACTGTGAACAGCCTGAATCATGCGGGGTTTTCGACATCACCGAATTGCTATTGTTATCAATCCACGCCCGACATTCCAGTGTCAGGCGAATTGGAGGCAAACGCGGGCAATCTGTGGGGGATTGACTTGCTATAAAAGCGATACCATACTCTAGCGTATGGTGGATGTGAATTTTGCATGTCCGCGCGATGATTCAGATCTTCCGCCCACCGGGCAAACCATGGCCAGACTATCAGGAGGAAACGGCCCATGACGAGCGCTCTGATGATTCTCTCTCTCGTGATCATTTCATTGGTCTGCGCCTTTCAACGCACTCGGCTGATAACCTGGACCGTTGTATTGATTGCCACTTATCTCCTCTGGGCCCTCAACGGTACGCCCGGGCTTTTTGGTTTGATTGTGACCGGCATTGTCCTCGCCGCCATCCTGGTCCCGCTGAATGTACCGACGTGGCGTCGACAATTGATCAGTACGTCCGTACTGAAACAGTATCAGAGCATGTTGCCGGACCTTTCCGAGACCGAACGCGACGCCATGGAGGCGGGCACGGTGGGCTGGGAGGGTGAACTCTTTTCTGGAAAACCCGACTGGCAGCAGTTACTCACTCAAAGTCATCTCGAGCTGACACAGGAGGAGCAGGCTTTCGTCGACGGCCCCGCAGAAGAGCTGTGCGGAATGTTACGCGAGTGGGAGATCACCCATGATCTTGCTGACATGCCGCCCGAAGTCTGGGCGTTTTGCAAAAAAAATAAATTCTTTGGAATGATCATCCCCAAGGAATTCGGCGGATTGGGTTTCAGCGCCATGGGACACCGGGCAGTGCTGCAGAAAATCTCTTCTGTCTGCGCGGTTACGGCCAGCAATGTGGCCGTCCCCAATTCGCTGGGCCCTGCTGAGATGATTCTCCACTACGGCACGCATGAGCAGAAAAGCCACTACCTGCCTCGACTTGCTGTCGGCGATGAGATCCCCTGTTTCGGCCTGACCGGACCAACGGCCGGATCCGATGCCACGTCCATTCCGGACTACGGAATCATTTGCCGCGGCGAATACCAGGGCGAAGAAGTCCTTGGAATGCGGCTTAATTTTGACAAGCGCTACATTACGCTGGCACCGGTTGCGACCCTCATCGGGCTGGCCGTCAAGCTCTATGATCCTGATGGCCTCTTGGGCGATCAACGCGAACTGGGTATCAGCCTCGCCCTGCTGCCGCGCGACACTCCCGGGGTGGACATTGGCACACGTCATATGCCCCTCAACGTCCCCTTCCAGAACGGCCCCATTCGAGGTAGGGACGTTTTCCTGCCGCTCGATGCCCTGATTGGCGGGCCGGAATATATCGGCCAGGGTTGGCGAATGATGGTGCAGCAACTTTCGGTTGGCCGTGGCATCACGTTGCCGTCTTCCTCAACGGGGGGCGCCAAGATGGGTGTGCTGGCAACAGGTGCTTATGCGCGTATTCGCAAACAATTCAACCTCCCCATCGGACGGTTTGAGGGCATCGAAGAGGCGCTCGCGAGAATTGCGGGCAAGACTTATGCCATATCAGCACTTTCGCGGATGACGGCATCGGCTGTCGACCGCGGCGAAAAACCCGCAGTGCCTTCCGCAATTGCCAAGTACCACGCGACCGAAATGGCCCGCGACATCATCAAGGATGTGATGGATGTGCACGGCGGCAAAGGCATCATCCTTGGCCCGAAAAACTATCTTGGGCGCGCCTGGCAGGGCGCACCCATCTGGATTACGGTGGAAGGCGCCAACATCATGACGCGGTGCCTGATGATTTTCGGTCAGGGCGCCATACGCTGCCATCCTTATGTATTCAGGGAAATCCAAGCCTCCCGGCTGTCAGATCCGGACGAAGCGCTGAGGCAGTTTGATTATTTACTGTTCGGCCATATCGGCTACAGTATCAGCAACGCGGTACGCAGTTTTGTACTCGGGCTCGGCCGGGGTCGGCTTGCGAAAGTGCCGGTTCCCAACGATCGGCGACTGGCGAACTACTACAGGAAGCTGACTCGATATTCTGCCGCCATGGCATTTGCCTCTGACATCGCCATGCTCACGCTGGGCGGAAAACTAAAGCAGAAAGAACGCCTGTCTGCCCGCCTGGGCGATGTTCTGAGCCAGCTGTACATCTGCTCTGCGATGCTGGCACGTTACGAGGCGCAGGACCGGCCCTCTGCAGACCAACCCATCCTCGCATGGGCGTTTCATGATGCCGTTTACAGGATGCAAAACGCGCTCGGCGGGGTCGTGGATAACTTCCCCAACCGGATGATGCGGATTCTGCTGAACGTCGTCATTTTTCCCACCGGGCGCCGCGAGCGGGAACCCAGCGATCGACTGGGCCACCGTGTCGCACAACTTTTGTTGTCACCCTCCGCCACCCGCGATCGCCTGACCAGCGGCATATACACGTCCGCCGCCCATGGCCACCCTGTTGGCGTGATGGAAGACGCACTCACCAGAGTCATCGCCGTCGAGCCTTTGGAGCGCAAGCTGCTGAAGGCGGAAAGACACGGCCATCTGAATGCGATAACCTGGGAAGCCAGGCTGGAGCAAGCAGTCACACTCGGAGTGATCACGAAAGACGAAGCCACGCAGCTCATGGAAGTCACCGAACTGGTGACGGAAATCATCGCAGTCGATGAATTTGAGGCCGAGAAATTGCGCCTCGGCGAGTCGGTCGCGGACTCACTCCGACCCTCGGAAGCCGCCTGAGCGATCGCCAGGGCATAGCGCATCTTTTTCTGCTACCATCTCGGCACCCCGAAAATAGTCGGGGTGTTGCCCAGGGTGTGTGGCCCCCGAACAGGACCACATGAAACGGGAAGCCGGTGAAAATCCGGCGCTGCCCCCGCAACGGTAAGCACACCGGGAGACGCCCATGGGGTGATGACTCCCGCCGCTGGAGCGAAGCCACTGGATATCCGACATCCGGGAAGGCGCATCAACGGTATCTCAGGTTTGCAAGCCCGGAGACCGGCCCCGGCATCAGCGACGCCTTGATCACAAGGGTGCGCTAACACGTGTTGCGGAGGGCAGCCCGGCGAGAGATCAATGATCCGGCCGTCTCTTCTCCCCGACATCAACCGCGGGTGTGCGTTTCAGGGAGAATACCAATGCAATTTTCCAAGATCTTCTGGGCGGCCATGACAGCCCTTTGCCTGGTTATGAGCCACGGCGACGTGTTTGCAGAGCGGGACGAGATCGATATCGAACTGCCGGACATCACGGTCACAACGGCTGCGGGAACACCCCAGGCCACGCGTGAAGTCATGGCCTCGGTGAGCATCATTTCCAGGGAGGAGATCCGGCGTTCCGCCGCAGAGGATCTTCTGGAGCTTCTGCGGCTCCAAGCGGGCGTAGACATTGTACGGAGCGGTCCGGCAGGATCACAGACCAGCCTGTTTCTGCGCGGCAGCAATTCAGACCATGTGCTCGTCCTGATCGATGGAATTCGTGTGGCGTCTCCGCACACGGGCGCTTATGCCTGGGAACTGCTTCCACTCACACAGATACAACGTGTTGAAATCGTCCGCGGCCCTCGCGCCTCGGTTTATGGTTCCGACGCTATCGGCGGTGTCATCCAGATTTTTACACGCAGGGATCCCGGCGGAACCGTGCGCGTGACAGGTGGCAGTTTCGGCAGTTTCGAGGTCGAAGGCGGCCACGGCTGGGTGTCTGACCAAGGCCGTCACTCATTCCACGGGGCCTGGCGCCGTTCCGATGGGTTTTCCGCGCAGAATCCAGGCGGTTTTTCTTACGACCCCGACAACGATGGTTTTGAATCCGTTTCCGCTAGCGCAAACGGGGAATTTGATTTTGTGGCGGGCCAGCTTGGGTACCGCATTTTGGCAAGCCGCACAGACACCGAGTTCGACCAGGGTGAATCGCAAGCCCGACAGGCGCTGGGCGCGCTCATATGGTCTGATCGCGTCAGCGCCAACTGGGCTTATGAGCTTCAGGCCAGCTACATGGATGACGAGCTTGATTCCGATTACGGCTTCTTCACCAGCGCATTCGACGCCAAGCGAATCAACATCGGCTGGCGCAACCAGCTGCGTTTGGGGAATGGCGACCTGAGAGCTGGGCTGGAATATCTTGATGAAGAGGGTGTTTCCGACGGCAACTATGAAGCCCGCCGTGACAACCGGGCCGGGTTTGCGAACTGGGACCAGGCGTTCGGCCGAGCGCACGTCCAACTGGGGGGTCGTTTCGACGACAACAGCCAGTTCGGGAGCCAGTGGACCTGGCAGGCAGCCGTCGGTTTGGAAGTGGGTCAATCAGGTCGTATCAGCGCCCAGTCCGGCACATCGTTCAGGGCCCCCGACCTGGGAGAACTGTACTCACCCGGATTCTTCGGATTTTATGCAGGCAACTCCAATCTCGAACCGGAAACCTCCGAGACCACTGAACTGAATTACATTCAGGAGTGGGGAGAAGCAACCCAGCTGACCCTCAGCGCCTATCACACGGATATAGAACAGTTGATTGCTTTCTCAGGGTCTAACTTTGGCGCCGTCAACATCGACAAGGCCATGCTGCGGGGCCTTGAAGCTGAGATCCAATACCGTGGCGAGCGCTGGTCACTGAGGGCCAACGTTACATTGCAGGATACCGAGGACGCATCCACCGGAATGGCGCTGTTGAGGCGGCCTGAGGAGAAAGCCTCCGTATCCATTGACCGAAGTTTCGCGCAAGGTGCATGGCTGGGAATGGATTGGTTCGCGTCCGGATCGCGCCTCGATTTCGGCGGTGTGGTACTTCCTGGGTATGGACTCATCAGCGTCAGGGGAGGCTGGTCCCTGAGAGAGGCACTGACCGCACAGTGGCGAGTGGAAAATCTCCTGGATACATCTTATGAGCCCGCTGCAGGCTACAACGCGTCAGGCCGAGCTGTCTTTTTCAGTCTCGACTGGGCGCAATGACGGCATTACATCATGCCGGTTTCCAGCCGGGCCACATCGGACATCATCTGGTGGTTCCAGGGTGGCTCGAAGGTCAACTCAACGGTGACCTCTTCGATGGTCGGGATTAATGCAATCTTGGAGCGCACATCCTCGACCAGGATGTCCCCCATGCCACAACCAGGCGCAGTCAATGTCATCACGACTGAAACACGCCGTGCGCCATCTGAGTCACCCGTCATCTCGCAGGAATAAATCAGCCCGAGATCGGCGACGTTGACCGGGATTTCCGGATCGTAACAGGTCTTGATCTGCTCCCAGACGAGCCGCTCCACATCTTCTTCAGTCGCGTCTTCAGGGAGTTCCGGCGGCAGCACGGGCTCCTTGCCGATCGCGTCGGCATCCACGCCCGCGATCCGAAACAGGTTACCATCAACGAAGACGGTGAAACTGCCACCCAAAGCCTGGGTGATATACCCCACGGTACCCGCGGGTATGACCACCTCCTCACCGGATGGAATCATGACCGCCGGGCAATCCCGATCAAACTGGCAGGGTTGGCTGGTTTGCGTGAACATGGGTGTTTAGCACTCCTAGTAAGGCATTTCTTGTGGCATCATGTCATGATATCAAGGCAAAAGGACTGATTTTCAGAGTCATGCGCCGTGTATGCACTGATTTTTTGAATTTTGGCGACATCTTTTCACTCTGGCACTATAGTCACTGTGTAGGGACGTACAGACGGGGCATGGAGAGCCACCGATGAGGAAATGGAAAACCGGCTTTAGCCAAAAATTGCATATCGCATTCGGGTCTTTGCTTCTTATCATTCTCGGCCTGTCGTGGTATTTCTATGACAGCGTCAGGTGGTTCGAGCGTGACATCGCCAGAGTCGTATTGGCCAATGAAGTGCTGCAGGACTATTCCCGACTTGCTGAACTGGGCCTCAGGGGACTGAATACGATTAGCACCAGCGTGGCCTCCGGGGTGCCCACCCGCCCGCCATACTGGGACCAGTACCTGGCGCAGACCCGCTCAACGCTGGCTGCCATTCGGCGCGGCATCGGGAAAGAGGTCGCTTTCAGCGGCGCCTCATCCGATATCCAGGAACTCGAAGATCTGGAAGCCCTGGAACAATTAGTCGAGGAAGTTACCGCAGCGGGTTTTGCCATCGAGCGGTTACTGAGCTCAGGTGACCGAGACGGCGCCAACGCCACATTCCTGACCCTGCGCGAGGACCAACTGACGGACTCTTTGTTACAGATGGTTGAACAAGCCCTGGCCGATCAACGCATCGAGGCCAGCCTTGCACAACTGCAGACTTCCAACTCCACCGGTATAGTGACCAAGCTCTTGCCCATCTTTGCCGCATTTTTCATAGTGCTCACACTGATCATCGGCGGTTTGTTCTCCGGCAGCCTGACCCAGTCCATCAACACGCTGCAAGAGGGTGCGCGCGCACTGGCGAGTGGTCATCTGGGGCACCGGATCCCCAGGCTGCGTGAAACTGAATTCCAGCGCCTGGGTGCCGTGTTTAACGAGATGGCGGCGGAGTTGCTGGAACACCGAACCAAATTGCACGATGTCAACACGGGGCTCGAGGCCGAGATCGAGGAGCGCACCCGCGCGCTCAAGAACAGCAACAACAGGCTCGCAGAGCTGGATTCCACGCGTCGGAAGCTGTTGGCCGAGATCACACATGAATTCAGAACACCCCTGACCGTGATTCGGGGCGAGGCGGAAATTGCATTGCGCCTGTCCGATGGACTACCCAGTGCGCACCGTGAGGCCTTCCAGCGCATCGTGGATCAGGCCGATGAGACCACGAGACTCGTGGATGACCTGTTGTTCATGGCCCGCGCGGATGCGGGCGAACCCAGCTTGAAGGTTCGGCCGGTGTCGCTGGTCAACACCCTGCGAACCGTGTGCGAAAACTTCAGCGCCCGAGCCACGCAGGAGCATCTATCAATCGAACACGAACTCGGAACGCAACAGGTCCTGGTCATGGGCGATCCCGGTCGACTCCGCCAGGTTTTCAGTATATTGATCGATAATGCCTTGCGTTACTCGAATCCCAGGGGCACCATTCACGTCACGCTGTCTGTGGTGGGCCAAATGGCGCAGGTCGCTGTAAGAGACGAAGGCATCGGTGTCACCGAAGAGGAGGCAAAGCACGTTTTCGAAAGGTTTTATCGCAGTCGAAGTGCGGAGGCCCACGCTCGAGGTACGGGCCTCGGATTACCCGTCGCCAAAGCAATCGTGCTGGCGCACCGGGGTAAAATCACCCTGACCGGTGTCAAGGGCAAAGGCGCAACTGCAACGGTCACCCTGCCCACCAAGAATCAATTGAGGATTGTCGCTTGAGAATTTTGATCGTTGAAGATGAAACCCGAATCGCAGATTTTCTGCAGCGCGGATTGCGCTCGGAGGGTCACTTCTGCGTGATCGCGAACGACGGCGGGGAGGGGCTCAAACTGGCCCTGGAGGGGGATTTCGACCTCATCATGCTGGATCTCATGCTGCCCGTAATGCACGGGCACGAAGTTTGTCAGCAAATCCGAATGAACAAGATATCCACACCCCTGATCATCCTGACCGCGATGGATAAGACCAAGGATGTCGTCACCGGCCTGCGCATGGGTGCAGATGATTACATGACCAAACCTTTTTCTTTCGAGGAATTGCTGGCGCGTATCGACACGGTAATGAGGCGCTCCTCGGACCGCAGTGAGGAACAGGCCCTCCTGAGCATAGGCAGCATCAAATTCACTCGAGATAATCTCAAAGTCACCGTCAACGGTGAAACTCTTCACCTGACCGTCAAGGAACTCGCCATTCTCGAACTCCTGATGAGCAATCCGGGCACCCTGTTCAGCAGGGAGCGCATTCTCAGCAATGTCTGGGGCATGAACATGGACCCCCTGACCAATATCGTCGACGTCTACATCGGCAAGCTCAGAAAGAAAATCGACCCGAACGAAGGCGATTCCCTGATTGAAACGGTGCGCGGCATGGGCTATCGCTTGCGGACGGATTGACGGCCACTGTCGCCAGCGCACCGTTAATTCAAAATTTACCCGATGTTCATTCTTAATTCAGGCATTTCCTGAATCATTCAGTTAGCCTAGGATCGCAGGTAAGCAGAATCCAGAGCGAGCGGGAAGCCCCCCCAGTTTGCAAATCCGGAGGAAGCGAACCGCAGGAGAAACCTAGAATTTGGCAGAGTCGGGTGGCGATGAACCCAAAACCGAGGTTTCGAGGCCAAGGGACTGGCCGAAAGACAGAGCCGTGAGGTGAAGACGCACACCCTCTCTGTTTTAACGACCATGGACTGGCTTGAAAGCCTAAAACCACTGTTTGCAACGGAATGACAAACAGTGGTTTTTTTCTGCCTGGAGTCGCAGGGCTGACGGCTCAGCCCATCTGCGCCTGGAGGTAATTCTGAATGCCGATTTTCTCGATCAGCGCCAATTGCGTTTCGAGCCAGTCAACGTGACCCTCCTCCGAATCCAGTATTGCCCCAAACAGGTCTCGACTCACGAAATCCTTGCTGGATTCACAGTATTCGATTGCCTCACGAAGTACGGGTATTGCGAGTTCTTCCAGGCGTAAATCGCACTGAAGCATCTCCTGGGGGTTTTCTCCGATCATCAGTTTTCCGATGTCCTGGAGATTGGGCAATCCTTCGAGGAAAAGGATACGCTCAACCAGTTGATCCGCGTGCTTCATTTCATCGATCGACTCCTCGTACTCATGATCCGCCAGGTCTTTCAAGCCCATGTCCTTGAACATTCGGGAGTGCAGAAAATACTGATTGATCGCGGTCAACTCATTGCGCAACACGACGTTCAGGAACTCTATGACCCTGGCATCTCCTCTCATCTTTTTCTCCTTCGGATTTACGCGTATACGAACGCGTCACGGGGCTCAGAATTTTATCCCATGCGGAAGGAAAAAGCGTAAATGAGAATTAGTTCGAATTGCGTTTTACAAACAGCAGGCCGATTCACCAGGTAACCGGGCAGATCAGGCGTTGGCGACCTGTGGCAGAAATGCTTCCTTGGGCCGGAGAGTTTCGCTGAGAACCTCTGCCGCCCACTCAGCGCAGCAGCCGCAGCCGGTCGCGCAGCCAGTCTGCTCTGCGAGTGCACGTAAGTCAGTTGCACCGGAGCTGGCGGCCTCTCGGATATCGTTCTCGGTGACTGAATGACAAAGGCAAACGTACATGGTGCTGAGTATTAAAAACCTGATGGTGTTGGGTGATAGTTATTGTAAATGCAAATGAGAATGATTGTCAATTGCATCCCAACACAAGCTGGCCGCCGGTCATCGGCTGGAGGGCTCGCCACCCGAACTGCTCGATCCCGGGCTGTTGAAAAATGGATAAAAAAACTGTTTCAGGTATCCATTTGGAAAAGATATATCCTCCAGGCCCACTTCGCTTGGCCACTCGCCGGCAGGTGCGTGGTAACTTCCGAATATACGGTCAATCCATGGAAAATGCACCGCAAAATTCTTGTCGTGCGCGCTGCGCTCTACCGAATGGTGCCAGTGATGAATTCGCGGGGAAACGACCAAATACTCCAAGGGACCGAAGGGCAATCGGGTGTTGGTGTGATTCAATACCGCGTGGGTCGCAACAATGGCGACGTATCCGTACAGGACCTCGAGAGTGAAGCCCAGCAGAAACAACGGCAGAAACACCATCATTCGCGTGCCGATGACATCAACAAGGTGCAAACGCGAACCAGCTAACCAGTCCATTGTGCGGGTGCTGTGATGAACCGCATGGAAACGCCAGAGGTATGGGACGGCATGAAAGATACGATGAACTGCGTACTGAAAAAGGTCCGCAACAAAAATTGCGAGAAAGAGTTGGGCCCAGTAAGGCAGCTGTGCAATCCATGCCTGCAATGATGCCAGTTGCACACCTGAGAATAAGACGGTCACCGGCTTCTGGCTGAGAACAGCCAGTCCCTGTACGAACAAGTGTGCGACGACGAAATAAACCAGGTCTGTGCGCCATTCGGAGTGAAATCGCGTCTGACGCCTTCGCTGCGGTAAAAAAAGCTCCAGGGGAACAAACACGAGCGCCATTGCCACGAGGGAAAGCAGCAAGTAATCAAGACTGATATAGACGCTGCTGCCGTCAATCATGCCCGTCTCCGCCCCGGGGCCGCCCAGCAGCAACCCAAGGCTCGTTAACCCCGCACCCCACAGGCCTGCACGAGCCCGAGCGTGAGTGATCAGGCTGCGAATCGAGCAGCCAAAGGCGACGAACATGCAAGCTGCCAACACATGTCGCATTGCAGTGATGTCGTACTGTGCACGAAATTCCGGAGTCGTGAGCAGATCAGGGAATAAAAAGCACAAGACACCGCCCAGAGATATGCTGCCGAAAACGATTCCGACGGCGCCGCTGATTCTCCCCTGCCCGAACTGCATCCGGACCGGAATGTCGTCAGGGTGCCTCAAGAGATCTTCTCGGCACATGATTTGCAGTGATATGCCGACACTCGGAGTACCGAGCAGGAATCACAATGACAAAAGGCTGCGTACAGCAACCTGGAATTGAGGCTTCATGGCATGGCGCCAGCGACTGGCGCCATGGGCTCCAGCAAGGAAAGCGCTTGCCGGTAAACATCACGCTTGAACGATACGACATGATCCGCTGGATACCAGAAATCGACCCAGCGATACTCGGAAAATTCAGGACTTGGCGAGGCATCCAGCGTCACCAGGCTCTCACTCGCCTCGAGTTGAAGCAAAAACCAAACCTGCTTTTGCCCGATGCACAAGGGTTTGCTGTGGCGACGCAGGTAACGCCTTGGAAGACGATAGCGCAACCATCCCGGCGTACTGCCGAGGACCCGGACATGTTGCTCTTTCAGTCCCGTCTCCTCCTCGAGTTCCCTGTACATGGCTTCGATCGGCGTTTCATCGGTGCGCATACCGCCCTGGGGGAATTGCCAGCCGTCATTCTGTGCCCGTTGAGCCCACAGAACCTTGCGATCATCCTTCATGATGACAATCGCTACGTTCAGTCTGAATCCATCAGCATCGATCATTACAGTTCAATTCTTGGTGGAATGGGGGGCGTGTGTTACTTTGCGCCTTCAACGCAAAATGGTAATCAATTCACCGTACCGATGCCAACTTCACGTATCTTTTCCACGCGATCAAGCCGGATTTTCCTGGCGGCGCTGACATTAATGTCTCTAAGCAGCGTCGTTGTCGGCAGTGGCATTGGGCTGGTTAATTTCACCCCCGCGAATTGGTTGGAGGCGTTTTCAAACCCGGATTCTCCGCTGGGTGAACTGCTTTGGCGACTTCGCCTGCCTCGAGCGTCAGCTGCATGGACGGTTGGCGCAATGCTTTCGGTTTCCGGTTGCCTCATGCAGGTTCTGCTTCGCAACCCCCTGGCTGATCCGTACATCCTGGGAGTCTCCGGCGGGGCTGCATTTTTTGTCTTGTTAGGAATCACGGTGGGCATGGCCTCGCCGACTCTTCCATTCCTTGCGCTTGCTGGTGCCCTCGTGTCCATCATCCTCGTATTCGGGCTGGCCCGCGGTTCTGGGCCCTGGAGTGGCACCCGTTTGCTGTTGACGGGCGTGGTCACAGCGGCAGGCTGGGCCGCACTGATCAGCCTGCTGCTCGCCACCGGGAACGATAGCAGCCTGCGCGGCATGTTGTTCTGGCTGATGGGCGACTTGAGTTATGTCAGCGTCAGTCTCTGGTCGGCCGTTTTACTGGTGACCGTGTTTGTCGCAGCACTCTCCATGTCACGGAGCCTGAACGTGCTAAGCATGGGCGAGACCTCCGCCATGCTGTTGGGAGAGTCGGTGCAGCGCCTGCTGTGGCTGGTCTACCTGATGGCTTCATTGCTAACGGCGGCTGCGGTGTCGATCGCCGGCAGCATTGGTTTCGTCGGCCTGATCGTTCCCCACCTGATGCGATTGCTCCTTGGATCGGACCACCGCATTCTGCTGCCGGCAAGCGCGCTTTTCGGTGGCTTGTTCCTGGTGCTGTCTGACACACTGGCCAGAACGCTGCTCGCCCCGAGACAATTACCAGTGGGCGTGATTACTGCACTGCTCGGAGTGCCCCTGTTTCTGCTTCTGCTCAATCGGGCGCGGCTCAGGGTACGGGAATCATGAGCCGCCTGGAGTGCCGCCAGCTGGACCTGTCCGTGGGCAGCACCTGCGTGGTCAATAATCTGAACATCGACTTTGGGCGTGGAGAGTTCTGGGCGCTGATGGGTGCCAATGGCATCGGTAAAACCACGCTCATGAAATGCCTCGCGGGCTTGATTGCCCCTGATGCGGGCGAGGTATCGCTGGACGGCAAGGCATTGCGGAGCCTGCCCCGACGCGAGGTGGCCCAACGCCTGGGCATGCTTCAACAGCACACCTCATACGTCTTTGACGCCACCGTGCTGCAGATGGCCCTGACCGGGCGCCATCCGCACCTCAATGCCTGGCAGCGCGAGTCCGGAGAGGATGTTGAAAAAGCACGCGAGGCCATCGCCAGCATGGACCTGGCCGGCCTGGAAAACCGCAGCGTCACGGGCCTATCTGGTGGTGAGGCCCGGCGACTGGCTTTTGCTGCCCTGATGATCCAGGACACGGAAGTGATGCTTCTTGATGAACCCTCGAACCACCTCGACCTCCGACACCAGGTATCGATCATGAGTCGGATCGGCGACCAGGTCTACGGCCATCGCCGCATGGCTGTGGCGGCCATGCATGACGTCAATCTCGCAGCGACCTTCTGCAGTCACGTGCTCATGCTTTTTGGTCATGGCGAGTGGCAGGCCGGCACAGCGCTCGAAATGCTCAACGTCGCCCGACTGGAACAACTTTATCAATGCCCGGTAGAGTCAGTGGACACGCCAGCAGGACGCCGTTTTCACCCTTCTTTCGACAAATCTGTGTAATCCGATCGCAAGCGCAAATATTTCTGCCCCAACCGCCAGGCCGCCAGGCCCCAGATCAGCATCACCGACAGATAGAGCCAAGCGACGTGCCCTAGCGAGACGCCGAGGCTCATCAGGCCCTTGAACAACCAACTCGCGGAAACGTCACTGCCCCGATAGATCACCGTATCGATGAAGTTTTTGCTCTTGTACTTCGTTTCACGATCCACGACGGTGAACAGCATCTCCTTCACAGGCCCCAGCAGTCCGTAATTGAGGGCCCTCTGAGCCACCTGGACAGCCGCAAATAGCACCAGGCCCATCGAACTGCCGAGGATCACGAGCGCCCCAGCCAGCAGCGCCGGGGGTATGACAGCGGTTTTCGGCATACCGAGGTGAATCACCAACCTTGAGGTCAGGAAAAATTGCAGACTGAACGCGATCACCTGGACCACGAGATCAACGTAGCCGAAAAACGCCGTGCGCTCATCAAATCCGACGATATTCTGGTCGACCAACACAGCCAGGCCGTTATAGAGAAACGTGGCCGTCATGTTGTGCGTCAACATCAACAGGCAGACCAGCAATAGATAGGGCGACCTGAATACTTGCGTAGCGCCTTCCCATATGCCGCCACCGATGACTTCCACAGGGGCCTGCGAATCTCCCGCGGCCCGCGCGATTGTCCCCAGGAAGATGGCGATCAGCGTCGTCACGCCGAGGCACGCCAGCGCGATGGCCATCACGCCCGACACCCCGACGTCGGCGACGAGACTCGCTGTCGCCAAAGGGCCCACCATCGCCCCAAGACTTCCGCCGGCCATGATGCCCCCGAATAATCGCTGCGCCTGGGCTGGCCGAAAAATATCGGCCATGAAACTCCAGAACACGGAGACCACGAAAAGATTGAACACGCTGAGCCAGACATAAAATCCGCGCTCGACCCAAGGACCCGCTCCGGAAGGGTCAAATGCAGCTGCGAAACCGGCGAGATTCGCCATGAAAAAGAGATAGATCCCCGGTATGAAACGGCTACGGCTGAACCGTGAGACGAGAAAACCGAATATGGGCACGAGCAGGAGCATCGAAATAAAGGTTGCGGTGTACAACCAATGCAACTGGTCACTGTTATTCGCAGCGACAGCGCCGCGAATCGGCCGCAGCATGAAGTATCCGCCCAACAGGAAGAAAAAGTAGGCAAAAGCCAGTCCGAATGGCAACCATTCGCCATGATGAATATTGAGAATTCGCTCAAACAGCGAGTCAGCGCCCGACCGGCGCTGAGCATCTCTTTGAATCACGGGCTCTGTCAAATCAGTCTTCGATTACATTCACTGTCTGGCCTGCGCGCAAACGCTCGTTTCCTCGCACCACGACGCGATCACCCGCCTGGATGGCTCCAAGTATTTCAATGAAATCACCCGAGCCGATGCCTGTGCCCACACTGACCTGCCGAACAGATTGATCGGGTTCCATGACAAAAACCGTCATGCCCTCGGGTCTCAGCACCAAGGCATCCCGATGCACCACGAGCACGTCCTTGGGGTCCGAAGTCGGAACCCGAACGCGCACGGTTTGACCCACCGGAAAAACAAGCGAATCAAGATCAAGTCGTAGTTCAAATTGGTGGGTGTCCTCGTCCCCAACGGCAACGACCGTACGAACAACGCCCTCTGCAGATTGCGGCCCGGCAGCAAGCGAGAGTGATTGTCCTGGCTTCACGAACGGATAGAAGGATAAGGACGCGCGAGCAATCACCTCAAGGTAACCCGGATCAACAATTCGCACGACTCGAGCGCCATCCGTCACGTGCTCGCCCGGCATCTGCAATCGCTCAACCACCACCCCAGCAAAAGGGGCACGAACTATGGTTCGAGAAAGCTGGTCCTCGTTTTGCGCCAGCCTCGCTCGTGCCACGCCGAGGTCACCCTTGGCCACCCCCATGTCTGCGCGGGTTTGCTCCAGTTGAGTTACTGCTGCAAGGTTGTTTTCCGCAAGCTGTGCGAACCGTCGCTCCTCGTTGACCAGGAATTGCAAACGGGCCTCTGCCCGCGCCACCTCGGCCGCCAACTCCTCTTGGCGCAAGCGCATCGGCGTGTCTTCAATTCGCGCCACTGCATCGTTCTCGGACACTTCTGTGCCCACATCCAGAACCATCATCAGGCGACCATCCACTTCAGCGGCGACTTTGGCATCATGGCGACTGACCACCGTCCCCGGAACCATCGTGGAAGAGCTGAGGCGACGAATCTGGGCCTCATCGAGGCGGACCATGGTGGGTGCGCTGAACTGAGCGCTGAGCGGACCGCCGGCAAGTACCAAAGCCCCCACCAGCAGCACATTGATTCGTTTAATCAGCGTCATCTTGATCATTCATCCTGTACCGTAGGTTGCCTGCTGGCCAACCATCAATGGTTCGCGCATGCGCAAAAGGCTGGGCAGCAGAATAAGTGTAAACAAGGCACTGACCAGCATGCCCCCAACAATCACCGCCGCCATTCCCCGATACAATTCCGTGCCCGAACCGGGCACCAGCAGCAGGGGGAGCATACCGAAAATACTGGTCATTGTGCTCATCAGGATGGGGCGCAATCTCAGCCTGACCGCGCTTTCCACGGCTTCGCGTCGGCTCATGCCCTCTCGCTCTGCGTCACGGGCGCGATAGACCAGCAGGATGGCGTTATTGACCACCAGGCCAAGCAGTATGACAAAGCCGATCATCGTCAGCAGATCCATCTGTTGCCCACCTGAACTGGTTAGCGCAAGATCCGTCAGACGCAATGACAAGACACCGCCCACCGTGGCCATGGGCAGCGCCAGGATGACCAGCAAGGAATCCCTGAACGATCGGAACAGCGCTGAAATCAGGAGATACAGAATAACGACCGCCAGTGTAAAGCTGCCAGACATGCTTTTGAGTGCTTCTTCGAGTGCTTCGGCCGTACCGCGAAGCCGTATGGTTCCATCCACGGGAAGCAGTGGGCGAATCTCAGGCAGGACCTGTTCTTTAACGATTGCCAGTGCCTCCTCGATCGCCATGCTCTGCGGCGGCGTGATCTGCAAAGTCAGCGTTCGGCGCCGGTCCACTCGCGCGATTTGTGAGGGACCTGCCGTGCGCACCAGTTGCGTCAATTCTCCGACGGTCTGTACGTCTCCGTTGGGCGTTGCAACGGGTATGGCCATCAATTCCTC
Organism: Candidatus Nitrosopumilus sp.; assembly: GCA_964225175.1. Taxonomy (GTDB): domain Bacteria; phylum Pseudomonadota; class Gammaproteobacteria; order Xanthomonadales; family SZUA-36; genus WTJD01. Next base: position 7,585 of record CAXQNK010000055.1, on the reverse strand, counting down.
CGGCGTCTGCCAGGGCTCCACGCGCAAAATCACGTTGTACCTGCGGTTGCCATCAAAATACTCGCCGAGGTAGGCGCCATCACCAAGTGCGCGAATGATCATCGCCATCCGGGACCGGTTCCAACCCACCTCCGCAATGCGTCGATCATCCGGAACGAGGCGGAGCTCCGGTTCCGCCAATTCGAGCCCCGGAAGAGGTCGGACGCTGATCCCGGGCAGGACCTGCTGAATGGCGACGAATCCGGCACGGCCAGCTGCCAGCAGCGAGGCGAATGACTCCGCCTGCAATTCAAGATCGATCTGGCGACTGCCCCGGGACTCCGTGAAAATCGGTGTTCTGCTCGCAAACGCGAAGGTGTCCGGGAATCCCGCAAGCGTCTCAGTGTTCAGAATTCTCAGGAACTCATCCACATCATCCGGGTCCACCGCACGGCCACCGATAAAGGCCCCGAAACTTGGCGAAAGCCCCATGTAATAGGAGCTGATCTGGACCGGATGTGAGCCATCAAGGTGCGGCGCGAGGCGCTCATCAATGACATCCATGATTTCACGCTCCGCGGTATCAACACCGAGACCCGGCGACACCGCGATGAATCCCGAAATCTGGTTTTGCCGACCCTCTGGCAGATAATCCGCGGCCGGCTTGAGAAGCAAAACCAGGAGTATTGGCAGGGTCGTGAGCGACAACACAAAAATCCATCGTCGTCGTGGACTGTCAGTCCAGTGCATGATGTAGCGAGTGATCTTGCGCCAGGTTTCTCGATGACGGTCCTCGATGGCCCGCCCGCGGATGAGATTCGCGGCCGCGGTGGGCAACAGCGTCATGGCGACAATCAATGAGGCCACGACAGCGGCCGATATCGTCAGGGCAAGGTCAGTGAATAATTGACCGGCTTCGTCCTCCAGGAACACCACCGGCATAAAGATTGCGACCGTCGTCGCCGTGGAAGCCAGCAGGGCACCCCAGACTTGCCGGGTTCCGCGCTCGGAGGCGGCAAAACCTTCAAGGCCAGCCTCCCGTTGGCGAAAGATGTTTTCCAGGACCACGATTGCCGCATCGAGCACCATGCCCGTGGCGAAAGCCAGGCCTGCCATGGAAATGATATTCAATGTCCGCCCGAATGCATTCATTGCCATGAAGGCCGCGAACAGGCACAGGGGAATCGACAATGCAACGACGACGGTGGCCCGTAACCTGCGCAAGAACCACCACAATACGACGACGGCCAGCGTCATTCCCAACAACAGATTGTTACGCACCATGCCTACGGACTCCCTGATGTAGTCCGCCTGATCGTAAATCTGCACCATGTCCAGCCCGGCAAGGGGCAGATCGTTCGCGCGCAGATCCTCAACAGCTGCCCGTACCTCTTCCATGACGTCGAGGACGTTGATACCCGTCTCGGGAATCACAGCCATCCCGATTCGAGGTCCTCCGTCGAGGTGCAGCTTGGAGGTCGGGTCCACCATCATCATCTCGATCCGGGCAATATCCCTGAGCCGTATCGCCCTTCCCTCTCGCCACGCGAGCACCAGATCACCCAACGACTGGATGTCGTACTTGCCACTGAAACGCAGCTTGTATTGCCGTCGGCCAACCTCGGTGCTGCCGCCTGAAACATTCGCATTCGCACCCAATTCGCCGCTGACCCCCGTCAGGTCGAGACCAATGTTCGCCGTCTTGTAAGGGTCGAAGGTAATGCGGACCTCCTGGGGCTGCCCTCCGAAGGTTCCCACCTGGAACACGCCGGGCACCCTCTCGAGTCGCGCCACGATGGTGTCGTCGACGTAGTCCTGAAATGCTGCAATGGGCCGTGGGTCATCCGTTACCTTGGCTATCGCGTACCACGCAATCGCCTGGTCGTAGCGGTCACCGCCAAAACCAATGGTGGGTTCATCGGCGTCCTCAGGATAACGCGGCACCTGGTTGAGCCGATTCATGACTTCGATGAGCGCTCGCGTCATATCGGTGCCGATCGCGAACTCAAGTTCGACAGAGGCGTAGCCATAACTTGCGGTCGACGCCATTCTCAGGAGGCCAGGAGTGCTTCTTAGCACCGCTTCCTGCAGTTCGATGATGTCTGACTCCACCTCGTTGGGCGCAGCAGCGCGCCAGGAAGTCGAAACCTGGAGGATCGGTCGGCTGATCTCGGGCGTCATCTCGATCGGCAGGCGAGTGAGGCTGATGACGCCAAAAATCGCCAGCAAGATACCCGCCACCACTACGGCGACGGGATTACCCAGAGAGACACGAGTCAGGATCACGTTTTATCCTCCCTTGATACACGACCGCATCACTATAGCGGCTGGGCTCCGCGAAACAAGCCGGGATTGAATTTCGCACTGATCTGGGCTCTTGTTTCTGTCGCCATTTGGCTTATCATCAGGGTTCGGTTCTCTCGGAAATCCCATGGAATACGATTACATTGTTGTTGGTGCCGGCTCAGCCGGCAGCGTAATGGCTGCGCGACTCAGCGAGCACCCCGGAAAGCGCGTGCTGCTGTTGGAGGCAGGAGGACGCGACTGGCATCCTTTCATACACATACCCGCCGGAATTGCCAAGCTCATTTCACTCGAAAACCTTAACTGGAGTTACGAGACAGAACCCGAGCCGCAACTCGAAAATCGAAACCTGTATTGTCCGCGCGGAAAAGTTCTGGGTGGGTCAAGCTCCATCAATGCAATGATCTATTGCCGCGGCCAGCAGGAGGACTATGATGACTGGGCCCGAAGTGGCTGCGCAGGCTGGGAGTTCGATGCCGTGCTGCCCTGGTTCAAGCGCGCACAGGACCAACAGCGCGGTGCCGATGCTTTCCACGCCACAGGCGGTCCTCTGAAGGTGCAGGATCTGCGCTACCACAACCCAATGAGCGATGTATTCATCAATGCCGCTGAACAGGCAGGATTCCCGCGCAACTCCGATTTCAATGGCGAACGCCAGAACGGAATTGGCTTTTACCAGGTGACACAGGACGCAGGCCGTCGCTGCAGCGCAGCAAGGGCTTATCTCAAACCGGCTCGCGGGCGTGAAAACCTCACGGTCAAAACCCACGCCCTCGTCGAAAAAATCCTATTCGATGGTCAGCGCGCCACCGGCGTTGAAGTCCGTATAAAAGGAAGCGTGGAAGCCCACCATGCAGGTGAAATCATACTTTGCGGCGGCGCGATCAACAGCCCCCAGCTGTTGATGCTCTCAGGCGTCGGGCCCGCTGCCCACCTTCGTGATAATGGCATCGAGGTTGCAATTGATTTACCGGGCGTGGGTCAGAACCTGCAGGATCATATCGATGTTGCCACACTCGTCCGCTGCGTCGAGCCGATCACCTATGATCACCTCAATTACAGTCGTCTCAAGGAAATCTGGGCGGGTCTGAGATATCTGCTGACCCGCAACGGGCCGAGCAGTTCGAATATCGCAGAGTCAGGCGGCTTCATCGTCAGTCAATTTGCCAGGAACGATCGTCCCGACATCCAAATGCACTTTGCAGCCGTCTTGCTGGATGATCATGCACGAAACCAGCTGGACGGGGATGGCATGACGCTCCACGCCTGCCCCCTCAGACCAACCAGCCGAGGTCAAATCAGGCTGGCGTCCTCTGACCCGAGTGCGGCACCAAGGATATTCGCGAATTATCTCGGCACCGAGCATGACCGAAGATTGATCGTTGAGTGTGTCCGGCTCTCGCGCAAGATATTTTCACAGCCGGCTTTCAGGAAATGGGTGGGTGATGAAATTTTCCCAGGCCCTGAGGTTCAAAGCGAGGAAGCCATCCTGTCCTTTGCGCGACATAAGGCCGAAACCATCTACCACCCGGTGGGAACCTGCAAAATGGGGCATGATGAGGATGCCGTGGTTGACCCGCAATTGCGCGTTCGTGGTGCTGAAGGACTCCGAGTCGTCGATGCTTCCATCATGCCCAACCTCGTCTCCGGTAACACCAACGCCCCCACCATCATGATCGCGGAGAAATGCGCCTCGCTGATGCAGGAGAACTGACCCGGGTGGGTCAATGCGAGGCTATGGGCACTGGCACGTGAAGCGCCGCGCACACCGCACGGGCCAGTTCAATTTCCTCCGGTCGAACGCTGTCATCATGGCTCACCGTGGCCAGCATCGCGCCGACCAGCTGTTCACGCCCTTTTGGATTGAGATCATCCAGTCGGTCCAGTGCCGCGTCCAGACCCTGATCCCAGTCTGTGAGCTCTGCCGGGAATTGCCCATCATTGTCCGGAAGGGTTTCCATGCCGGCGTTGAATGCCTCCTCAGCGAGTTGGTCTCCGGAATGGCCATGGTGTGCGAGCACAGCCAGCACCGCGCAAACCTCCGCGTTGACCGAATGAATTGAGAGCCGTCCCGTACGGCCCGCCCGCCGCGGATTTGCAGCATCCCAAAGGTACTGTCGAATCAGCCGGGCAACGAGGTACTCGAATGGGCTGATCTTGCCGTCCACCGCGCCGATTTGGGTGATCACCTTGAGCAATTGTGTCTGATCGGACTTACTGCGCTTTTTAATGGTAGGCAATGCCATCTCGAGTATCGGCAAGCGCTGTTGCGCATCCAACGAGCCAAGCAATTCCCGCATTTGCCGCACACGCTGCTCGCTTTCAGCGCCCAACTCGGAGGCGATAAGCAGTAACTGTTCCTCAGAAGAGGTCGTGTCACGGTCCAGGAGACTTGCCAGCATCAACTCAAAGGCCCAATTGGGAGAGTGCGCGGCCTGCCTGAGCCGATCCGGCAATGCGGCCATCAGCGCCGCGGCCGCCGTGATGCGCTCCCATCCGGGTTGTCCGATTTCGTCCACGATCCCGGCTGGATCGAAGGCGGCAGAAGTGGCCCGGGCTTGGTTCGCCTCGGCACGCTCCGCACGTTCCGCCGAACGCGCTTCCTCGCGCCTGACTTCACGCAGGAGATCCGACAGCTGAGATTCCTTGAAACCGGGGTCAATCCTCTTTATGCGGTTCATTAACGGCGGGTGGCTTGCGAACAAACGCTGGTTCGTTCCTGCACCGAACAGCATGTGGCCCACCTCCTCGGAGTCCACCGTGAGGTAAGACTGACCCGTGTGCACTGCAATCTTTTTGAGGGCACCGCCGATGCTTCCCGGGTCACGCGTGAACTGAACCGCCGAGGCGTCGGCCAGGTATTCACGTTGTCGTGAAACCGCGGATTTGATCCAGCGCCCGAAAAACAAGCCCACGTAACCGGCCACCATCAGGGCTGCTCCCAACAGCACAATGACCATGCCTTCCTTGTTGCGAGAACGTGCATAGCGGGTATGAAAAAGAATCCGGCGTCCAGCAACGGCCAAGACCAGGATCCCGAACAGGGCGCCCATCAAACGAATATTGAGGCGCATATCGCCATTGAAGACATGGCTGAACTCGTGTGCAATGACACCCTGAAGCTCAGAGCGGCTGAGCTTTTCCAGTGCGCCCCGAGTCACCGCCACTGCGGCATCGGCCGGCGTGAACCCTGCTGCAAAAGCATTGATACCCTGCTCGTGCTCGAGCACGTAAATTTCCGGCACAGGCACTCCGGAAGCCAACGCAATTTCCTCTACCACATTGCGAAGGCGTTGATGCAAAGGATCCTCTGGCGAGGACGGCAATGCGGTCCCGCCTAATTCCTCCGCCACCTGGCCACCACCCGTTTTGAGGAGAATGATCCGGTATGCACTGGCCAGACCGATCACCAGGAGCGTTGCACAGCTCACACCAATCAGTAAGCGGCGGTTGGCCACCAGGAGGTCGGACAATTGCAAGGTCTGCGTGACGTCTACCTGGTGCGACCCCAGCATAACCAACACGGCGAAATCGATGACCCCCACGATGGCCAACACAGCCATGAGGAAGAGAAACAGGAGCCAGCGCGTATTCCGCCGCGCCTGGTCCTGATGCTCGAAAAAATTCATGATCCACCTTGTCCGGGATCATTCACTGGCCTGACTGACCCGCTCGCAACAAAAACAAAATCAGAAGGAGACCTGTGGAACGGCCCGCTTTGCCTCGTCCTCTATTTCCAGCAATTCCGCCGAGGCAAAATTGAACCATCCTGCAAAAAGGTTGTTTGGAAAGGACTCCCGAAGCGTGTTGTAACTCATCACGGAGTCGTTATAGGCCTGCCGCGCGAACGCCACCTTGTTCTCGGTGGTGGTCAGCTCTTCGGAAAGTTGCATCATGTTCTGATTGGCTTTCAGGTCAGGATAGGACTCAGAGAGCGCAAACAGTCGGCCCAAGGCACCGGACAAGCCCTGCTCTGCCTGGGCAAGCTGTTTCATTGCCGCCGGGTCCGAGGGGTCGCGTGCCGCGTTCTTGAGTCCGGACACCGCAGTGTTTCGAGCACTGATTACGGCTTCAAGCGTTTCACGCTCATGCGCCATGTACGCCTTCGCCGTTTCGACGAGGTTGGGGATCAGGTCATGTCGACGTGTGAGTTGAACGTCGATCTGCGCGAATGCGTTCTTGAACTGATTGCGTCCCGCCACGAGCCGGTTGTAAATAGAGATCGCGAACAGAACCGCGCCGACAATTACCGCTAGCACAAACCACTTCATACCACCTCCTCCGATGATTGGGTCATGCTGAAGTCTAGCAAACAAGAGGGTCGCATGACCGTGCCGCTAGTCATTGATCAAGTACTGGGCGGTCTTGCTACTTTCGCCAGGAATCGCGCAAGGTGACGGTTCGGTTCAAGACTGGACGACCCACACTGGAATCGCTGGAGTCATGTGCGAAATAGCCCAAGCGCTCAAATTGATAGAAATCTCCGGCACCTCCTGCAGCCACTCCAGGCTCGACGTAAGCGTTCTGGAGCGTCTGGAGTGAATCCGGATTCAGGAATTCCCTGAAATCCCGTTCCTTGTCGGCCAGGGGGTTGGCAACTGTGAACAGCCGGTCATAAAGCCGAACTTCGGCGGTCACCGCATGCGCAACCGACACCCAGTGAATCGTTCCCTTGACCTTCCGATTCGCTCCGGGCATGCCCGTTCTGCTCTCAGGGTCGAAACGACAATGCAACTCCACGGGTTGGCCGTGCTCGTCCTTGACGATGTGCTCGCAGCTAATGATGAAGGCATTGCGCAGACGCACTTCACCGCCAGGACGCAAACGGAAGAATTTTCGAGGTGGCTCTTCCATGAAATCGCTCTGCTCGATCCACAATTCACGGGCTAAGGGCACCGGGCGTGTTCCAAGCTCCGGTTGCTGTGGGTGCACAGGCGCTTCGAGCCACTCTGACTCGCCTTCCGGATAATTGAGCAGGACAATTTTCAACGGTCTCAAGACCGCCATGGTGCGAGGCGCCCGCTGATTGAGATCATCGCGAATGGCGTTTTCCAATACGCTCATCTCGATAATGCTTTCCTGTTTTGAGATGCCCATCGCACCCCAGAAATTTTTGATCGATTCGGGCGTGTAGCCACGCCGACGAAGACCTGACAGGGTCGGCATGCGCGGATCATCCCAGCCCGCAACATGGCCTTCCTCCACCAGTTGGGACAAACGCCGTTTACTCATCACGGTGTAGTCAATATTGCCGCGTGCAAACTCGATCTGACGGGGATGACAGGGTGATGGAATGTTGTCC